>NZ_JADBQL010000030.1:0-83663 GCF_014895905.1 Enterobacter cloacae complex sp. P15RS | reverse complement strand
GCCCAATACTGGCTTAATATCGCATAAAGACCATAAATATTTAATTAAAACCACCTGAAAATATCGACAATATGAAATTAGAAATACTTAATGTATTATTTATATATATCCTTCGTTTATATTCATTAAATAAATAAAATACGTTTTCTCTTCCTGACTTCAGACGCGCAACCAATCGCACAAATCTTGATCTGGCCCAGCACAACGGCCACCGCACTTTGTGTTAAAAGTAAGCAATCTCTCTTCTTTTCAGGGCGTTTCATGCAGGCAGATCGGTCTACGCAGCGTGCCGCAACGCGGCTATGTATTCAGTGCGGGCTTTTCCTCTTACAGCACGGGGCAGAAAGCGCCCTCGTCGAAGAACTTTCCACGCGCCTCGGGCTGGCGCTGGGGATGGACAGCGTGGAGAGTTCCATCTCGTCAAATGCCATTGTGCTGACCACCATTAAGGACGGACAGTGCCTGACCTCCACGCGTAAAAATCACGATCGCGGCATTAACATGCACGTGGTAACGGAAGTGCAGCACATCGTGATCCTCGCCGAACACAAGCTGCTCGATCTCCGGGAGATAGAAAAACGTTTCAACCAAATCAAACCCCTGCGCTATCCGCGCTGGCTGGTTGTTTTGATGGTGGGGCTGTCCTGCGCCTGCTTCTGTAAGCTCAACAACGGCGGGTGGGACGGCGCGGTAGTGACCTTCTTTGCCAGCAGTATCGCGATGTACGTCCGCCAGCTTCTGACCCACAGGCAGCTGCATCCGCAGATTAACTTCTGTATTACGGCCTTTGTGGCGACAACCGTCTCCGGCCTGCTGCTGCGCCAGCCCGTCTTCGCCAGCACGCCTACGGTTGCGATGGCCGCCAGCGTATTGCTGCTGGTGCCGGGTTTTCCCTTAATCAACGCCGTCGCTGATATGTTTAAAGGCCATATCAATACCGGTCTGGCGCGCTGGGCGATAGCCAGCCTGCTGACGCTGGCAACCTGTATCGGGGTGGTCATGGCAATGACGATGTGGGGGTTACGCGGATGGGCGTGATAGATTTTCTGCTCGCACTGTCGCAGGACATGCTCCTGGCAGCCCTTCCCGCCGTTGGATTTGCGATGGTGTTTAACGTCCCACAGCGTGCGTTACCCTGGTGCGCGCTGCTCGGCGCCATTGGCCACGGCTCGCGTATGGTGATGATGACCGCGGGCTTTAATATCGAATGGTCGACGTTTATTGCCGCCATGCTGGTCGGCAGCATCGGTATCCAGTGGTCACGCTGGTATCTGGCACACCCGAAGGTGTTCACCGTGGCGGCAGTCATTCCTATGTTCCCGGGCATTTCGGCCTATACGGCAATGATATCCGCCGTAAAAATCAGTCACTTTGGCTACAGCGAACCCCAAATGATCCTGCTCCTGAGCAACTTCCTTAAGGCCTCGTCGATTGTGGGCGCGCTCTCAATCGGTCTGTCGATACCCGGATTATGGCTTTACCGTAAACGTCCGCGTGTATAATAAAATCGCTTGCAATTGTGTCGCGCACTATCTATATTCATTCCATGGACGCAAAAACGAACGACACCACCAATGCGCTTCTGCTGGATAACCAGCTCTGTTTTGCCCTCTATTCGGCAAACCTGGCGCTTAACAAGCTGTACCGGCAACTGCTGGCACCGCTTAACCTGACCTACCCGCAATACCTGGTGATGCTGGTGCTGTGGGAGCAGGATGATATTACGGTGTCGGACATTGGCGAGCGGCTGTTTCTGGATTCCGCCACGCTGACGCCCCTGCTGAAACGCCTGGAAAGCGCAGGACTGATCTCCCGCCAGCGCTCCCGTCAGGACGAACGTCAGGTTGCCGTCACCCTGAGCGACGCGGGTCGGGATCTGCAACAGCAGGCCGTGACGATCCCGCATGCCGTGGGCTGCGCCGCGCAGTGTGATACCGACACCATGCTGGCACTTAAACAACAGCTCGAACTGCTGCGCCAACAGCTGCATCGCGCGTAAGGCTATACTTTACGCGTCTAATTTTAACCACATACATCGTGCGCTATTTAATAGCGCACTTAAACACAAGATGAGGAACCTGCCATGTCTTTAGAAAAAGTTGTCTACACTGCCAAAGCCAAAGCAACCGGAGGCCGTGACGGTCGCGCAACCTCTTCCGATGGTGTCCTGGACGTCAAGCTGGGCGTGCCAAAAGAGATGGGCGGCATGGGGGGAGAAGTCACTAACCCTGAGCAGCTGTTCGCGGCGGGCTACTCTGCCTGCTTCCTGGGCGCGATGAAGTTCGTTGCAGCCCGCGATAAATTCGCCCTGCCAAAAGACGCTTTTATTGAAGGCGAAGTGGGGATCGGGCCGCTGCCAACCGGTTTCGGTATCGAAGCGAAGCTGAACATCCACGTTGAAGGGATGGACGCTGCGGAAGCCAAAAAGCTGGTGGATGCCGCCCACATCGTATGCCCGTACTCTAACGCAACGCGCGGCAATATCGACGTGACGCTCAACATCATCGCGTAAACAGCGCCTCTGATTGTTGCCCCGGTAGCGCAGCGCCGCCGGGGAAATCCTCTCCTTTCCTCCTCTCTCTCTGTGCTACCATAACCCTCAATCACGCCCGTAGTAATCAGTTGAGAAAGTGTTATGTCCTCCAGAATCCTGACCACCAGCATTGCTGGCATTGATGCCTTTATGCGCGACCCTCGCGGTGTGTTGACGCGCGCCGAAGGCGGCACGCTCGCGGTATTTGCCGACAACGCCCCGGCGTTTTATGCGGTCACGCCGGAACGTCTGGCGCAGCTTCTGGACATTGAAGCGAGGCTCTCGCGTCCGGCGAGCGACGTCATGCTGGATAATCAGTTTTTTGACGAACCCACCAGCGCCCCGGTGGCCGTGCCGATGGGAAAATTTCCCATGTACGCTGGCTGGCAGCCGGATGCCGATTTTCAGCGCCAGGCGGCCTTATGGGGAATAGCCCTCTCGCAGCCCGCGACGCCGGAAGAGCTGGCGGCCTTTACCGCTTACTGGCAGGCTGAAGGAAAAGTATTCCACCATGTTCAGTGGCAGCAAAAGCTTGCGCGCAGCCTGCAAATCAACCGCGCCAGCACCAACGGCCAGCCAAAACGTGATATCAATGCCTTTTCAGAACCGGACAAAAAAATTCCTGATGGATTCCGAGGTGCGAAATGAAAAACGTCGGCGACCTGATGAAACGTTTGCAGAAGATGATGCCAGCTAACGTGAAGCCCGCCTTCACCACCGGTGAAGAGCTGCTGGCGTGGCAAAAAGAGCAGGGTGAAATCCGTGCGGCTGCCCTCGCCCGCGAAAACCGCGCGATGAAAATGCAGCGCACCTTTAACCGCTCGGGCATTCGCCCCCTGCACCAGAACTGCTCCTTCGACAATTATAAGGTCGAATCGCAGGGGCAGATGAACGCCCTTAACCAGGCGCGCCAGTACGTGGATGAATTTGACGGCAACATCGCCAGCTTCATCTTTAGCGGTAAGCCCGGCACCGGGAAAAATCACCTGGCGGCCGCTATCTGCAACGAGCTGCTGCTGCGCGGGAAATCAGTGCTGATTATCACCGTGGCCGACATCATGTCAGCCATGAAGGACACCTTCAGCAACCGCGAAACCAGCGAAGAGCAGCTGCTGAATGATTTAAGTAACGTGGATCTGCTGGTGATCGACGAGATCGGCGTCCAGACCGAATCCCGCTACGAAAAAGTGATCATCAACCAGATTGTCGATCGCCGTTCGTCGTCAAAACGCCCCACCGGTATGCTGACGAACCACAATATCGACGAGATGACCCGCCTGCTGGGCGAGCGGGTGATGGACCGCATGAAGCTGGGCAACAGCCTGTACGTCATCTTCGACTGGGACAGCTACCGCAGCCGCGTCACCGGCAAAGAGTATTAAGACATTTCCAGGGAGCGCCGGAGGAGCAGAGGTATATACTGGAGCCCCTTCCGGCCCTATTGAGTAAGTCATTATGAAAAAACAGTTTTTTATCAGCATTCTTTCTGGCGCCCTGCTGGTGGCTGGCGCAGCGCAGGCCGCTTCATGGCAGGAGTCGCTTTCCAGCGCGGCGAATGAGTTAACCAAAGAGAGCGGCACGTCTCAGGGCGGGCTGTCCGCCTCATCCCTCACCGGTCTGCTGGGCAACAGTTCCCAAAGCCTGAGCGCCGGCACGATGAACAACGCGGCGGGCATCCTGGAATACTGTGCGAAGCAGAAGCTGGCGTCCGTGACCGATACCGAAAACATTAAGAATCAGGTGCTGGGCAAGCTGGGCCTGGACACCCAGGAGCAGAAAGCGGATACCAACTATATGGACGGTATTCAGGGCCTGCTGAACGCGCAAAATGGTCAGCAGCTGAACCTGAGCACCCTTGGAAACTCCTCTCTGGCAAAACAGGTGAAAACAAAAGCTTGCGATCTGGTGCTGAAACAGGGCGTTAATTTCCTCTCCTGACCCCCGTTTTCTGCCACAACACGCCGCGTTTATGACGTTACTCCTTCAGCGCGGCGTGAAGCGTGCATTTTTCTCTTTCTCTACCGCCTCAGCGTCCGTCTGTCAGGATGCGACCGTCCTCAAAAACCGATTTTATAAACCAAATCCTAACCACAGCACACTTTCGTGACACTAAAATTGCAGCTAAGCGACATCGCAATTACAGTGTATTACCCAAAAAAATAAGCTATTAGCCGGCTAAGCGTACGGCATGATGAGGATCTGCTGTTGTCAGAGTTACTATCCCTTGTCCTTTTTCTGGCATCCATCGGCGTTTATGCCTGGAAAGCCGGTCGTCACACCTGGTGGTTTGTTGCCACCCTGGTCGTGCTCGGCATTTTTATTGTTTTAAACATTACCTTATATGCCAGCGACTACTTTACCGGCGACGGTATTAACGACGCGGTGCTCTACACCCTGACGAACAGCCTCACCGGCGCAGGCGTGGGCAAATACATTCTCCCCGGCCTGGGGCTGGTGGTCGCACTGGTGGGCATTTTCGCTGCGCTGGCCTGGGTGCTGCGCCGTCGCCGTCACCGCCCGCATCACCATGGCTACAGCCTGCTGGCGCTGTGCCTGGCGCTGGCCTCCGTGGATGCCAGCCCGGCCTTCCATCAGATTACCGAGCTGGTAAAATCCCAGTCGCGCGATGGCGATCCGGACTTCGCGGCCTATTACAAAGAGCCGGCGAAAAAAATCGACAACCCCAAACTCAACCTGGTCTACATCTACGGGGAGAGTCTGGAGCGCACCTGGTTTGACAACGAGGCATTTCCGAACCTGACGCCGGAGCTCGGCGCGCTGAAAAATCAGGGCCTCGACTTCAGCCACACCGCGCAGCTGCCCGGCACGGATTACACCATTGCCGGGATGGTGGCCTCCCAGTGCGGCATCCCCCTGTTCGCCCCGTTTGAGGGTAACGCCTCCGCCTCAATGTCGAGCTTCTTCCCGCAGAACGTATGCCTCGGCGATATCCTGAAAAACTCGGGCTATGAAAACTACTTTATGCAGGGCGCTAACCTGCGCTTCGCCGGGAAGGACGTGTTCCTGAAATCCCACGGTTTCGATCACCTGTACGGTTCTGAAGAGCTGAAAACTACCGTGGCCGATCCGGCTTACCGTAACGACTGGGGCTTTTACGACGATACCGTTCTGGATGAAACCTGGAAGAAATTCGAGGAGCTTTCTCGCGCCGGTAAACGCTTCTCGCTGTTTGCGCTGACCGTTGACACGCACCACCCGGATGGTTTCGTCTCGCGCACCTGTAAGCGTAAGGGCTACGACATTGACGGCAAAAACAATAAGTCATTCAGCGCCGTAACCTGTAGCCAGGAGCATATCGCGGCGTTAATCGAGAAAATTAAAGCGTCGCCCTATTTCAAAAATACGGTCATCGTCGTGTCGTCTGACCATCTGGCGATGAAAAACAGCGCCTGGGATGAGCTGAACAAGCGCGATCGCAGCAACCTGTTCTTTGTACTGCGCGGCGATAAACCGCAGCAGGAGGTCATTGCCGCTAAGCGTAACTCGATGGATAACGGCGCTACCGTGCTCGACATTCTGGGCGGCGACAACTTTATCGGCCTGGGCCGCAGCACGCTGTCGGGACAGTCCCTGTCGGAAATCTTCCTCAACATGAAGGAAAAAATCCTCGCATGGAAGCCGGATATCATTCGCCTGTGGAACTTCCCGAAAGAGATAAACGATTTCACCATCGATCGGGATAAAAAAACGATCGCCTTCTCCGGTAGCCATTTCCGCCTGCCTCTGCTGCTGCGCGTGTCGGATAAGCGCGTCGAGCCGCTGCCGGAAAGCGAATACTCCGCGCCGCTGCGCTTCCAGCTGGCGGAATTCGCCCCGCGCGATAATTTCGTCTGGGTCGACAGGTGCTACAAAATGGGCCAGCTCTGGTCGCAACAGCTGTCGCTGTCCACCGACTGGTGCGTTTCTCAGGGGCAACTCGGCGGTGAGCAGACCGTGCAACACGTTGACAAACCGCAGTGGCAGGGAAAAACCGCGTTTAACGATACGGTCATTGATACCGCACGCTATCAGCGCAACGTTGACCTGCTGAAAATCGTCGACAACGACATTCGCTACAAAGCAGACAGCTTCATCTTCAATGTTGCCGGCGCGCCGGAAGAGGTGAAGCAGTTCAGCGGAATTTCACGTCCCGAATCCTGGGGGCGCTGGTCTAACGCACAGCTGGGGGATGAGGTGAAAATTGAGTATACCCATCCGCTGCCGGAGAAATTCGATCTGGTGATCACCGCCAGGGCATTTGGTCCCAATGCAAACCGCCCTATTCCGGTGCGCGTCGGTGATAAAGAACAGATGCTGACGCTGAGCAATGATGTCTCCACCAGCACGCTGCATTTTGATAACCCCTCGCGCAGCAATACGCTGGTGATCGTGCCGCCAGACCCGCAGTCCACTAACGAAGGAAATATCCTCGGCCATGCCCCGCGCCAGCTTGGGATTGGCATGGTGGAAATCAAAATCGTCAAAAACAGCGGCTAACGCGCGCAAAGCCCGGCTTCCAGCCGGGCTTTTTTGAAATTATATAATCCTTTATAATGTTTATAAATTAGATAAAAACGCTATATATAAGCAATTTTTATTTATAAATATCCCGCCAAATTCACAATTTATAAAATGTGCAGCTTCTGAATTTACCACGGAGCGTTACGCACTTTTATCATGCTAACCGGCTACAAGTTCGAATCCATCCGGGCACTGCGCAGCGAAAACGTCATTGCCTGGGAGGTATTGTCCACGGCGATGCCTCACGTCGATCTCGAAGACTATTTTTGCTCAATGTCCGCGACGCAGCGTAAAGCGCATTTCTTTGCGCAGCTTCGTCATGCCATGTTCTGCGAAGCGGGCGACAAATATTATCTCAACGCGACGACGGATCTGCTGCTGGAAACGGACTTCCTGGACAGGCTGAAAGAAGAGACGCCCAGCCCGGAGAGGCTTGCTATCGAAGTCACCGATCTTCACAGGCTGGTACACCTTGACGATACGCAAAGCCGGGCCCTGCGGACGTGCATCGCCACGCTGCACCAGTGGGGAATAGAAGTGTGGGCCGACGATGTGTGCGAAGACATTCTTCCCGACCTGCTTGCCAGCCAGATCCGCTTCTGCGGCGTAAAAATTGACAAGCATACCTTCTGGAGCGGACGCACCGAGCGGGAAAAGTTTTTACAGCTCACCCGCCAGTGCAAACGTCTCGCCGGCAAGGTGTTGATAGAAGGCATCGAAACCGCGGGGGATTTCGCACTGGCCCGCGCCAGCGTGGCCGATTACGGCCAGGGTTATCTGTGGGGCAGATCGTGACGTCTTGTATCGTTAACGCTGGCTATCAGGTCATCGTCCTGAGCGAAAACGCCTATTTATGGCTTGGCCTCGAGTGGCTCATCTCGACGGCGGTCACCCCTCGCCCTGATATGTACTGGATCAAAAACGCGAGTCCGGAAGGGCTTGTGCGCCTACAGGAGCGCCTGCTGGATACGCATGCCGGCGCGGACTGGCTGGTATTTACCGATGCGGACCGGGTCAGCGACGTCAACGCCTTCCTGCGCGGCGAGCGGGCGAGAGCGGTGGCGGACAATGTATCGCTTGCCCAGCTGAGCCGCTGTTTTAGCGACACGACCTTCACCTTCGAAAACACCGCCACGCTGACGTATCAGGAGATGCGGGTTTGCATGCTGTTTCATAAAGGATTTAGCCCGGCACGTATCGCGCAAATCCTCAATAAATCACCAAAAACGATCTACACCCACAAGCGTAACGCGATGAACAAATTTTGCTGCCATACCCTGGCGGAGTTTCATCGGAAGCTCTGCCTGCTGGACGCTCAGTCCTCTTCTTTGTCAATGCACCGTTAATCACGTTAGGAAATACAATCATGAGAATTATCTCCACCGCTGTATGTTGTTCAGTTCTCCTGCTTCCTGCCGCTGCAATCGCCGCAGACAACAGCACCGCGAGCGCGACGATGCACGTCTCACTGGAGGTGGTAAAGTCCTGCACCCTCAACGCCAACGATCTCAACTTCTCGCGCCACGGTACGGATGAAGCCGGTGAAATTGAGGCCAGGACGCAGGTCGATATCGTCTGCACCAACGGTACCCCGTTCACCCTTTCCGCGACCAGCAGCGACAGCAGCGAGAACGGCACCTTCTGGCTGAAGCCGGAAAACGGCGAAACGGGCGCGCAAAAGATTGCGTGGAAGCTGTTTGCTGACGAAGGCAAACAGACGCAAATCACCGGCACCGGGGGGCTCACCGATACCGGCAACGGGATGAAACAGGAAGAGACGCTGTATGGCGTGATTGATGCGGGCGCCCTGACGACTGCCCAGGCGGGTACCTACAGCGACGATGTTACCTTAAACCTGGAGTACTGATCGTGCGTCGCTTTCTTCCCTGCTTCATTATCTGGCTCATGATGCTGGCGCTGCTGTCACGCTACGCGCTGGCCGCCACGCTTCAGGTCGCGCCCGTGACGCTCGACATGCAGAGCGGTCAACGCGCAACGGCCGTTTACCTCACAAACAGCGGGAAAACGGCCATCCACGCTCAGATACGGGTGTACGAATGGTCCCAGAAAAACGGCAAGGATGTGCTGGAAGCGACCGAGGAAGTCGTCAGCAGCCCGGCGATGACCTCGCTGGCGCCGGGCCAGCAGCAGCTGGTGCGTATTATCGTGATGCAGCCGGGTGCTCATGAACAGGAGCAAAGCTACCGGCTGATCATCGATGAGCTGCCAGACGCCGCGTCCCGTGCGGCCAACCCCAGCGCGGTCCACTTCCTGCTGCGCTATTCGATTCCGGTCTTCATCGCCGGAAGCCAGACAACGCCCGTCAGCCAGGCTGTCCTGAGCTGCGAACAGGCCGACATTCCGGCCACGCTGCGCTGCTATAACGCCGGAAACCGCCATATTCGCCTCAGCCACCTTCAGGTGCTGACGGCCGACGGGCAGGTTGCTGCCGCAGTCAAAGGACTGGCGGGCTATGTGCTGCCGGGACAGACCGCGCTTGTGCCGCTTAAGCAGACTCCCCGCCACGCGCTTAGCGCGTTACGCGCCTACATCAATGACGATCGCCATGCCAGCCAGATCCCACTGCGCCCGCTCGCTGCTCGCGCTCCTGCTTTGGCTACCGCTCATGCTGCCAGCAGCCCGGGCTGAACCTCCGGTTGACGCCGTTCAGTGGCTGGCCATTACCGTAAACCACGCTCCGCGCGGCGAGCTGTGGGCCTGCCGCGTAGAGGGCGATGCGCTGTGGATTGGCCGCAGCGACATCGCAAAGCTGGGGCTCCGCGCCCCGGAAGGCCGCAGCGAGTGGGTTGAACTGACGTCCCTGCCGGGCCTGAAGGTCAGCCTCGACGTGCTTTCGCAGCAGGTGTCCATCAGCGCCGAGGCGAAGGCGCTTGAGGGGCAGCAGCACGTGACGTTCGGGAGGCCTCCCTCGCAGTACCGCTATCCTGAAGCGCAGCCCGTCAGCGCCTTTACGCTCGGGTACGCGCTCTATGCCAGCGAGTCCGAGGGAAAACGCCAGCTTAATGCGCAAACCACGCTGTCCGCCTCCGGGCCGCTGCCCGGCCTGTTCAGCAGCAGCTTTTCCAGCCATGCCGGGGAGGAAAACAGCGCGGGTCGCCCCACCCATACGCGCCTTGAAACCCGCTGGCAGCGGGATAACACAGACTCGCTGACCAGCCTGGCCCTGGGGGACAGCATCACCACCGGTACCCGCTGGAGCCGCCAGGTTCGCTTCGGCGGGCTGCACTGGGCGCGCAACTTTGAGCTCAATCCGCAGCTCAACACCGAACCGCGCAGCCGCTACAGCGACACGGCCGTCCTGCCTTCAACGGTCGATCTCTACATCGACGGCCTTAAGCAGAGCAGCCAGCAGGTAACGCCGGGAGATTTTCTGCTCGATACCCTGCCCGCCTTTACCGGCAGCGGGCAGGCGCAGGTGGTAATTACCGACATCAACGGCCAGCGGCGCACCGTTCAGCTCGATTTGTACGGCGCGCCGGGAATGCTGGCGGAGGGGCTCAGCAGCGGCTCGCTGGACATCGGCTGGATGCGGCAAAACTATTCGCTGCGCTCCGATGATTATGCCGCCTCGCCGATGCTCGACGCCGGCTGGCGCTATGGCGTGAATAACCAGCTAACGCTGGCGCTGCATACGGAACAGCAGCGAAAGCTGCGCAACCTGGGAACAGGCGCAGACTGGCTAATATCCCCCAGTGCGGGCATTCTCAGCCCGCACGTTGCCCTGAGCGACAGCACCTACGGTAAGGGGATGCAGTGGGGCATCGGCTGGCAGTGGAACGGTAGCGGAACAGGATTTTCCGCCAGCACCGTTCGTACCGATGCCGCCTTCGCCGATAACGCCCGCATGAGCGGGGCCGAGCCCGTCCGGCGCAGCGACAGCGTATGGGTCAGCCACGCATTTCCCCACTTCGGCACGCTGGGTGCGGGCTGGGTGCAGCAAAATATACAGGGCAACCGGCAGCGCTATCTCAATGCCTCCTGGTCCGTTTCGCTCCCGGCCCATCTCTCTACCACGCTGAGCTATACCCGCTCGTTTACGGACGGGTCGAGCAACATCCAGCTTATGCTCTCCGTCCCGCTGGGCCGCCAGAATACCCTCTCGGTTCAGGCCAGCCGGGAAAGGCCGCGCGTGGACTATCGTCACCAGCCAGACAATCAGGCGGGCGGCTGGTCCTGGCAGCTGGGGCAGGGCTTTGGCCAAAACCGGGAAAGGTATGCAGACGTGGGCTACCTTGGCCGCGCCGGAGAGTGGCACGTCGGGCTGGAGCAGAGTACTAACGCGGTCAACCAGTACGCCTCGGCCGAAGGCAGCCTGACGCTACTGGACAACAGCCTGCACGCTTTACGCTACAGCCAGCAGGGGCTGGCGCTGGTCTCCACGCGCGGTATCGGGCACGTGCCGGTGATGCTGGAAAACCGCCGGGCGGGCGAGACCGATGAGAAGGGATACCTTCTGCTGACCGACCTGCCGCGCTACCACAACAGCAAAGTCAGCATCGATCCGCTGGATCTGCCGCCCGACGTCATCGCCCCCGTCACCGACATGTATGCCAGACCGGGCAACAGCAGCGCGGTAAAAGTCGATTTTAACGTCCACCGCGCCGTGACGGTTCAGGCCCGGCTGGTCGACAGGCGCCGCCAGCCGCTGCCGCTGGGCAGCGTCGTTTCAACGCCACATGGCGCCACTATCGTGGGTCGCGACGGGTTTATCTGGCTTGAAGATCCGCCCCTGCCGGGCGAGCTGGTGGTGAAAACCGGTGAAGGCGAGTGCCGGGTCACGCTTCCGGCCCCGCGCACCGCGTCAACCGTAATCAATATTGGAGAACAGCTGTGTCAATAAAAACGCCGTTAACATTGTTGCTTGTGCTGTCCATGAAGGCGATGGCGGCAGCGTGCTGGATTACCTCCCCCGCAGTGATTAACTTCGGCAACGTCGTGCCGGGTAACGCCGCCTCGACCAACACCGAGGTAAAGTTTAGCTGTCAGGCCGATAACTTCGGCACGGCAGAGTACATCAACGTCTGTCTGAGCAGCATCGACGCCCCGCCCTTTCAGATGCTCTCGACGGGCGACCAGGAGGGAAAGCAGTACACCCTGCTGTTTCGCCTGCTTAACGGCCTCGCGCGATCGCAGGAGCTGGGCCCCGCCAGCCGCGGGGATCTCATCCAGCAGACCATCACGGCGCGAAGCAACGCCAGCGTCAGCGGCAGCTTTCCGCTTATCGCCACCCTGCCGGCGGGGCAAAGCCAACTCCCCGCGACCCACTATTACAACTACAACATGAACCTGCGCATCGCCTGGCACAGCGCCACCCGCCAGGATGCCCTGCAAAGCTGTGCTGACGGCTCCGCGGAGGGGGAACAGGTGCAGGGCGGGAGCAATGCGCAGGCCGAAATCAGCGAGGGATGCTACATAGAGCGTGTCACCCCGCTGAACTTCGGCACCCTGACCAGCACCACCGCGCTGCGCCCCACGCGCTCGACGGCGACCCTCACCACGCGCTGCCCGGCCGGAACCGCATTCACGCTTGCCATGGGGAAAGGCAATCATGCCAGCGGCGACTGGCGGCAGCTTTGCAACGATGAGGGGCAGTGCCTGCGCTATGGGCTCTGGCAGGATGCGGGGGCGACGCAGCGCTGGGGCGATCAAAGCAGCGGCGATACGCTGAACGTCACCAACCCCGCCGGCGGCACGCAGGACTTCACCGTTTACGGGGAGGTTCCGGCCCAGCCCCTGAGCGGGACGGGGGAGTTCATTGACGACGTGATAGTCACGCTGACTTATTAAACTCACCAAAAAACCGTCTGGATCAATGTTATCGGTAACAGTGGCGCTAAAATAGCCAATCACGCTGTTTGCTCAGGCGTAATGCCTGTTTTTTTTAATTGAATATCTCTGTTTGTATTACAACAACTTATGAAATACCTGCTTGCTGACGCCCTCGTTTACAACGACGAGGACGGTACCATTGCTCCTGTTAATGCGCCGGACGAGGATGCGCAGATCCTCACCTGTACGGCCAATACCATCCTGAAGCTGCTGGTGAAGCATCACGGGAACGTCGTCGAACGGGAAACGTTCCTCCATGAGGTCTGGGATCGGCGCGGGCTTCAGGGATCCAACAACTCGTTAAACCAGTACATCAGCATCTTGCGCAAAATGCTGGCCAGCCTGCTTCCCGACGTGCTGTTTATCGTCACGGTGCCGAAAACGGGCTTTATGCTCTGCGCGGACGTCACGGTCACCCCGCTGGAGGAAGAGGCGCCGGCGGGCGAAACGGCGAAACCGACATGGCGCGTTCGTCCGGAACTGCTGTTCTGCGGCGCGCTCACGCTGGCGATTGTTGCGCTGTGCGTCTGGATAACGGCCATTAAGCCAGATGCCCCGCAGAGTGAAATTCACCTGCTTACCCATATCGACACGTGTCCGGTTTACACCTTTACGCCGCTGGCAGATGTGTTCCACGACAGGGCGATTGCCCTGGCGCAAAAGCTTCAGCAGGACGGTCATCTCCCGTGCCTGAAAAATTCGATCTTTTACATGCACATTCAGAGAACGCTTTTCTACGGTCACGAAGGGCGGCTGGTGCTATCCCAGTGCTCGCTCACGCACGATAAAGCCAGCGCCTGTCGTACGCTTTACTATTACGAGTGGTGATATGAAACACAAAAAAGTGTGGCTAATACTGGTCCTCAACCTGCTGCTTCTGGGCGCTGCGCTGGCGTGGTATTACTACACGCCCCCGCTGTCGGTGGCCTGCGATGGCAACCTGACCTTCTCCGACAGGCGCGACAACCATGAATTCACGTTCGACGGGGAGATCATAATGCGTTTTCACCCGGATAAAACGGGCTACATCACGCTAAACGGCAACGTCGAGAATGCCCCGAACAGCTGGGAGGTTTCTCGTCAGGAGATGTTTAAATGGCGGCACGTGGAGGGAGAGCTGTATGAAATTATTATTCAAAAAGTGGAGCGCTTCAGCCATGACGCCATGCCGCCGGGGGTATTTGAAAAGTACGTCGCGGGCCTGACGCTGGGGAAAAAAAGGCTCCTGACGATAGAGCGCACGCCGCAGAGCGCGCTGGTGATCAGCAATTTTTACTCGCCGGTGCTGGTTTGCTCGGAGTAATAGCGGTCGCTCAGGCTATACTTCCCGCCATGAACATTGAAATCCGCCCCACAACCTGCGATGACGCAACCGCCCTGCCCGCGATCGAACGCGCGGCCGGGCAGCGGTTTCGCGACGTTCCTGAGCTGGCCTGGCTTGCCGACGGCGACGTAATTTCGGTTGAGGATCACCTCAGCTATGCCGCGCGGGGATTAAGCTGGCTGGCGCTGGCTGACGGGTGCCCGGTGGGCTTTATTCTCGCCGAAGCCCATCCATCATCGCTGTTTATCGTGGAACTGTCGGTTGATCTGGACTGGCAGGGACAGGGGATTGGACGCCGGTTGATTAACCGTGTTGCAGAGTGTGCCCGCGCGTTGGGGCTCGCCTCGCTGACGTTAACGACGTTTCGTGATGTCCCGTGGAACGCGCCGTTCTATGCGCGGCTGGGGTTTGACATGATGACAACGCTGACGCCGGAGCTGCGTCAGAAACGTGAAGAAGAGGCGGCGCACGGTTTAGCGTATGGTTCCCGCTGCGCCATGCGTCTGCCTCTGTAAAATCGCCCGGTGGCGCTACGCTTACCGGGCCTACAAAAAACGCGTTCCGTAGTCGCGATCCCACACCGTAGGCCGGGTCAGGCGCAGCCGCCACCCGGCAACACGCACATCCCGTAGGCCGGGTCAGGCGTAGCCGCCACCCGGCAACACGCACATCCCGTAGGCCGGGTCAGGCGTAGCCGCCACCCGGCAAACCGCACATCCCGTAGGCCGGGTCAGGCGTAGCCGCCACCCGGCAAAACGCACATCCCGTAGGCCGGGTCAGGCGCAGCCGCCACCCGGCAACACGCACGCGATCAGAACGTTTCCCAGTTATCGCCCGCATCTGCGGTCGCCGGTTTACGCGCTATCACCGGTGCGGCAACGCTTTTCGCGGAGGCGAACTCGCGCGCCTTCATCTGCTCCTGCTGGATACGGAACACCGCAACGGCCTGCGTCAGACGGCTCGCCTGCTCTTCCAGTGCCGCCGCCGCCGCTGCTGACTCTTCCACCAGCGAGGCGTTCTGCTGGGTCACGCGGTCCATCTCCGCCACCGCCAGGCCGACCTGGTCGATACCGCGGCTCTGCTCGTCAGACGCAGAGGCAATTTCGCCCATGATGTCCGTCACGCGGGTAACCGCATTCACGATTTCACCCATGGTTTCACCGGCGCTTTCCACCAGCGTTGAACCCACTTCCACCCGGCCAACGGAGTCCTCAATCAGGCTCTTGATCTCGCGCGCCGCCTGGGCGCTACGCTGCGCCAGGTTTCGCACTTCACCCGCAACTACCGCAAAACCACGGCCCTGCTCGCCCGCACGTGCCGCTTCTACCGCCGCGTTCAGCGCCAGAATGTTGGTCTGAAAGGCAATACCGTCGATTACGCTGATAATGTCGGCAATTTTCTGTGAACTGCCGGCGATGTCGCGCATGGTCTGCACCACGTTATCCACCACTTTACCGCCTTTCTGCGCCGTCTCAGAAGCGCTCAACGCCAGGTTGCTCGCCTGACGGGCGTTCTCGGCGTTCTGCTTCACGGTGGCAGTCAGCTGTTCCATGCTGGCCGCCGTCTCTTCCAGAGAGGCAGCCTGCTGCTCGGTACGGGATGAGAGATCGTTATTGCCCATCGAGATCTCGCTCGCGCCGCTGTAAATGGCGTTTGCGCCGTTACGCACGTCACCCACGGTACGCACCAGTTCACCCTGCATATGGCGCAGGGAGTCGGCCAGCTCGCCCATCTCGTTGGAGCCTTCCACGTCGATGCGCTTCACCAGGTCGCCGCTGGCGATATGACGAATGCTGTCGATCAGACGGTTCAGCGGCGATATCAGCGCCTGCTTAATGCCCAACCAGACGGCGACAATCACCACCAGCACGGCAACCAGCACGCTAATCAGCACCCAGATAGCCTGGCGGTAAGAGCTGTTGCTGTCTTCAACCGCGGTCTGGTACAGCGCGTCGTTCTGTTGCAGGTAGGCGACGTACTGCTTCTCAAAGCCGTCCTGATAGCTCTGGGTCGGCTGGTCGAAGAACGCATTGATCTTGCCTGCCCCCAACAGCTGGATCAGCTCGGCCAGCGCGCCGTGGTAGATATCGTAATTACGTTTAATCTCCAGCGCCGCAGCGTCGCTCTGACGCGGGTCGCGCGGCAGCGCTTCGTAATCCGCCCAGTTTTTTTCCGCCTGCTTCAGGGACGCAGACGCAATTTGCATCAGCTCGGCGACGGTAGAGCCGCTGCCGATATTGTTCTGATCCATCATGTAGCGGATACCCGCGCGGTTCAGGGTATTACGGGTTTGCAGCAGCGCCACCCAGCTACCATTCAGGGTGGATTGTTGCTGGCGAATGGTTTGCAGGACGGTGAAATTCTCTTTGTCATGCTTCAGGGCATTGAAGAAAAGACCACCGGACGTGAGTTGTAAAAGGCCAAATATCGCTAAAACCAGCAGTAAGCTGGTGACAATCTTGATTCGGTTTAACATGTTTTCTCTTTCCTCAGACAGATACAGAATATTCGGCCTGGCATGAGAAAACTTTACGAAAATCATCCTGGAATTTAGGGTTTTTACGCTTCGTCCCGCGCGGCGATATGTCGGTTTCCGAGTTCAATAAACTCTTCCAGCAGCGCCGTGAGCTGCTTCATCTTCTCCGGCGTATATTCCGCCTCAATCTGCTGGTACGCCTCTTCCACCTGCGCCTGAGCACGCTGGTACAGCGCGTTACCTTCTTTCGTCAGCGACACGTACAGCTTGCGCTGGTCGTTCACCGGCTTTAAGCGCAGCACCAGACCGTCGCGCTCCATGCGCGTCAGAATGCCGGTCAGGCTCGGGCGCAAAATGCAGGTGCGAAACGCCAGATCGTGAAAATCCATGGAGGGATGCTCGGCCAGCACGCGGACGATACGCCACTGCTGCTCGGTCAGATTATGCTGCTTCACTATCGGGCGGAAGTAGCCCATCGCCGCTTCACGCGCCTGCAACAGCGCGATGGTTAATGAATCATGCATAGCCTTCCCCTTACATCATTAACAAGTAAACAATTCAAAACAGATGCTTTTATCAACAGCACGTTTTTACCTAAAAAGTCTAACAGAAAGAACGCGATTTTTTTAATGCATTGATTCAATGATATATTTACCTGTTTATGTAAATTTATTGTTACTCATATCACAAATTATTCACTTCTGATTGCGAAACGTTCAGCAAAAGCATAAAACCAGATCATTAATATATTAATGAAATCCGCACCGGATATCCGGTCTGAGGAGTATGGGAATGAAAGGTACTGTTTTTGCCGTGGCGCTAAACCACCAGAGCCAGCGTGCTGCCTGGGCAGAGGCGTTTGAAAAAGCCCCCTATAACGCGCCGCCAAAAACGGCGGTGTGGTTTATCAAGCCACACAACACCGTTATCCGCGCAGGCGAACCGATTCCTTTCCCGCAGGGGGAAACGGTGTTAAGCGGTGCGACGGTGGCGCTGGTGGTGGGAAAAACCGCCAGCAAAGTACGCGCTGAAGAGGCGGCGGCGTACATCGCCGGGTATGCGCTGGCCAACGAAATCAGCCTGCCGGAGGAGAGCTTTTATCGCCCGGCCATTAAGGCCAAATGTCGGGATGGATTTTGCCCGCTCGGCGAGCCTGTCGCCGTTGATAGCGTGGACAACCTGACCATCATCACCGAAATTAATGGCCGCGAAGCGGACCACTGGAATACCGCCGATCTGCACCGCAACGCCGTCGAACTGCTGAGCGCCCTGAGCGAATTTGCCACCCTGAATCCCGGCGATGCCATATTGCTCGGCACGCCGCAAAGCCGCGTCGAGATCCGCCCGGGCGATCGGGTACGCATTCTGGCAGAAGGATTTCCTCCGCTGGAAAACCCGGTGGTGGATGAGCGCGACGTCGCCCTTACCCGCACCGCGCCGCCGTACGCCACGCTGTTTGCCCTCGGCCTTAACTACGCCGATCACGCCAGCGAGCTGGATTTCAAACCGCCCACCGAACCGCTGGTGTTTATCAAAGCGCCAAATACCTTTAACGGCGACAACCAGACCTCGGTAAGGCCGAACAACGTTGACTACATGCATTACGAAGCCGAGCTGGTGGTGGTCATTGGCAAAACGGCGCGCAGGGTCAGCGAAGCCGAGGCGATGGAGTATGTCGCGGGCTACACGGTCTGCAACGACTACGCCATCCGCGACTACCTGGAAAACTACTACCGCCCGAACCTACGGGTAAAAAGCCGCGACGGGCTGACCCCCATCAGCCCGCACGTCGTGCCGAAATCAGCGATTCCCGATCCGCACAACCTTCGTCTTCGCACCTACGTCAACGGCGAACTGCGTCAGGAAGGCACCACCGCCGATCTCATTTTCAGCATCCCCTACCTGATTGCGTATCTGAGCGATTTTATGACCCTGCAACCCGGCGACATGATTGCCACCGGCACGCCGAAGGGGCTGTCCGACGTGGTGCCGGGCGATGAAGTGGTGGTGGAGGTGGAAGGCGTGGGCCGCCTGGTAAACCGAATTGTCAGTGAGGAGACTGCAAAATGAAAAAGATTAACCACTGGATCAACGGTAAAAACGTCGCCGGAAGTGAGTACTTCCACACCACTAACCCGGCCTCCGGCGAGGTATTAGCGGAAGTCGCCTCCGGCGGTGAAGCGGAAATTCATCAGGCCGTTGCCGCCGCTAAAGAGGCGTTCCCGAAATGGGCCAACCTGCCGATGAAGGAGCGCGCGCGCCTGATGCGTCGCCTGGGCGAACTGATTGACCAGAACGTGCCGGACATTGCCGCAATGGAAACCGCCGACACCGGCCTGCCGATCCATCAGACCAAAAACGTACTCATTCCGCGCGCCTCGCACAACTTCGAGTTTTTCGCTGAGGTGTGCCAGCAGATGAACGGCAAAACCTACCCGGTCGACGACAAGATGCTCAACTACACGCTGGTGCAGCCGGTGGGTGTCTGCGCGCTGGTGTCGCCGTGGAACGTGCCGTTTATGACCGCCACCTGGAAGGTCGCGCCCTGTCTCGCGCTGGGCAACACCGCGGTGCTGAAGATGTCCGAACTTTCGCCGCTGACCGCCGACCGTCTGGGCGAGCTGGCGCTGGAGGCGGGCATTCCGGCGGGCGTGCTGAACGTGGTGCAGGGCTACGGCGCCACGGCGGGCGACGCGCTGGTGCGTCATCACGACGTGCGCGCCGTCTCCTTCACCGGCGGCACCGCCACCGGGCGCAACATCATGAAAAACGCCGGGCTGAAGAAATACTCCATGGAGCTGGGCGGCAAATCCCCGGTGCTGATTTTTGAAGATGCGGATATCGAGCGCGCCCTGGACGCCGCGCTGTTCACCATCTTCTCCATTAACGGTGAACGCTGCACCGCCGGCTCGCGCATCTTCATCCAGCAGAGCATCTACCCGGAATTCGTCAGGCGCTTTGCCGAGCGCGCCAACCGCCTGCGCGTGGGCGACCCGACCGATCCGAACACCCAGATTGGTGCGCTCATCAGCCAACAGCACTGGGAAAAAGTATCCGGCTATATCCGCCTCGGCATTGAAGAAGGCGCAACCCTGCTGGCGGGCGGCCCGGACAAACCGACCGACCTGCCCGCGCACCTGAAAGGCGGCAACTTCCTGCGCCCGACGGTGCTGACGGACGTCGACAACCGCATGCGCGTGGCGCAGGAGGAGATCTTCGGGCCGGTGGCCTGCCTGCTGCCGTTTAAGGATGAAGCGGAAGGCCTGCGCCTGGCGAACGACGTGGAGTACGGCCTGGCGTCATACATCTGGACCCAGGACGTTAGCAAGGTGCTCCGTCTGGCGCGCAACATTGAAGCGGGCATGGTGTTCGTGAACACCCAGAACGTGCGCGACCTGCGCCAGCCGTTTGGCGGCGTGAAGGCCTCCGGCACCGGGCGCGAAGGCGGCGAGTACAGCTTTGAAGTGTTTGCGGAGATGAAGAACGTCTGCATCTCCATGGGCGACCATCCGATTCCAAAATGGGGGATCTGACAATGGGCAAGCTAGCGTTAGCGGCAAAAATCACCCACGTGCCGTCGATGTACCTTTCCGAGCTGCCGGGGAAAAACCACGGCTGCCGCCAGTCGGCCATCGACGGGCATAAAGAGATCAGCAAGCGCTGCCGCGAGCTGGGCGTGGACACCATCATCGTGTTCGACACCCACTGGCTGGTAAACAGCGCGTACCACATCAACTGTGCGGATCATTTTTCAGGCGTCTACACCAGCAACGAGCTGCCGCACTTTATCCGCGACATGACGTATGACTATGACGGCAATCCGGAGCTCGGGCAGCTGATCGCCGACGAAGCGGTGAAGCTCGGCGTGCGCGCCAAGGCGCACAACATCCCGAGCCTCAAGCTGGAGTACGGCACCCTGGTGCCGATGCGCTACATGAACGCGGATAAGCACTTCAAAGTGATCTCCATCTCCGCGTTCTGCACGGTTCACGATTTCGCCGACAGCCGCAGGCTGGGCGAGGCCATCGTCAGCGCCATCGAAAAGTACGACGGCACCGTGGCGGTGCTCGCCAGCGGCTCGCTGTCGCACAGGTTTATCGACGACCAGCGCGCCGAGGAAGGAATGAACAGCTACACCCGCGAGTTCGACCGCCAGATGGACGAGCGCGTGGTCAAGCTGTGGCGTGAAGGCCAGTTTAAAGAGTTTTGCAGCATGCTGCCGGAGTATGCCGACTATTGCTACGGCGAGGGCAACATGCACGACACGGTGATGCTTTTGGGGATGCTCGGCTGGGACAACTACAACGGCAAGGTGGAGTTTCTCACCGAGCTGTTCGCCAGCTCCGGCACCGGCCAGGTTAACGCCGTTTTCCCGCTGCCCGCGTAAGGAGTCGTTATGCCGCACTTTATTGCTGAATGTACCGACAACATCCGCGCGCAAGCCGACCTGCCGGGGCTGTTCGCCAAAGTGAACGAGGCGCTGGCTGCCACGGGGATCTTCCCGCTCGGCGGCATCCGCAGCCGCGCCCACTGGCTGGACACCTGGCAGATGGCGGACGGTAAGCATGATTACGCCTTTGTGCATATGACGCTAAAGATCGGCGCGGGCCGGAGCCTGGAGAGCCGTGAAGCCGTGGGAGAGATGCTGTTTACGCTGATCAAAACCCATTTCGCGGCGCTGATGGCGGAGCGCTATCTGGCGCTGTCGTTCGCCATGGAAGAACTCGATCCGACGCTCAACTACAAACAAAACAACGTACACGCGTTGTTTAAGTAGACATCTTTTTCGCCCGGTGGCGCTTCGCTTACCGGGCCTACAACGGCTCGAACGTAGGCCGGGATCGCTACGCGCCACCCGGCAACAGCCGCACAAAGGATACGCCATGCTCGACAAACACACCCATACCCTGATCGCCCACCGCCTGCATCAGGCGGAACAGTCCCGGGAGCAGATCCGCGCGATCTCGCTGGAGTACCCGGAGATCACGATTGAAGACGCCTACGCCGTACAGCGCGAATGGGTGAGCCTGAAAATTGCCGAAGGTCGCGTGCTGAAAGGCCACAAGATTGGCCTCACCTCGAAGGCGATGCAGGCCAGCTCGCAGATCAGCGAGCCGGACTACGGCGCGCTGCTGGACGACATGTTCTTCCACGA
The DNA here is from genome assembly GCF_014895905.1 of Enterobacter cloacae complex sp. P15RS. NCBI lineage: Bacteria > Pseudomonadati > Pseudomonadota > Gammaproteobacteria > Enterobacterales > Enterobacteriaceae > Enterobacter > Enterobacter cloacae complex sp. P15RS. Next base: position 61,804 of record NZ_JADBQL010000030.1, on the reverse strand, counting down.
CGGCAGCGACATCCCCGTTGACCGCTTTATCGTCCCGCGCATTGAAGTGGAGCTGGCCTTCGTGCTGGCAAAACCGCTGCGCGGCCCGAACTGCACAATCTTCGACGTTTACAACGCCACGGACTACGTGATCCCCGCGCTGGAGCTGATCGACGCCCGCTGCCACAACGTTGACCCGGAGACCCAGCGACCGCGCAAGGTGTTCGACACCATCTCCGACAACGCCGCCAACGCCGGGGTGATCCTCGGCGGTCGTCCGATTAAGCCCGACGCGCTGGATCTGCGCTGGATCTCCGCCCTGCTCTATCGCAACGGCGTGATCGAAGAGACCGGCGTCGCCGCTGGCGTGCTTAATCACCCGGCGAACGGCGTGGCGTGGCTGGCGAACAAGCTCGCGCCGTACGACGTGCAGCTTGAGCCCGGACAAATCATCCTCGGCGGCTCGTTTACCCGTCCGGTTGCCGCCAGCAGAGGCGACACCTTCCATGTTGACTACGGCAACATGGGCTCCATCAGCTGTCGCTTTGTGTAAGGAGGCGATCATGCAAAACGCATTCAAAGCGGCGCTAAAGGCGGGCCGTCCGCAAATCGGCTTATGGCTGGGGCTGACCAGCAGCTACAGCGCCGAGCTGCTGGCCGGAGCCGGTTTTGACTGGCTGCTGATCGACGGCGAGCACGCGCCGAACAGCGTGCAGACCGTCCTGACCCAGCTCCAGGCCATCGCCCCTTATCCCAGCCAGCCGGTAGTGCGCCCGTCGTGGAACGATCCGGTGCAGATCAAGCAGCTGCTGGACGTGGGGGCGCAAACCCTGCTGGTGCCGATGGTGCAAAACGCTGACGAGGCGCGGCTGGCGGTAAGCGCCACCCGCTACCCGCCTGCGGGCATTCGCGGCGTCGGCAGCGCCCTGGCACGCGCGTCGCGCTGGAACCGCATCCCGGACTATCTGCATCAGGCTAACGACGCCATGTGCGTGCTGGTGCAAATCGAAACCCGCGAGGCGCTGAAAAACCTGCCGCAGATCCTGGACGTGGAAGGGGTGGACGGCGTGTTTATCGGCCCGGCGGATCTGAGCGCCGACATGGGCTTTGCCGGCAACCCACAGCACCCGGAGGTGCAGGCCGCCATTGAGCAGGCGATCGCCCAGATCCTCAGCGCGGGTAAAGCGCCCGGCATCCTGATGGCGAATGAACAGCTGGCGAAACGCTATCTCGGCCTCGGCGCATTGTTTGTGGCGGTCGGTGTGGATACCACCCTGCTCGCCCGCAGCGCCGAAGCGCTGGCGGTCCGCTTTACCGACGTCACCACAGCAGTTGATAACAATAAATCCGTCTACTAAACGTACGATGTGGAGCGCAACATGACGACCTCAACCCTGCATAATAAAGATGTAGAACATCGCGCAATCAATAAGCTGTTCCGTCGTTTGATCGTGTTTCTCTTTATCCTGTTTGTTTTCTCGTTTCTCGATCGCATCAACATCGGCTTTGCCGGTCTGACGATGGGCAAAGATCTGGGCCTCACGTCGACCATGTTTGGCCTGGCCGCGACGCTGTTTTACGTCACCTACGTGCTGTGCGGGATCCCCAGCAACATCATGCTGGCGAAGGTCGGCGCGCGCCGCTGGATCGCCGGGATCATGGTGGTGTGGGGCATCGCCTCCACCTGCACTATGTTCGCCACCAGCCCCGAAACGCTTTACGTCCTGCGCATGCTGGTGGGCATTGCGGAAGCCGGTTTCCTGCCGGGGATTCTGGTCTATCTCACCTGGTGGTTTCCGGCCTATCACCGCGCCCGCGCCAACGCGCTGTTTATGATCGCCATGCCGGTGACCATGATGCTTGGCTCGATCCTCTCCGGGTATATTCTGGCGATGGACGGGCTGTGGAACCTGAAGGGCTGGCAGTGGCTGTTTCTGCTGGAGGGATTGCCGTCGGTGGTGCTCGGCGTAGTGACCTGGTTTTACCTCAACGACACGCCGGATCAGGCCACCTGGCTGGATGAAGACGAAAAGCAGGCGCTGAAAACGATGATCGCCCGCGAGCAGGAGGTTGCCATCGCCCAGGCCGTCACGCCGCGATCGACGCTTCGCGAGGTGCTTACGCCCGCCGTTCTGCTCTACACGCTGGCCTACTTCTGTCTGACCAATACGCTGAGTGCGATCAACATCTGGACGCCGCAGATCCTGCAAAGCTTCAACACCGGCAGCAGCAATATCGTGATTGGCCTGCTGGCGGCGATCCCGCAGTTTTGTACCATTCTCGGGATGATCTGGTGGAGTCGCCGCTCCGACAGGCTGAAAGAGCGAAAAAAGCACACCATCCTGCCGTACCTGTTTGCAGCGGCGGGATGGATGCTGGCCTCCGCGACGGATCACAGCCTGATCCAACTGCTTGGCATCATCATGGCCTCAACCGGATCGTTTACCGCCATGGCGATATTCTGGACCACACCGGACCAGGTTATTAGCCTGCAATCCCGCGCGGTGGCGCTGGCGGTGATCAACGCCATCGGCAACGTTGGATCCGCCGTCAGCCCGCTGCTGATTGGTATTCTGCGCGACGCGACCGGCAGCTTCAGCTCCGGGCTGTGGTTCGTGGCGGGTCTGCTGGTGGTCGGCGCGCTGGTGCTGACGCGCATCCCGATGACGCAGCGGGTTCAACAGAGGAACGAGCATGTGCCAGAGCCCTATCGCCAACATTGATATCAGCAAGGAGTACGACGAAAGTCTGGGCACCGACGACGTGCACTATCAATCGTTCGCCCGCATGGCGGCCTTTTTTGGCCGCGACATGCAGGCGCACCGTCACGACCAGTATTTTCAGATGCACTTTCTCGACACCGGGCAGATTGAGCTCCAGCTCGACGACCACCGCTATTCGGTGCAGGCGCCGCTGTTTGTGCTGACGCCGCCGTCGGTGCCGCACGCGTTTATCACCGAATCCGACAGCGACGGCCACGTGCTGACGGTGCGCGAGGATCTCATCTGGCCGCTGTTAGAAGTGCTCTACCCCGGCACGCGGGAAGCGTTCGGCCTGCCGGGGATCTGCCTGTCGCTTGCCGACAAGCCTGACGAGCTGGCGGCGCTGAAGCACTACTGGCAGCTCATCGCCCGGGAATCCACGGCACAGCTGCCGGGCCGTGAGCATACGCTGGTCCTTCTGGCGCAGGCGGTCTTTACCCTGCTGCTGCGCAATGCGAAGCTCGACGACCACGCGGCCAGCGGCATGCGCGGCGAGCTGAAGCTGTTTCAGCGCTTTACCCAGCTGATCGATACCCACTATCACCAGCACTGGACGGTACCGGAATACGCCAGCGAACTGCACCTCACCGAATCCCGCCTGACGGACATCTGTCGCCGCTTCGCCAACCGCTCGCCGAAACGGCTGATCTTCGACCGGCAGCTGCGCGAGGCCAGGCGCCTGCTGCTGTTTTCCGACAGCGCGGTCAGCGAGATTGCCTGGCAGCTGGGATTTAAAGATCCGGCCTATTTCGCCCGCTTTTTCAATCGCCTGACGGGCTGCTCGCCCAGCGCGTATCGGGCGCAGAAAGTACCGGTTTCCTGAGCGCATCGCGGTATGTAGGGCGGGTAAGCGCAGCGCCACCCGCCAAAAACCCGCACAGATCACAAATTCCAATCCCGCCCGAAAAGTACCCGCCGTTGTCCTAATCGTCCCTTCACGTTCCGCCCCTCTCACGCTTCAATTAAACAACAAAAACAAAACATTAATTTAACAACCATCTTCCGATACGAGGTCCCTATGAAGCCTGAAGATTTCCGCGCTGATGCCAAACGTCCGTTAACCGGCGAAGAGTATTTAAAAAGCCTGCAAGATGGCCGTGAGATTTATATCTACGGCGAGCGCGTTAAGGACGTCACTACCCACCCGGCATTTCGCAATGCGGCGGCGTCTATCGCCCAGATGTACGACGCCCTGCACAAGCCAGACATGCAGGATACGCTGTGCTGGGGCACCGACACCGGCAGCGGCGGCTACACCCACAAATTTTTCCGCGTGGCGAAAAGCGCCGACGATCTGCGCCAGCAGCGCGACGCCATCGCCGAGTGGTCGCGCCTGAGCTACGGCTGGATGGGGCGCACGCCGGACTACAAAGCGGCGTTCGGCTGCGCGCTGGGCGCGAACCCTGCCTTCTACGGTCAGTTCGAGCAGAACGCCCGCAACTGGTACACCCGCATTCAGGAAACCGGCCTGTACTTTAACCACGCCATCGTCAACCCGCCGATCGATCGCCATAAGCCGGCGGACGAGGTGAAGGACGTTTACATCAAGCTGGAGAAAGAGACCGACGCCGGGATCGTTGTCAGCGGCGCGAAGGTGGTGGCGACCAACTCGGCGTTGACCCACTACAACATGATCGGTTTTGGCTCCGCGCAGGTGATGGGCGAAAACCCGGACTTCGCGCTGATGTTCGTCGCCCCCATGGACGCCGAAGGGGTGAAGCTGATCTCCCGCGCCTCGTACGAGATGGTGGCAGGCGCGACCGGATCCCCGTATGACTATCCGCTCTCCAGTCGCTTCGACGAGAACGACGCCATTCTGGTGATGGATCACGTGCTGATCCCGTGGGAAAACGTGCTGATCTACCGCGACTTCGACCGCTGCCGTCGCTGGACGATGGAGGGCGGCTTCGCCCGCATGTATCCGCTTCAGGCCTGCGTGCGCCTGGCGGTGAAGCTCGACTTCATCACCGCCCTGCTGAAAAAATCCCTGGAGTGCACCGGCACCCTGGAGTTTCGCGGCGTGCAGGCGGATCTCGGCGAAGTGGTGGCGTGGCGCAACATGTTCTGGGCCTTGAGCGACTCCATGTGCTCCGAAGCGACGCCGTGGGTGAACGGCGCGTACCTGCCTGACCACGCGGCGTTGCAGACCTACCGCGTGATGGCGCCAATGGCCTACGCGAAGATCAAGAACATCATCGAACGCAACGTGACCTCCGGGCTGATCTACCTGCCGTCCAGCGCGCGGGACCTGAACAACCCGCAGATCGACCAGTATCTGGCGAAGTACGTGCGCGGCTCCAACGGGATGGATCACGTCGAGCGCATCAAGATTTTGAAACTGATGTGGGACGCCATCGGCAGCGAGTTTGGCGGTCGCCACGAGCTGTACGAGATTAACTACTCCGGAAGCCAGGACGAGATCCGCCTGCAATGCCTGCGTCAGGCGCAAAGCTCCGGCAACATGGACAAGATGATGGCGATGGTTGACCGTTGCATGTCCGAATACGACCAGCACGGCTGGACCGTGCCGCACCTGCACAACAACACTGATATCAACATGCTGGATAAGCTGCTGAAATAGCGCAGCGGGAGGTTTCAATGCAATCTGAAGAACGCCTGCGTTTTCGCGACGCGATGGCCAGCCTGTCGGCGGCGGTCAATGTGGTCACCACCGAGGGCGACGCTGGTCGCTGCGGTATTACCGCCACTGCGGTCTGTTCGGTAACGGATACCCCGCCCTCGGTCATGGTCTGCATCAACGCCAACAGCGCCATGAACCCGGTCTTTCAGGGCAACGGCAAACTGTGCGTCAACGTGCTGAACCACGAGCAGGAGATCATGGCCCGCCACTTTGCCGGGATGACGGGCATGGCCATGGAGGAGCGCTTCGCGCTCTCCTGCTGGCAGAAAGGCCCACTGGCGCAGCCGGTGCTGAAAGGCGCGCTGGCAAGTCTGGAAGGGGAGATAACCCAGGTGCAAACTATCGGCACCCATCTGGTCTATCTCGTGGAAATAAAAAACATCATTCTCAGCAGCGAGGGGCACGGCCTGATCTACTTCAAACGCCGTTTCCATCCGGTGATGATGGAGATGGAAGCCGCAGTTTGATCCCGTTGCACAAAAAGCGCTGCGTTTCCGCACAGGCGTGAACGGCCACGCCCGAAGCGCCAGATTATCCTTAGTGATCTCAATCACATATTTCTTTCCGCCGGGGGTGAGCCTTAACCACTCGCCCCCGCTTTCGACCGCTCACGCATCGCTTTCAACCACTCACCCATTTACCGTGCTTTACGCGCGCGGGGATCTGGCACGATCGCTCCAGCATTAATCAATACCTCCTCACAACGAACCCTGACCCTTTTTTCTTTACATAAAAAACCAGGTCTTACTATGGATACTAAAAAACTACTCAAGCACGTGCCCTGGGCCTTACTCGGGATCCTCGGTGCTTTCTGTCTGGCGGTTGTCGCATTGCGCCGGGGCGAGCACGTCAGCGCCCTGTGGATCGTGGTCGCGTCGGTTTCCGTCTACCTTGTGGCTTATCGCTACTACAGCTTATACATCGCGCAAAAGGTCATGAAGCTCGACCCGACGCGCGCCACCCCTGCGGTCATTAACAATGACGGCCTGAACTACGTGCCAACCAACCGCTACGTGCTGTTTGGTCACCACTTTGCCGCCATTGCAGGCGCGGGTCCGCTGGTCGGCCCGGTGCTGGCCGCGCAGATGGGCTACCTGCCGGGCACGCTCTGGCTGCTGGCGGGCGTGGTGCTGGCGGGGGCGGTGCAGGACTTTATGGTGCTGTTTATCTCCTCGCGCCGTAACGGTTCGTCGCTGGGCGAGATGATCAAAGAAGAGATGGGCCGCGTGCCGGGCACTATCGCCCTCTTCGGCTGCTTCCTGATCATGATCATCATCCTCGCGGTGCTGGCGCTGATCGTGGTGAAAGCGCTGGCCGAAAGTCCGTGGGGTGTCTTCACCGTCTGCTCGACCGTACCGATTGCGCTGTTCATGGGCATCTACATGCGCTTCCTGCGCCCGGGCCGTGTGGGTGAAGTGTCGGTCATTGGTATCGTGCTGCTGGTCGCCTCGATCTACTTCGGCGGCGTGATTGCGCACGACCCGTACTGGGGCCCGGCGCTGACCTTCAAGGATACCACCATCACCTTCGCGCTGATCGGGTACGCGTTTATCTCCGCCCTGCTGCCGGTGTGGCTGATTCTGGCTCCGCGTGACTACCTGGCAACCTTCCTGAAAATCGGCGTGATCGTCGGGCTGGCGATCGGGATTGTGATCATCAACCCGGAGCTGAAAATGCCGGCGGTGACCCAGTACATTGATGGTACCGGTCCGCTGTGGAAAGGCGCCCTGTTCCCGTTCCTGTTTATCACCATCGCCTGCGGCGCCGTTTCGGGCTTCCATGCGCTGATCGCTTCCGGCACCACGCCGAAGCTGATGGCCAACGAAACCGACGCGCGCTTTATCGGTTACGGCGCGATGCTGATGGAGTCCTTCGTGGCGATCATGGCGCTGGTAGCGGCGTCGATTATCGAGCCAGGCCTGTACTTCGCGATGAACACTCCACCGGCGGGTCTTGGCATCACCATGCCAAACCTGCATGAGATGGGCGGCGAAAATACCGCGCTGATCATGGCCCAGCTGAAAGAGGCCAGCGCACACGCGGCGGCAACCGTCAGCTCCTGGGGCTTCGTGATCTCGCCTGAGCAGATCATGCAGACCGCGAAAGACATCGGCGAACCGTCCGTGCTGAACCGTGCCGGTGGCGCGCCGACGCTGGCGGTAGGTATCGCACACGTGTTCCACAAAGTGCTGCCGTGGGCGGACATGGGCTTCTGGTACCACTTCGGTATTCTGTTCGAAGCGCTGTTCATCCTCACCGCGCTGGATGCCGGTACTCGTGCAGGCCGCTTTATGTTGCAGGATCTGCTGGGCAACTTCGTGCCATTCCTGAAGAAAACCGACTCTCTGGTGGCGGGTGTTCTGGGTACGGCGGGCTGCGTAGGCCTGTGGGGTTACCTGCTGTATCAGGGCGTTGTCGACCCGCTGGGCGGCGTGAAAAGCCTGTGGCCGCTGTTCGGCATCTCAAACCAGATGCTCGCAGCCGTAGCTCTGGTGCTGGGCACCGTTGTTCTCGTGAAGATGAAACGCACCGAATACATCTGGGTGACCGTGGTTCCTGCGCTTTGGCTGCTGCTCTGCACCACCTGGGCGCTGGGTCTGAAACTGTTCAGCACCAACCCGCAGCTGGAAGGCTTCTTCTTCATGGCAAACCAGTACAAAGAGAAGATTGCCGCAGGCGGCGCGGATCTGACCGCGCAGCAGATTGCCAACATGAACCATATCGTGGTGAACAACTATACCAACGCGGGTCTGAGCATTCTGTTCCTGGTGGTGGTGTACAGCATTATCTTCTACGGCATCAAAACCTGGATGAAAGTGCGCAACGCCGATGGCCGTACGGATAAAGAGACCCCGTACGTGCCAGTGCCGGAAGGCGGCGTGAAGACCTCTTCACACCATTAAAAAAATGGCGGGTGGCGCTACGCTGACCCGCCCTACAACGGTACTGTAGGCCCGGTAAGCGTAGCGCCACCGGGCTTTGTCTTATCAGGATGCATTATGTTTGGTAATTTAGGCGAAGCGAAAAAATACCTCGGTCAGGCGGCGAAGATGCTGATTGGCATTCCGGACTATGACAACTACGTTGAGCATATGAAGACCAACCATCCGGATAAGCCGTACATGACCTACACCGAATTCTTCCGCGAGCGTCAGGAAGCGCGCTATGGCGGAAGTGGAGAAGGCGGCGTCCGCTGCTGCTAAAGGAGAGACCATGACCCCGATTGCCGTTACCCTGCTGACCGGTTTTCTCGGCGCAGGCAAAACCACCCTGCTGCGCCACATCCTGAACGAGCAGCACGGCTTCAACATCGCCGTGATCGAAAACGAGTTCGGTGAAGTCTCGGTGGACGACCAGCTGATTGGCGATCGCGCCACGCAAATCAAAACCCTGACCAACGGCTGTATCTGCTGCACCCGCTCTAACGAGCTGGAAGACGCCCTGCTGGATCTGCTCGACAGCCGCGATCGCGGCGACATCGACTTTGACCGTCTGGTGATCGAATGCACCGGCATGGCCGACCCGGGCCCGATTATCCAGACCTTCTTCTCTCATGACATTTTGTGCCAGCGCTACCTGCTGGACGGCGTCATCGCGCTGGTGGATGCGGTCCACGCCGACGAGCAGATGAACCAGTTCACCATCGCCCAGTCTCAGGTTGGCTACGCCGACCGCATCCTGCTGACCAAAACCGACGTGGCGGGCGACAGCGAAAAACTCCGCGAGCGCCTGACGCGCATTAACTCGCGCGCGCCGATTTACACGGTAACGCACGGCGATATCGACCTGTCACAGCTGTTCAACACCAACGGCTTTATGCTGGAAGAGAACGTCACCACGAAACCGCGCTTCCACTTTATGGGAGACAGGCAAAACGACGTGGCGTCGATAGTGGTGGAGCTGGATTACCCGGTGGATATCAGCGACGTCTCCCGCGTAATGGAGAACCTGCTGCTGTCGTTTGCCGACAAGCTGCTGCGTTACAAAGGGATGCTGTGGATCGACGGCGAGCCAAACCGCCTGCTGTTTCAGGGCGTACAGCGCCTGTACAGCGCCGACTGGGACCGCCCGTGGGGCGATGAAGCGCCGCACAGCGTGATGGTGTTTATTGGAATACAGCTGCCGGAAGAGGAGATTCGGGCAGCGTTTGCGGGGCTGAAAAAGTAAATAGCCACTCCCTTGTCCGCGCGAAAGGGAGCGTATTTTTCTGAGGCAGATTTGCTCGTATCGCGCTTTCTGTTTGCCATATTGTCTGTTAATGTCCTTAATAATAACAAATCATGCTTCAATTAATATTGTCTGAAATATTAATTGAATGGGATTATATAATTTTCATGAATTGGTAGGCGTATTATGGCAATCATTATTCCCACAATCAGCAGCTGTAGTGAGAAGATAACGGCCGGAGAAAAAAGGCTGGCAAGGCTTCTGGAGGGTGGGCTCAGCGGACAGTGTACCTGCTGGTACGACACCCGAATGGGAGACAGGCAAGAGCATCCTGACTTTGTGATTCTGGCACCCGAAAAAGGTTTGTTGTTTATTGAGGTGAAAGACTGGTTTATCACGAAAATAAAATCCGCGAATAAAACGCATATTGATTACGAGACCAAAAACGGCATTGAGCCGCTGAAAAACCCGCTCGAACAGGTTCGACAATATACCTTCCACATCATCGACAGCCTGAAGAAAGATCCTCTGCTTCGCCAGCAGCAGGGTGATTATGAGGGCAGTTTTATCATGCCGTACGGATACGGGGTGTACTTGAGCAATATCACCCGGGCGCAGCTGGAAAAGAATTTTACACCCGACGAGCTGAATGAAATATTGCCCGCCAGCCAGGTGATTTGCAAAGATGAACTCACCGAGTTTATGACCCGAGAGCAGATCTCCGCCCGGCTCGAATCCCTTCTCAGACATCGCTTCGTTCATCATACTACGCCACAACAGCTCGACCGCATTCGCTGGCATCTTTATCCCGACGTACGCATTAACGCGTCCGTGACGCGAGTCGATCTGGATCATTTTACCTTCCATACTCCCGATGTGGTTTGCATGATGGACAGGAATCAGGAGCAGCTGGCCCGAAGCATGGGAGCCGGACACCGGGTTATTCACGGCGTGGCAGGCTCCGGCAAAACGCTTATTTTGCACCACCGCTGTATTGAACTTGCCAACAACATTGAAAACACTAAACCGATACTGGTGATTTGCTACAACATTACGCTGGCTAAAAAGCTGAAAGCGCAGCTCGAACAGCACAGCCTCAGGCTTCCAGTCGAAATTACCCATTTCCACGCCTGGTGTTATCAGCAATTAAAAGCGCATCGGCGTCTGCCACCTAAGAGCAAAAACTTTATTGAACTGATGGAAAATGCGCTGACGGAGGCATTTGAAGAGGGAGCGATCAAACCGGAGCAGTACAGCGCCGTTTTGATAGATGAAGGACACGATTTTAAGCCGGAGTGGCTAAAGATCCTCGCCAAAATGCCGGACAATAAAGATAGCTCCTTGCTTTTCCTGTACGATGATGCTCAGTCAATTTATCAGAAAAAGAAAGCGCTCGATTTTACCCTGTCCAGCGTCGATATAAAGGCTCAGGGCCGCACAACTATTCTGGATACCAATTATCGCAACACCCGGCAAATACTCCATTTCGCCAGCAGCGTAGCATTTAATTATCTCAATAATCACATAGAAGCTTCCCTCAAATACCAGCAGCCTGCCGCAGGAGGATTGTCCGGGAAGTATCCGGCGCTTGCCAGTTTTGATAATCAGGACGAGGAGATTACACGCGTCCTGGATTGGGTCACAGAGCAGCGACAGCAGGGTGTTCCATGGTCGGAAATTGCCATACTGTGCCCCTCAACCTACAGCATTTCAGGCATGCTCGCGCCAAGGCTTGAAGCCCGTAAGATCCCATACCAGATGATTGTCTCCAGCGATGATAAAAAGCACTGGTCTCCGCAGAATGATTACCTCTGCGTCATGCCGCTGCCCAGCAGCAAGGGGCTTGAGTTTAACTCGGTCGCCATTATGGATGCGGCAAAGGAAAGGGAAAGTGAAGATCTGAGTGACGATATCAAGCGCCTTTACGTCGGCTTTACCCGCGCGCGACAGAATCTTTTGGTAACAATGCACGGGACCGGAAGCCTGCGAGATCATCTGGTCGAAACCTGGGAAAAGAGCGTTAAGACGATTTAGCTGTCCAATAAATGTCTGCCCCGAACAATCCCCTCTCCCCTTTGGGGAGAGGGCTAGGGTGAGGGGTAAGCCCTGGTATTATTTCAACGCCTCCGGCAGCGTCACAATCCACAATTCGCTGTCAGATTCCGGCTTCTTCAGCGGCTTCACGCTGAGCGTGGTCTCCACCGGTTTGTCATCCAGCGTCAGCTTGCCTCCCGCGTTTACCCGATAATCCTTCAGCTTCTTGCCGTCGACCGGGTTCTGCATCGCGACCTTCACGCCAAAGTCGTTATCGTTCGCCACCGCAAGCGTTTTGCCGTCTATCAGTGCCAGTCCTTCGGCCTTTTCCTGCTGCCAGCCCAGCGCGCGCAGATCGACCACCTGCGTTTTTGCAGCAAGGGTAATGCCGCGCTGCGCCAGCGTTTTCTCATCGTCAAACTCCGGGTAGTCGCCCGGCTTGTCGAAGGCGGTCAGGTCGCTCGCTTTGCTCAGATCCACCTTGTAGATGAGGTTACGCATTGCGTCGTTTTTATCCTCACCCTGTTCAATCAGCAGGATAGTATGATTATCCAGCGCCACGATATCGCCGATTTTAGCGTCGCTGTTTTTGCTGTAGGCTGCGCTGTCAACGGGGTAACCGTACATCGCGGTTTTCCCGGTCGCCGGATCGAAGCTAACCAGACGCGTAAACAGCGCCTGCTTTTTGCTCTTACCGTCGATATCCAGCGTGCTTTGCACGGCGGCGATAATGCGCCCGTCCGGCATCCGGGTCAGGCCCTCAAAACCACGGTTCGCCTGGCGCCATTTGATGATGTTTGGCAGACCGCCCGCAATGGATTTCTCCCCTTCCGTCGCCTGCGGGCCGTGGATCGCGAGAATTTTCCCTTTGCTGTCGATATTGATCAGGAACGGACCATACTCATCGCACAGCCAGTAACCGCCCTTCCCGTCCGGCGTGATGCCTTCCGTATCCAGCCCGCGGTTATCGCCTTTGAGCACGTTTAAGGTGTCGCTGAACGCCACTTCATTGGTCGAGCCAATCACGCCGCTTTCCAGCGGCAGGCCGTTAATCTCGCCTTTATCATCATGCAGCGGGCGAGCATCGACGGCCTCCGCTTTGCCGTTCTGCACGCGGATGGTCATCAAGAGCGGAGCGAAATCCGGCGTAACAAAAATTTTGGCTTCGTTTTTGCCCTTCTTTGGCGCGTCGGCGTTTGGACCGCGATCGGTCACGGTCGCGAAGGTCAGGGTATCGCCCTGCTTGCCGGTGAACAGCAAACCAGAACCCACCCCCACAGGAAGCCCGTTCGGAAACGCGCTGGCAAACGCACCGCTGTATTTAACATGCGATCCTTCGGGGAAGCTGACGACGTAGCGCTCCGCGGTTGGCTGTTCCGCCAGGGCAGAGAAAGAGAGCACACAACCGATTAGCACAGGAATGATTTTTCTTTTCATATTGTTAGCACCCAGTAAGCGAAGCCAACAACGTAATGAAGAAACGTGTCAGAAAAATGACATGTAACGACAGCGGATCGGCAAAGAAATACGTATAGCAATCACCAGAAATGTAAACCTCTGTCTTTATCTGTGACAGCTGAAATATTTTTGGAAATTATTAGAAACTTAATTAATTCACCTCAAACGGCTTTCTTCGCCTCGTTCATTAAACGTTTAGCCAAAAATATAAACTTTCCCTAAACGCGAATGGAATGGGGATTGACGATTTGCTATAAAAACATCTCATCAACATTTAAGATTAAAAAACCCAACAAAAACAGCATAAAACTGCGATACACATCACATTTGCAGTCATAAACATCCCTTGTTAAGGTGCCCTCAGATTAATTTGATGACGAGGAAACACTCATGAAAAAGCTTAACGTTCTCATCCTTTCTGCTCTCACCGCCGTATCGGGCTCCGCACTGGCAATGGGCGGCAGCATTGAGCAGGGTAAAAACTTTACCAACCTGAATGTGGAAATGGGCAAATCTACCTCTGGTCTGTACACCGAAGGTAACTGGCTGAAAAACACCGACGACGGCACCACGACCGGTGGCGTGGGTGCAGGCTACAACTTCGAGGTCGGCCCGGTGATGCTGAACGCAGGCGCTAAGGCCCTCTACGTTGGCCCGAAGAAAGGCGATAACGGCGTGGCGTTCCCGGTCGGCGGCGGTGTGAACGTTGCCCTGACCGACAGCATCAAGGTATTCGGTGAAGGCTACGTTGCGCCAGACGGCCTGAACAACAGCGTGAAGAACTACGTTGAAGCTAACGGCGGCGTAAGCTGGACCCCGGTCAAACCGGTTACGCTGAAAGTGGGCTACCGCCACGTGAGCGTTGATGGCAAAGACGGTCGTCCAAACCACACGCTGATTGACGGCGCATATGTTGGCGGCGGCGTGTCCTTCTAAGACTGATTGCCCGTTTCGCCCGGCAGCGCTACGCTTGCGCGGGCCTACAATGAAGGGTGCAATAAAGTAAAATTATTGCACATTGTAGGCCGGGTAAGCGCAGCGCCACCCGGCAAGAAAGGCGATGAGACTGTTAATAAAAAACCTGCCGGATGGCAGGTTTTTTTATGTCCGACATTACTTGCGAACAACCACCAGCTTCTGGTTCACAAACTCTTTGATCCCCAGGTCCGACAGCTCGCGTCCGTAACCCGAACGTTTTACGCCGCCGAACGGCAGTTCTGCCGCCGTATCGGTGAGCCAGTTGATGTACACCATCCCGGTCTCAATACGCGACGCCATTTTCTTCGCGCGCTCGATATCCTGGCTGAACACCGCGCCGCCCAGACCGTAGTGCGAGTCGTTCGCCAGAGCAACCGCCTCGTCGTCATTTTTCACTACGTAGATCTGCGCCACCGGGCCAAAGAACTCTTCGAAGTACGCCGGGTTCTCACGTGATATATTCGTCAGGATCGTCGGTTCGAAGAAGCTCCCGTCACGCTGTACTGGTTTACCGCCAAAGTGCAGCGTTGCGCCGTTTTTCACCGCCTCGTTGACCTGTTTGGTCAATGTTTCAAGCGCGTCTTTCGACGACAGCGGCCCCAGCGTAGTGCTTTCGTCCAGCGGATCGCCAATCTTCACCTGCTTAAATGCCTCGGTGAATTTCTCGAGGAACGCGTCTGCGATGCTCTCGTGCAGGATAAAGCGCTTCGCTGCGGTACAGACCTGCCCGGCGTTATTAAGCCGCGCGTTAACGCCGATCTTCACGGCCTTCTCCAGGTCCGCATCGTCCAGCACCACGAACACGTCGTTCCCGCCCAGTTCAAGGGTCGATTTTTTGATGTGCTTCGCTGCCTGCGCCGCAACCACGCTACCCGCTTTTTCGGAGCCGGTTAATGCGGCACCCTGTACGCGATCGTCGGCGATGATGTTCGCTACCTGATCGGACGAGATAAACAGGTTGGTCCACGCTCCTTCCGGCGCGCCCGCCTCACGTACCAGGTGGGCAAAGGTCTCGGCACAGTGCGGCACGATGCTGGCGTGCTTGGCGATCACCGGGTTACCCGCCGCCAGGTTTGGCGCCAGAACGCGCATCAGCTGATAGTACGGGAAGTTCCACGGCTCTACGGCCATCAGCACGCCGATGGGGTGATGTTCCACCCACGCTTCCCCGAGTTCAGACGGATATTTCACCGGGGCCAGGAACTGCTTCGCATTGTCCGCATAGTAGCGGGCAATTTGCGCGCACAGCTTCACTTCGCCGCGGCTTTGTTCGATGAGCTTACCCATCTCCTGACTGGCAATTTTCGCCAGCTCCTCGGTGCGCTCGTCGATCAGGTCGGCAAGCTTATGCAGTACCGGCAGGCGCTGACTGATGTCGCCTTTGGCCCAGTCAGAATGATAGAGCGCATCGGCCGCCTTCAGCGCCGCTTCTACATCCGCGTCGGTATGTGAGGGGTATTCTTTGATGAGCTGGTTGGTGGCAGGATTTACTGTCTGGTAAGCCATATCGAATCTCCTTGTTTTACCGCTTAGGGTATTAAGGGTAGTCAATGTGACTGGCTATGAAGGTAAAGTTGGGTATATACGGAAGGTTCTTAGTAAGACGCTGCCAGGGCAGGCGCATACATGGTATAAAAAAAGCTCATCACTGGAGCTCTTATGACCGATACCCGCCACATCCGCCAGACATTTCATCGCGCCGCAGGTCTTGAGCTGCGTAGTACATGGCAGAGCACCCGGGCGTACAAACGTCATTGTCATCCGCAGCTCTCCATCGGCGCGATTATGGAAGGCCAGACCTGCTGCGTCAGTCATGGCAGAGAGTTTATCCTGAACCCCGGCGATCTCATTGTCATCCCGGCTTACGCGCCGCACAGCTGCAACCCCGTCAACGGGCAACCGCGCAGCTACCATATGCTCTATATCGACACCGATCTTCCCGTGGCGTTCCAGGTGATTCGCGACCCTGCGCTCTTCAAGCGCTACCTTGATGTTGTTGAGACGATGTCACCTGCATCCGTGGACACGCTACTTTCTGCTCTTCCCCGCTGCGTGGAAAACGCAGACGCGCTTCGCTCTACCAGTCAGCACCTTCAGCAGGCATTTCTTGCCGACCTGGCCGCACCGCCTTCGCTTGACGAACTTGCGCAACGATTCTCGCTGCGCAAAGAGACGCTGATCCGCACCTTCCGGCAGGACACCGGCCTGACGCCGGTCAGCTTTCTCAACGTCTCCCGCGTGGAGTTCGCCAAAGCGCGGCTGCGTGCCGGAGACGACATTGCCGACGTCGGCTACCAGAGCGGGTTTGCCGACCAGAGCCATTTTCATAAGACCTTTGTCAGCTATACCGCGGCCACGCCGCGTCAGTATGCGACAGGCCGATCAATATCTGACAATAAATAGCGTTTGCATCACCGTAGGCTGACCTCAGATTGTTAACCGAGGTTGCTATGGAACTGTTCTTCCCTTCCGCTTTTCTCGCCCTGGCGCTGGCGCATTTTGTCGCCCTGTTAAGCCCGGGCCCGGACTTCTTCCTGCTGGTGGGCTACGCCGCGCGCTACCGACTGCGCGGCAGCGCCGGGTTGTGCTTCGGTATCGCCGCGGGTAACGGGCTGTATATCTTACTGGTGATTATCGGCTGGAGCGCACTGCGCCAGTTTGCCTGGCTGTTTACGCTGATAGAGCTTTGCGGGGCGCTGTATCTGCTGTGGATCGGCTCGCATCTGGTGCGCAGCCAACCGCAGGCGCTGGCGCTTGCAGAAACCCGACAGCGGTGCCCTTCTTTGATGAAGCAGATCCTGCTGGGGCTGGGGTCGGCGCTGTTAAATCCGAAGAACGCGCTGTTCTACCTGGCGCTGATGACGGCGTTACTCGGTCCGGACGTCACGCTGCTTCAGCAGACAACGTGCGGCGTCTGGATGGTGACGGTGGTGCTGGTGTGGGATCTGGCACTGGTGTCGATGATGGGGCTATCGGCGGTGCAACAGAAGCTTAGCCGTTCGCTGTGGTGGATTGAGCGCACGGCGGGCGTGGTGCTGATGGGGTTTGGTGGGTGGGTGCTGTGGCGGTTTTTGCACATTCCCCCCGTCTCCCTCTATCCTTAACCCATGGAAAAAATAGCTGAACTCAAACGCGCCAAGCTTCTTGCGCTGTCGCTGCTGCTGATTGCCGCTGCGGCCTTTATCACCACCCTGTTTCTGCCGCAGACCTTCTGGGTACGCGGCGTGAAGGCCATTGCCGAGGCGGCAATGGTCGGCGCGCTGGCGGACTGGTTTGCCGTCGTCGCGCTGTTTCGCAGGGTGCCCATTCCGTTCATTTCACGCCATACGGCAATCATCCCGCGCAATAAGGACCGGATTGGCGACAATCTCGGCCAGTTCGTGCAGGAGAAGTTTCTGGATACCCAGTCGCTGGTCGCGTTAATTCGCCGCTACGAGCCGGCGCAGATGATTGGTGCCTGGTTCAGCAAGCCCGACAACGCCCAGCGCGTCGGGCTGCATCTGATGCAGGTGATGAGCGGTTTTCTTGAGCTGACCGACGACGGGCGCATTCAGCGCCTGCTCAAACGCGCGGTGCATAAGGCTATCGACAAGGTCGATTTCACCGAAACCAGCGCCGTGATGCTGGAAAGCATGACTAAAAACAACCGCCATCAGGTGCTGCTGGACGCCATCATCAACCGCCTGATTACGCTGATTCAGCGGGAAAGCACGCGGGAGTTTATCTCTGACCAGATTGTCCACTGGCTGAAGACCGAGCACCCCCGCAAGGCGATGGTGCTGCCCACCGAGTGGCTGGGCGATCAGAGCGCAGAGATGGTGTCGAACGCGGTTAACACGCTGCTGGACGATATCAGCCACGACCGCACGCACCAGATCCGCCGGGCATTTGACCGCGCCACGCTGAAGCTTATCGATAACCTGAAAAACGACCCGGAGATGGCGGCCAAAGCCGACAACATTAAGCACTATCTGAAGAATGATGAAGCGTTTAACCGTTATCTGGGTGAAATGTGGGCCGACCTGCGCCAGTGGCTGAAGGCGGATATGCAAAGCGAGGACTCGCGCGTGAAGCAGCGCATTGCCAACGCCGGGCTGTGGTTTGGTGAGACGCTGTCGAATGATGCCAGCCTGCGCGCGTCGCTGAACGAGCATCTGGAGCAGGCGGCGCACCGCGTCGCGCCGGATTTTGCGGCGTTCCTGACGCGCCATATCAGCGACACGGTGAAAAGCTGGGACGCCAAAGATATGTCACGTCAGATCGAGCTTAACATAGGCAAAGACCTACAGTTTATCCGCGTCAACGGCACCTTGGTAGGCGGGACGATTGGCCTGATCCTGTTTTTACTCTCGCAACTGCCCGCCGTGCTGGCGCACTAATCCGCTTTTGGCGGCGCGATAACGTAGCGCGTCGCTTCAAAGCGGTTCAGGATCAGGTGCACCAGAAAGACCATCGTCAGGGTGACCACCAGCGCGAAGGTGACGGAGGTAATGCGGTACAGATCGCTGAACACCAGGTCGCTGTCCGGGTGCATGTTCTGTCCGAACATGATGCCGATGGTGGTAATACTGGCGAAGCCTACCCCGGCGCCAACCTTCTCCATCACGTGCAGACGTGCCCCAAACGCCAGCCCAAGGCCGATCAGCGGCATCATCAGCAGCATATGGCTGCTGTGATCGTACAGAATAAGCTGAACGACGAGGATATAGAGACACCCCAGCACCACGCCGACCACGCGCCAGATAGAGCTGATCACCGAGCCGCGATAGTGCATCGGGAACAGGATCAGAATGCCCGCCATCAGCGCCGACAGGGAATCGCTGAGATCGCTTATCTGGAAAACCACGAAAATCAGCGTCGCCACGGTGCCGGAGAGCAGCGACTCGTGGCGCACGCGGGCATCGTTTTTCTCGATCAGCGGCGGCGGCTTACGCGGCTCAACGTCCGGCAGCAGGTAATTCATCAGCGCGCTCAGACACACCGCCATCACGCTCGCTTCGATGTTTGAGAACAAAAGCGTGTGCCAGTTAGTGGTGGGGTAGCTCATAAAGTTGAGCATCACGCTCTGGCATACCACGCCCATTGAACCGAACAGGAACAGCGGCCCCTTGCTCATAAAGCGAAAACGCATCACGTACAGGGCGAACACCACCAGCGTCATAATGACCGGCCATTGCGACAAATAGCCGATGATAATCACCATTTCGACGCAGTTCAGCGACGCGCTGAAGATAAACTGCTTCGCCACGTGGCGGTTAAATACCGGCACCAGCGAGAGGAGCATGATCGGGTAGACCACGAAGAATACGCCGTAGCTGGTGTTGTAGAAGCTCGAAATGCTCAGCGCAATCATCCCGGCGAAGACGATGCGCAGGGTCTGGCGAAAGTCGTTTGCCGTATAGACAATGTTGCCATGCGGGGTAAAGACCCGCGCCAGGGTGCTAATAGACATAGTGAAGCAGGCTCACCAGATGGATTTGCATTCCGGAGAAGAATCGCGCAAACGGCCCTTCGCTATTATAGAGCTGCACGGTGGCGCGCGCGCCGGTCGGCAGCGGCTTCGGTAAGGCTTCATCCAGCGCCACGTGAATGCGCATACGCTGGGCATCACGCACCCAGCGGTTGGACGTTTCCGGTTCAGAAAGTTGGCCGTTCACCGCCTCCTGGCCTGCGAGGATCCCCGCGTCGCTGCTGGTCACGTGGGCGCGGAAGACCTGCCCCGGGAAGGCGTCAAACACCACGGCGGCGTCGGTCCCCTGGTGGGTATGACGCAGGCTCTTCTCGCGGAAATCCGCCACGATATCGGTCTGGGTGTTCACCAGCGCCAGCGCGGCCGAACCGGACGCGGCGTAAAAACCGGGGCTAAGTTGCAGATTACTGACCGTACCGTCCGCCTCGGCGTAGACCTTCGTCCAGCCAAGGTTCAGCTCCGCGTCATCCAGCGCGTTACGGTATTTTTGCAGCGTCACGTTACGGTGCTCGTCCCGCTCGCCGCGCTGAATGCGCAGGTTATGAATATTCGCCTGAATCGAGCTGACGGACTGCTCGCTGCTCTGCCAGGTGGTGCGGACTTTATCCAGATCCGCCTGCGACACGTTCTGCAAGGTGCTCAGTTTCTGGTAGCGGTCGAAGGTCACCTTGTCGTTACGCGCCGTCAGCACGGCGGTTTTCAGGCTGGCCTGCGCCGCGGCGATCTGCGCGTCCAGCTGATCGTTAGACAGACGCGCCTGCTCCAGCGCGATTTGCGCCGCTTCGACCTTATTGCGAAACGGCGTGGGGTCGAGCTCAAACAGCAGATCGCCTTTCTTGACCTGGCTGTTATTGTGGACATGTACCGCCGCCACATAGCCGGAGACGCGCGCGGACACCGGGGTCACCACGCGCATCACGGTGGAGTCCGGCGTCAGCGGGATCCAGATATCCGCGACGATAAAGTAGACAAACATCAGCAGGAAAGAGGCAATACTCACCCTTACCCAGCGGGCAAACTTTTGTTCAGGAGTCATTATTTTTCGGTCTTATTATCTTCTTCGCGGATTGTCCGCAAATTGCAGGCGATTTGATTGAGTGTGGCGCTGAAAATGTCGATATGTTCCGGCGCGATGTTTTGCGATACGCGCGCCTGAAACGTCTCGATCACCTGAGTGAGCCTTGCAAGGATGGCTTTGCCCTCGGGCGTCAGCGTCAGCAGCCGGATACGCTTGTCGTATGGCGAGACGGTGCGCAGCAGATAACCCTGCTTTTCCAGCTGCGTCAGCGTGCGCATCAGCGGGGGCAGTTCGATACCCTGCACTTCCGCCAGCTCGCTGACCGAGACGTTATCCCCGAGCTGATGAAGCTGCATCATCACCGTCCAGCTCGACTGGGTTAACCCGGTGTCGAGAATGGCGTCGTCGATGACGGCGCGCCACTGACGCACGATCATCGCCATCCGCATGCCCATCGGCCTGCGGCTAAACAGATCTTCTTCACGCATGGGGAATCCTCTCGTAATACGCCATTACGATAATAGTTATCAGGGTAAGTATCAAGAAACGAGAAGTTAAAGCGCAGGAATTGCGAAAATGAAATTCTCCCTCTCCCTGTGGGAGAGGGCCGGGGTGAGGGCATCAGCCCGCAGCGGAGCTTAGCGGCTAAAAAGTCTCTGAACGGCACGTTTCCCCGACACCGTTACCACCACCTCCCTGTACCCCGCCACCCGCTGGATCCACCCTTTGCTTTCCAGATAAATAAGCAGCGCCGCGCCGGCTTCGCCTCCGAGATGAAACCGCCGCTCGCTCCAGTCCAGGCAGGCGCAGCAGACTTTGCGGCGCGGGTGAGCGTTCAACGAAACGCCGAGCGTCAGAAACTGCTCCCGACCATACGGCGTGAGCGCTGAACCGTCTGCCTCCAGCCAGCCTTCCGCCTGCATGAAATCGTAGATCTTTACCGCCACCGCGCCCGCCAGATGGTCGTAGCAGGTCCGCGCCTCCCGCATGGCCTTCGGCGCGGTGGTTTCCGGCGGCGCAATGCGGCGCCAGGAAAGCCCCATCATCTGCTCGACTAACTCCGCCACGTCGTGCCCCGCCAGGCGATAGTAGCGATGCCGCCCCTGAGACAGACAGGTAATCAGTTTACCGTCCACAAGCCGGGCGAGATGCCCGCTGGCGGTCGACGGCGCAACGTCCGCCGCGGTGCTCAGTTCGGTCGCGGTCCATGCCCGCCCGTCCATCAACGCACAGAGCATTTTCACGCGCGACGGATCGGCCATTGCCGCCGCCACCGCCGCAATGGCCTGTTCCAGCGCCGCACTGTTCTCAGGAGGTTGGCTCGTTTTTAACATATGTTGCCCAGGACTCGGTGATCTTTGCGGCCAGCTTATCATCATCCGTCAGCAGAATAAGGTGATTCGCATGGTCGCTGTACTGAGTAAGGATAGACACGCCGCGCGCTGCCAGCGCCGCCGCAATTTCACCCAGCTCGCCGGGGCGCTCCTGCCTGAGTTTTCTGATAACCGGCCTGCGCACCGCCTGCACGGTAAACCCGGCCTCCATCAGCACGCGGCGGGCTTTTTCCCCGTCCTCCACCAGAAAATGGGCTTCCGTACCGAAAACGCCGCCCCCCTCAAGCCCCACGTCGTTGCGCCCCAACAGCTGTCCAAAGCGCGCCAGCTCGCCGGGCCCGTCGTTGAAAACCACATGAACGTCATACATAAACGTGTCCTCCGGTTTCGGAACTGAACTCCCGCACCAGCTGCGCCACGCGAATACGGTAGAAAGAGAAAATCGACTCCCGGCCTTCCGCCTGCGCGGCCTGATGAAAAACGTTCTGCTTCCAGTTGCGGATAGCCTCTTCGTCCCGCCACCATGAGAGCGAGAGAGTTTTTCCGTCGGTGGTCAGGCTCTTGAAACGTTCGATATCGATAAAGCCGTCAACATCCGCCAGCAGGGGTTTAAGTTCAGCCGCGAGCTGCAAATAGCGCGCCTGATGCGCCGGCGCGGCTTTGGCTTCGAAAATGACTGCGATCATGAAGGTCTCTCCGTTGTGATGTTATGGAGAGAATGCAGGACTAATGATGTGGATGCTTCGGTATGGAGCGAAGTGTTTGCCGGATGGCGCTGCGCTTATCCGGCCTACGGTGTTTTGCAGGCCCGGTAAGCGCAACGTTATCGGGATTATTCCAGGTTAGCCTTATTCAGCCCATATGCCGCATCCAGCGAGCCCGGCTCCATGCGGGAGGTAATGCCCAGGCGGTTCCAGGCGTTGATCGCGACAATGGCGAAGTTCAGCTCTGAAATCTCCACGTCCGAGAAGTGCTCCGCCACGCTGCGGTACAGCGCGTCGCTCACCCCGTGAACGCCAATCTGGGTCAGCGCTTCGGTGAAGGCCAGCGCGGCTTTCTCGCGGGCGCTGAACAGCGGGGATTCGCGCCATGCCGCCAGATGGTACAGGCGCAGCTCGCGCTCGCCGGCAATTTTGGCCTCTTTCGAATGCATATCCAGGCAGAAGGTACAGCCGTTCAGCTGCGACACGCGGATGTCGATCAGGTGCTTCAGCGCCGGGTCAATGGAGGTTTTCGCCACTTCCATGCTCAGGGCGGAAAGCGCGTTGGCGAGTGCAGGTGTGGCTTTGTGGTGGTTTACGCGAGTGCTCATTGTCTTTCCTCTTTTTTTGCCGTTTTTGTCATGCGATGAGGCAAATCTACGCCGTTAATGACATAGTAAAAAGACACAAAAAACATGAAATGAGGTAGGACATGAAGCCAGGCTATCACGAGATTTATACCCGCTACCGCGATAACATCACGCGCGGCGTCCTGAAGCCCGGCGACAAGGTGCCTGCCATCCGCGTGCTGGCGGAAGAGCTGAAGGTCGCGCGAAAAACCGTTGAAACGGCCTATGCCATTCTGACGGGGGAAGGGTATCTGGTAAGCCAGGGCGCGCGCGGGACGCGGGTGAACCCGGATCTTCTGCTGCCCGCGCAAAACGCCCCCGCAGAACAAGCGACCGGCACGCTGCCACCGTCGTTGATTAGCCAGCGCGAACGGGCCGGTTTTTTGCGTCCCGGCATTCCCGCGCTCGACAGCTTCCCCTACAAAAAATGGCTGCTGCTGGCGGGCCAGGCGACGCGCGCCATGCGTCAGGATGAAATGCTCAATCCGCCGGTGCTGGGCTGGTATCCGCTGCGCGAGGCGATTGCCCGCTATCTGAATATCTCGCGCGGGTTATCCTGCACTGCGGAACAGGTGCTGATTACCAGCGGCTACAGCGGCAGCCTGCGCCTGATCCTCGACACGCTCGCCAGCCGCAGCGACAAGGTGGTGTTTGAGGATCCGGGCTATTTTATGGGCCAGCAACTGCTCAAGCGGATTGTGCCCCGCCTGCACACCGTGCCGGTCGATCGCGCAGGGATGGATACGGACTACCTGCTGCGCAATCACCCCGATGCCCGTTTCGCCATTGTCACCCCGTCGCACCAGAGCCCGCTGGCGGTAACGCTCTCCCTGCCGCGCAAGCAGCAGCTGCTAGACTGGGCCAGCCAGAACGAGGCGTGGATCGTCGAAGACGATTACGACGGAGAGTTTCACTACACCCGCAAGGTGCTGCCGTCGCTAAAGAGCCTCGACCAGCATGACAAGGTGATCTTTATGGGCACCTTCAGTAAAACCATCATGCCGTCGCTGCGCATGGGCTACGTGGTGATGCCCGCCAGCACTGTCGACGCGTTTACCGACTGCGCGGACATCCTCACCAGCGGCCAGCCAATCCTGACGCAAAAGATCCTCACCGCGTTTCTCAACGAGGGGCATTTTTTTCGCCACCTCAAGAAGATGCGCGCCCTCTATCAGACCCGCCGCGACTGGATGATAGCCGCCCTGCGTGAGGTCTATGGTGACCTGTTCTTCACCGAACAAAACGACGGCGGGATGCATATTGTCGCGTTTCTCGCAAAGGGAAGCGCGGACCGGGAGATTGCCCGCTGCTGGCAGGAACACCAGCTCCAGGTAAATGCCCTCTCAGCGTGGTATCGCGGCTCGGGCAAACGCTACGGGCTGGTGATGGGCTATAACAACGTGCGGACGTATCAGGAGGCGGTGGATTTACTGGAAAGGCCGAAA
The DNA here is from genome assembly GCF_014895905.1 of Enterobacter cloacae complex sp. P15RS. NCBI lineage: Bacteria > Pseudomonadati > Pseudomonadota > Gammaproteobacteria > Enterobacterales > Enterobacteriaceae > Enterobacter > Enterobacter cloacae complex sp. P15RS. The sequence goes on along the minus strand of NZ_JADBQL010000030.1, from coordinate 37,188 downwards.
CGGCAGACGCTTGAACTGTTGAGCTGAACATCGCCGGGTGGCGGCTGCGCCTTAACCGGCCTACGATCCGCGTTATACATCATGTCGCGATAACCCTACGTCCCTGAGCTGCTCGTCGCTCATCTGGCTCAGGATGCGGCGGGTCCGGTTGATGCGATACCAGTTGCGGATCGTTTTGCCGATCCAGACAAATACGACGAACGGACGTTTTGAACGGTTCTCGTAGAATTCCATGATGCTCTCCTCACTGTGCCAGTGGGGTTATCATCCTGGAAATCGGCCTGTGCAATACAGATGCAAAAACAACTTTTGTTTAACATACAGATCCGCTAAAACGGTATCTGCATGCCGTTTTTTGCGGCAATCTGTACTGGTTTAACAATCTGTATGGTGAAAATAAAGGATACAGCATGACGCGCTATCAACATCTCGCCAACCTTCTGGCAGAACGCATTGAACAAGGGCTGTATCGCAGCGGCGAGCGTCTGCCGTCGGTGCGCGCCCTGAGCCAGGAGCACGGCGTGAGCATCAGCACCATACAGCAGGCCTACCAGATCCTCGAAAACCTTCAGCTGATCACCCCCCAGCCGCGCTCCGGCTATTTTGTCTCGAAACGCAAAGCCCAGCCGCCCGTTCCGGCGATGACGCGCCCGGTGCAGCGCCCGGTGGACGTCACCCAGTGGGATGAGGTGATGATGCTGCTGGACGCCCGCGCCGACAAAGAGATGATTTCGTTTGGCGGCGGCTCGCCGGACATCAACCAGCCAAGCCTGAAGCCCCTGTGGCGCGAGATGAGCCGCCTTGCGCAGCATAACCCGAGCGAGATGCTGAGCTATGACGTGCTCGACGGCCGCCTTGAGCTACGCGAACAGATCGCCCGCCTGATGCTGGACGGCGGCTCTACCGTCGCGGCAAACGAGATTGTCATCACCAACGGCTGCCACGGCGCGCTGTCGATCGCCCTGCTCTCGGTGTGTAAGCCGGGGGACATCGTGGCGGTGGAGTCCCCGTCGTTTCACGGCACCATGCAGATGCTGCGCGGGTTTGACATCAAGGCAATTGAAATCCCTACCGATCCCGAGACCGGGATCAGCATTGAGGCGTTAGAGCTGGCGCTGGAGCAGTGGCCGATCAAGGCGGTGATCCTGGTGCCCAACTGCAACAACCCGCTCGGGTTTATCATGCCGGAAGCGCGCAAGAAGCAGGTGCTGGCGCTCGCCCAGCGGCACGATATCGTGATTGTGGAGGATGATATCTACGGCGAGCTGGCGGCGGAGTACCCGCGCCCGCGCACCATTCACTCGATGGACATTGATGGCCGCGTGATCTTGTGCAGCTCGTTTACTAAGACCGTGGCGCCGGGCCTGCGCGTCGGCTGGATTGTCCCGGGGCGCTATTACGACCGGGTGATGCACATGAAGTACGCCGCGGGCGGGTTTAACGTGCCGGGCACGCAGATGGCGGTGGCGGCGTTTATTCGCGACGGCCATTACCATCGCCACGTGCGCCGTATGCGCCAGATTTATCAGCAGAATATGGAAACCTACACCTGCTGGGTGCGGCAATATTTCCCGGCAGAAATTTGCGTCACGCGCCCGCAGGGAAGCTTTCTGCTGTGGGTCGAGCTGCCGGAAACGGTGGATATGGTGTGCGTCAGCAAGCAGCTGTGCCGCCTGAAGATCCAGGCGGCGGCCGGGTCGCTGTTTTCCGCATCAGGGAAGTACCGCAACTGCCTGCGGATCAACGTGGCGCTGCCGCCGACGGATAAACATCGCGAGGCGTTGAAAAAGATGGGTGAAGCGATTGTGATTGCGATGGAGGAGTAGTACGTTTTTTTGCCCGGTGGCGCTACGCTTACCGGGCCTACGGGTAGAGTAGGCCGGGTAAGGCGAAGCCGCCACCCGGCAAAATCAACGACTCAGAACTTCCACGAAACGCTGCCCACAATGCTGCGTTCTGCACCGAAATAACAGTAAGAGAGCGAGTTACACGCCGCAACGTAGCTTTTGTCCGTCAGGTTATTGACGTTCAGCTGCGCACTCACGCCCGTGAGCCCCACTTTCGACAGGTCATACCCCACGACCATGTCCACCAGCGTGTACGACGGAAGCGTATGGGTGTTCTGGCGATCGCTGGCGATCCCGTTGACATAGCGCACGCCGGAGCCGACGGTCAGGCCGTCCAGCGGGCCGGTTTTGACGTCGTAGCTCAGCCAGGCGCTGGCCATGTTACGCGGGGCATAGACGGCGCGCTTGCCCTCCTCTTCCGGGCTGCTCTTCTTATAGCGAATATCCGTGTAGGTATACGCCGCCTGCATGCGCAGGCTGTCGGTCAGCTGACCAATCGCCTCCAGCTCAACGCCTTCAGATTCGATTTCACCGATGGAACGGTACGGATCGGTCGGCTCCTCTTTGGTGGCAATGTTCTTCTGGTTGATGCGGAACACCGAGGCGCTGAACTGGCTGTTCATCCCCTCCGGCTCATACTTCACGCCCGCTTCCCACTGCTTGCCCTTCATCGGATCCAGGATATTGCCCTGCTCGTCGGCAAAGCTGGTCGGCGTAAAGGCGGTGGAGTAGCTGACGTACGGGGCAACGCCGTTATCAAACAGATACAGCAGCGCCGCGCGGCTGCTGAAGTTGTTTTTATCCAGATCGCTGCGGGTGTGGTTGAAGTTGTCGACGTTCGACACGCTCACCTGGTCGTAACGCCCGCCGAGCGTCAGGCGCCAGCGGTCAACGGACATCTGATCCTGTAGGTAGTAGCCGGTCTGGCGAAGCTTATGCTTTTCCCTGCTGTACTGGGTGATGTAGTCCGGCTTTGCGCCGTAAACCGGGTGGAAGGCGTCAATCGGTGGGAAGCCGCCATAGTAGCCGGTCACGTTGTTGGTGCGGTCCTGGTAGTCCATGCCGATCAGCACGCGGTGGTTTACCGCCCCGGTGTCGAAGCTGCCGTCGACCTGATTATCCAGGGTGATGGCGTTCATCTTCTCGTCGGAGCCGGAATAACCGCGGTTCAGCTCGGTGTCATTCAACCAGCCTGCGGCATACACCTGGTTCAGCTCCACTTTGGTGTGCAGGTAGCGCAGCTTCTGGCGCACGGACCAGCCGCTGTCAAACAGGTGTTCAAGGTTATAGCCGACCATGTTTTCCCGACGATCGTACTTGTCGTAATCGTCTTCACCTTCAAAGAACGTATTGGAGATTTTCTTCCCGCTGTGCGGCACAACGGTGCCTTCATACGGCAGGCCGGAGTGGCTGCCGCCTTCCGGATCGCGGTGCAGGTAGGCCATCAGATCCAGACGGGTGTTATCGGTGATACGCCAGGTCAGGCTCGGCATCAGCGCGTAACGCTCTTCCTTCAGCGGATCGAACTGGGAATCGGCATAGCGGGTCATCCCGCTGAGGCGCACCGCCACGCGGTCGTTATCATCAACCGGGCCGGTGACGTCGAACATCGCCCCACGCTGGCTATTGTTTCCGGCAAAGAGCTTGATCTCCCCGCCCGGATCGAACGACGGCTTACGGGAGGTAAGCGCCACAATCCCGCCCGGCGATGAACGGCCATAGAGCACGGAGGCCGGGCCGCGCACGACTTCGATACTGTCCAGGAACCACGGATCAACCACCAGCGAGCTGTGGGAGTTGGTGTCGCCCATCATCTTCAGGCCGTCCAGGTAGACGTTGTCCAGGCTGCCGTCAGAGAAGCCGCGCAGCACCATGTAGTCAAAGCGGTTAGACGCCCCAATCTGGTTGCTGTAGACCCCCGGCGTGTAGCTCACGGCCTGACGCACGCTGGTTGCGCCCTGCTCTTCGAACTGCTCGCGCGTGACGATAGAGACCGACTGCGGAGTTTCAATATCCGGCGTTTCAAGCTTGGTGGCCGCAGACTGCATCTGCGAGGTCACCACCACGGTGTCAGTTTTTTGCGCATCCTGCGCCAGTAAAGGAAAAGCGACGCTACCGGTAACCCATCCCACCAGCAGTGCCAGACGCGATTTAGCAAACATAACCCTCTCCAGAGATATTTCTTATTGTTAATAAGAATTATTACCTTTTTGAGAGTGCAAACGGCTATGCGCGCCGCCAGGTTACGTATGCGCGATGCTAAACCGCACGGGATGCGTTCGCGCGATGGGCGAAATTACGTTAGCGGAGTTTGCGCACGTCGCCCGGAGAAATCCCGTAATGACGACGGAACGCGGTGGCGAAGTTGGTGGCATGCTGATACCCGCACATCCAGGCCGCCTGCTGCACGCTGTGGCCCTCCAGCAGATAGCGGCGCGCCAGCGCAAGGCGACAGTCGCGGAGATAATCGAAAAGCGTGCAGCCGTAGCGCTGACGGAACTTGCTGCGCAGGCTGCTTGGGCTCATTGCAGCCAGGGCCGCCAGCTGCGCGAGAGTATGATCCCGTTCAGGAGACTGTTCCAGCATGCTCCGCACGCGTTCCAGACGCGCATACTCAGGGCGGCTCGGGCAGGGCTGCTGGCGCTGGTTCAGGCCGTGGCCGAGCAGCTGATACATCAGTCCCTCCAGCAGCAGCTTACGCGCGAGCACGCTTCCCCTCTGCTGCTGCGCATGCTGAATACCTGACATAACAAACTCGGGAACGTGCCAGACAAACGTGGGTGTATTCAGGTTTTGCCATTCCAGCAGCAGCGACTCAAGCAGGGCTTCACGCCCGGCTTCATGCGGGTACACGCCAAACGAGAGCGTTTTCAGCGAGCTGTCGGCGTCGTGACGCGCGCTCATCACCTGTTCCTCACTCAGACGGGCGCTGAACGCCATGCCGGGACGCACGTGATAGTCGATGCCATTGAGCGCGATCGTAACGCACCCTTCCAGGACGACCAGCATATAGAGCGGGCTGCTGTGGCGGGATGTGGTTTCGTAGGGTTGTAATACATGCACGTCGGAGTGGGTCAGCGAAATGCCGGACGAGAGCGTCATCTCTTCCACATTCCCCTGCAACACCGGGCTGCCGCTGACCTGCTCCCCTTTTAACAGCGGGAAACGGTAGTCGATGCCGTAGCGCTCGCCGAATATCTGAAAATCTTCAACAAAAAATAGGCGTTTCGCTGATCTATTTTCACTCTGGAGCATAATTCGGGGCCTGCATCGGGGAAAGGTCAGGCAAAACAGTACCATCCCTTTGCCATGTCAGCAATCACCGGGCGCAGACACTATTACGCTCCGGACAAAGCCGGAGCGAAGGCGTATATTTCTTAACGAGAAATATATTTTATGCTTCCTGCCACTCAGCAAAAACCTCTTTATGGTTTTTGGTCAGGACAACTTTATTATCTTCGACCTTATCGACCCAGCCGAGAGGAATAAAGTGGTGCTTGCCGCCCGATTCCGGGTCGCTCTTCGCAAGCTTGATACGCTCACCGTCTAAATGGTCCACAACCCCGACGTGCGTTCCGCAGCTGGCGACAACCTGAGTGTGATCCTTAATTGCGCTTTTATCTACCATAATCATTCTCCTGTTTCGGTTATTTGCCTGTTGCACGAAATTAACTGTAGCGCATAAATTCAGGCTTAAAAGACTTATTAGCATTTTGAAACATCATTGACAGAATGGAATATTATGTCTATTTAACGCCGAATCGAAAAAAATAAGAATGAGATGAATTATTACCGGCTGATTATTTCCCGTTCATAATTAAATTATCGCAACCAACGAGGAGGTATTTATGACGATTCGCAACAATAATCGGGCAGAAATTTCGCTGGCTCTTGGTGAAGCGGTCTTAGACATCGTGCAAAAAGGCCATGAGGTATCGCGAGAGAATCTGGCCCAGGCGATGAAAATCAAAGCGGAGAAAGAGCGCGACGACGAGCGGCTTTTGAACTACTGGAAGGCGTGTAACATGCTGGTTTGAACGTAGCGGCGTTTAGGCTGACTAAACGCCGCCTGCTGTTACTCGTCGAAGAACCAGTAGCCCTGGTTAATCAATCCGGTCAGCTCGTCCACAAACGCCGGATTATTCAGCGCGTCGCCCAACTCGGCCTGGCCGAGCTCGGTGTAGCGGCACAGCGCGTCTGCCCCGTTCATATCCGCCGTTTCCAGCTGTTCACTGTTGATAAAAACGCTGCCGTTGACGTTCAGCACGCGCAGCCCGCTCAGGCGGGAGAGCGTTTCGCCCCCTTGCAGCGCGTCGAGCACCTCTTCTGCTGAATACGGCGGCTCGGCGGCGGCAATATCCAGCTCGTGACGCGGCGTGGAGACGAAGCTGCCAAACCATTTCGTGAAATCGTCCGGCTTGCTAATCATGTCGATCATCATCTGGCGGATACGATCGAGCTCGTACTGCTCCACGCGGCCCGGGTGTTCGCGGCAGGTCAGATCCGGATCGCTGTAGTGCTCGCCGCCCAGATCGTTTTCCAGCGCGTAATCAGCAAAGCTGCTGATCAGATCGCGGCCGTTCGGCCCGCGGAAGCCGACGGAGTAGTTGAGCGCGGTTTCATGGGTGAAGCCGTCATGTGGGAATCCAGGCGGAATATAGAGGATATCGCCCGGCTCAAGATCTTCGTCGATGATCGGCTCAAACGGATCGACATGCAGCAGCGCCGGATGCGGACAGAACTGACGCATCGGCAGCTTGTCACCCACGCGCCAGCGACGGCTGCCCATCCCCTGGATGATAAACACATCGTACTGATCGATATGCGGCCCCACGCCGCCCCCCGGAACGGAGAAGGAGATCATCAGGTCATCAAGACGCCAGTCCGGCAGCACGCGGAACGGACGCACCAGTTCGGCGGCGGGCATATGCCAGTGGTTCACCGCCTGCGCCAGCAGGGACCAGCCGGTTTCACCGAGGTTATCGAAATGCTCAAACGGACCATTGCTCGCCTGCCACTTGCCGTTGGCATGGCTTACCAGGCGGCTATCGACTTCCGGCTCCATCGCCAGACCCGCCAGCTCGTCCGGCGTAATCGGATCGACAAAATTCGGGAAGGCATTTTTCAGCACAACGGGTTGTTTTTGCCAGTATTTTTCAAGAAATTCCGGCCAGTTCAGGTTCAGTTGATACGCCATGGTTAGCACCAGTGAGAGGGTAAACAGGCGCGATTATAGGGGAGACGGCTGGGGGGGAACTTGTCATGGGTCAAACGAGCGCGCGTAGGTCGGGTATGGCGAAGCCGTCACCCGACGCACGCGCGGGCTAAAACTTAATCCAGGTTCAGCTCGTCATAATGGGTAATCAGCTTGCCCACAATCCCGTAGTCCAGCGCTTCCGCCGGGGACATCCAGAAGTTGCGGTCAGTGTCTTTCTTCACTTTCTCCAGCGGCTGGCCGGTGGCGTCAGCAATCAGCTTGTTCACGCGTTCCAGCATGCGGATGATCTCGCGCGCTTCGATCTCAATATCCGTCGCCTGACCGCGCACGCCGCCCAGCGGCTGGTGGATCATAAAGCGAGTATTCGGCAGCGAGTAGCGGTGCTCTTTTTTCGCTGCCAGGAAGATGGTGATCCCGGCGCTCGCCACCCAGCCGGTGCCGATCACGTGCACTTCCGGACGGATGAACTTAATGAAGTCGTGGATGGTGTCGCCCGCTTCCACGTGGCCGCCCTGGCTGTTGATGTACAGCTTGATCGGATCGTTGCTGACGCTTTGCAGCAGGATCAGCTGGGTGATGACCTTCTGGGCCAGCTCCTGGTTAATCTCACCGGAGATGACAATCGAACGGGATTCCAGCAATTTTTGCTGTAGAGCGCCCGCGCCGGTCGTTCCTTCCGCTTTTTCTTTATCGTCACTGCTTTTCAGTGTGTAGTGCATTGTTATGTCCTCAGCTTGTCGCGCTCAAAACCAGAGTGTAGCCTGTTTTACCCGTCTCCGTCCTCACTCAAAAACATCGCGGGTTAAGATGCATATCGCCTTGCGGGCGTTCGGGTTCCGCAACCGGAAAGCCTCTAAAAACAGCGTTTCGATACTAACTAAATCGCCACATTTTTATTACACTTTCATATCATCTTCATATTGATAAATGATAATGATAATTAATGTGTTAGTATGAATGAGCATAGCAAACAGTCCCTTACGTTCATTTCGGGGCCGTTTTTATTCTCAATGATTTACTGAGCGCACACCGGGGCGGTGAATGGAACACATTGTGTATGTGGTTGATGACGATGACCCAGTCAGGCAGTCCGTAATCGGGCTGCTGGAATCAGCGGGCCTGAACGCCATCGGCTTTTCCTCGGCAGAAGCCTTTCTTCAGCACCCCTTTGACGATTTGCCCTCCTGCGTGATCCTCGACATGCAAATGCCCGCCATCTCGGGTTTTGAGGTGGCGGACGCGCTCAAAGACAGCGGACGCGAGATCCCGATTATCTTTCTCACCGGGCACGGCACTATTCCCATGTCGGTGCGCGCCATTAAAGGCGGGGCTTATGAATTTCTCACCAAGCCCGTCGAATCGAGCGCGCTGCTCGACGCCATTGAATCCGCCCTTCAGCTGGCGGAAAACAACGCCCTGCGCAACAAAGAGCACTACGCCCTGAAGCAGCGCCATATGTCCCTCACCCCGCGCGAGCGTGAGGTGCTTGAGCTTGCCATCATCGGCAAGCTCAACAAGCAGATCGCCGCCGAGCTGGGCGTCAGCGAGATAACGGTGAAAGTGCACCGCCGCCGGGTGATGGAGAAAATGCAGGTTCGTTCCGTGGCCGAGCTGGTCAGGGCCGTCGAGCGCCTGACCCAAAGCCAAACCGTGGAATAACCCTTACGCCTCCGGGCCGGCAAGCGGCAGCGCGAAAGCAAACACCGTGCCGTGCGGCTCCCTGCGGCGCGCGCTCAGTTTTCCCCGGTGCCGCTCAATGATGCTGGCGCTGATGGTCAGCCCCATCCCCATTCCCTGTGCCTTGGTGGAGTAGAACGAATCGAAGATCCGCTCGGTAAGCTCCGGCTCAATGCCGCTGCCGGTATCGGCAATCTCGAAGATCACCTTTCCTTCAATGCCGTTCGCGGTGGAGATCGTGATGCTGCACGGGCGATCTTTTATCTCCGCCATCGCTTCCACCGCGTTCATCACCAGGTTAAGCAGCACCTGCTGGATCTGCACGCTGTCGCCAATGATAAAACTGTCGTGAGCGTTTAAAAGGTAATCAACGCTAATGTGTCGCAGCTCAAGCTCGCTGCGGGAAAGCATAATAATGTGGTGGATCAGGAAGTGCAGATCGATGCGCGTAAGCGTGGGATCCTGCTTGCGGGTCAGGGATTGAATGCTGCGGATGATCTCCCCCGCCCGCTCGCCCTCGGCGGCGATCTCTTCCAGCCCCTCGCGCACCTTGTCGAGCCGCGCCGGATCGCGGCCAAGCCAGCGCAGGCTCGCCCCGGCGTTCGAGACAATCGACATCAGCGGCTGGTTGATCTCGTGGGCGATCGAGGAGGTCAGCTGCCCGACGGTGGTGGCCCGGGACACCCGCGCCAGATCCGCCTGCGCCACCCGCATCGCATCCTCCGCCGCCCGCTGGCTGGTGATGTCGGTGATGATGCCGTAATACTCGTTCACCTCGCTGCCCACGCCCACCGGATCGCCAATCCCCAGAATGTAGCGCACGGAGCCGTCGGTGCGGATAATGCGAAACTCCGCGCGCATGGAAAGCCCGTCGCGCACGCTCTGGTTAACGAGGGCGCCAATCCGGCCATAGTCGTCCTCATGGACGTAGGTCAAAAACTCCGCCATTGACAGCATTTTTTGCTGTTCCGGCAGGCCGAGAATGCGGGCGTACTCTTCGGAGATAAACATCAGATCCTGCACCAGCTCCCAGCGCCAGCTGCCGGTGTGGCTGATCTGCTCGCCCAGCATGAGGGACGTCTGGCTGGCGCGCAGCTCTTTCTCCACGCGCCGACGGTGGATATTTTCCGCCAGCAGCTCGGCGTAAAGCCGCGCCGTCTCCAGCGAAACCGCCGCCTGCGCGCCCAACAGGCTGACCACGCGCGAGTGCTCGGCGGTAAACACCTCCGGCATCAGGCGGTTTTCCAGATAGAGTACGCCCACCAACCGCGCCTGCTTGAACATCGGCACGCACATCACCGCGGCGCCGGACGTCACCAGATACGGATCCTGGCTGAACGGGTGGAACGCCTCCGGCTTGCCGGTGCGGATCTCCTGCCCGGTGCGGATCACCGCAGCCAGCACCGACAGCGGCATGTCCGTCGCCATCGGTGACTCTTTCACGATGCGCACCCGCACGCCGTCGGTGCTGGTCCAGGCGCTGGCTTCAATTTCCGGTATATGATTATCGCTGACGCGCAGCAGCAGACCGCGCTGCGCCCCGGCCCGTTCGAGCAGCAGCGTCATCAGGTTTTCGATTAAGCGTTCGAGGTTAATCTCTTCGGACAGGGCGCGCGAGGCTTTGATGACGCTCTGTAAATCGCGGATCACCTCGTCCTGGGCGAACGCCACCGACTCATACGCCCGGCTCTGCCCGGAGGCCAGCAGGTGCGGGAAATCCTGCTCCAGCTGGCGCACCTTGGCCTGCGCCCCGGCGCGGCCCCAGGCGGCAATCGACCCGCGGAAATGGGCGTCGGAGGCGGTCGGGTAGCCGCAGGCCAGCGAGAAACGCCCCGCCAGCTCGTGCGCCAGGGCATTGATCGGGTTAAACCCGCCCTCCCGCGAGAGGCGCACCGCCTTTTCATACTGCTCCAGCGCGATGCTGTTCATGCCGTCCAGACGGACGATTTCGGCGTAAATCAGCGCCTCTTTATCGGCAAACGTGCCCGGATTGATCCGCGCCCAGAGGGCAATTTTGTCGTAGTGGTGATGAATGCTGCGGCGATAATCCGCCGAAAAGGTCTCCGGCGTGAGCTGGCGCGAGAGGGCCAGCGCGCTGTAAAGATGGTAATCCAGCAGATGGATATGGCCCGGCGCGGACCACGCATACCAGCCCGCCCTCTCTAAATCCGCCTGCGCGTCGGCATATTCGCCGCAGGTAAAGTGCGCCATCCCGCGATAGAGCCAGTACCAGAACAGCATGGTCGACGTTTGCTCGGGCGCCTGCTCCGGCGGTGCGGGCAGCAGATCGTCAGGCAGCGCCTGGGCGGCGCTCCAGGTGCCCGTCACCGGCGTACGTAAAAACTCCACGTAGCGGCGCTGAATGTGCAGAACGGTTTCAATGTCCTGGAAATCCGTTTTACGCACGAAGGCCAGACCGCGATCGATGCTGGTCAGCACGCCGTCCAGATGATCGCCCCGGGAGAGGAAGTTAATGATTTGATGACAGGCTGCGAAGCAGGCCATCGTCGTGTCGCCGTGCGTTACCGCTGAGGTAAAACAGGCTTTCGCGCACTCGATAGTGTACGACAGCGGCTGGGTCCAGACGCTGAGCTGGTCGAGCGGCAGCAGGGTTTTGGCTTCATAGGCATCATAGCCGTGGCGGTTTACCAGCTCGCGAGCCAGCGTGCCGTACTCAAACCCGAGACGGTATTCGGCGTAGCGGTGGCCAATCAGCACGCCAAACCAGGCCATCGCCGTGGTGGATGCTCCGGTAATGCCGTGGTCGAGCGTGAGGTGCATCATCCGGCACAGGAGTAAAAAGTGCAGCCGTGGGCAGGTAAAGCTGGCGAACATACTGGCGCTGTAAAGCAGGTTCATTACCGCTTCAGTCTCTGCATTCTTCATCAGCGTCAGCTGAGAAAACGGGTTCTGTGGCGCGTCGGCGATGCGTTCACAGAACTGCTGCCAGGCCTCGTCACAATCGGCATTTTCCGGGTAGCGGCTGACCTGGATCCCGAACACGCCCAGCCAGCACAACGAGGCCTCCAGCGCCAGGCGTATCTCCGACTGGCGCATATAGACTTCCGCCAGCAGGTTGGCCGCCAGCGCTTTCTCTGTCAGCCCGCCCGGTGAACCAAGGATCGTATCGCACAGCGCCCGCGTACGCTCCAGGTGCCCGAGCGCAAACTCGCAGCCCGCCTCTTCGATATCGAGCATAAAGTCCGATACCGGACCCGCATTCCCCAGCGCTCTGGCGGTCTGGATATAGCTCAGGGCGGAAAGGTAATCGCCGGTACGCTTCGCACGCCGCGCGGCCTGGAGGCTCAGCTCACGGAATCTCTGGCGCTGCGGCGCAGGCTGGACGCAGTCCAGCGCGGCGCTGACGTGGTGAACCGCGCGGAACAGCAGCTCATTGCCTGCCGCCTGGCGCGCGGCGTCCGCCAGCAGGCTGGCGGTGGTCAGGTGCAGATGGCTTTTCTCGCCCTCATCCAGCAGGGCAAAGGCGGCTTCCTGCACCCGATCGTGGGTAAAGGCATACTCTTTTTCCGTCAGCACAATCAGTTGAGCGGTCACCGCCGGGTGAAGCGCGTAGCGGATTTCCGCCGCCGACAGCCCCACCACGCGGCACAGCATCTCCAGCTCGCCCGTACAGCCGAGGCAGGCGATGCTGCCCAGCAGACGGCGCGTTTCGTCAGGCATCTCCTTGAGCTGTTCCAGCACCAGCGTCACCACGTTTTCGGTGTAGTGCCGGGCGCGGATCGCCTGAAGATCGTAATGCCATTTACCCTGATATTTGTTGTGCACTACCAGCCCGTCATCGACGATGCGGCGGAAAAATTCCTGCACGAACAGCGGGTTGCCGCCGGTTTTTTCGTGGATCAGCGTAGCAAGATCGGTGGTGCCGGCGCTGCGGGCATGAAAAATCCCTCCGAGCCAGCGCGCCACGGCCTTCACCGACAGCGGCTGCGGAACGATCGTCGTGGCGTGCTGCGCCGCTTCCGGCAGGCTCGCCAGCGCGGTCTGCAAGCTGGGGTCAGAAAGTGAACTGAGATCGCGGTGCGCCACCACCACCAGCAGCGGAATGGCGCCGCAGGTACGCAGCAGGTGATCGAGCGTTTGCAGGCTGGCGACGTCGATCCACTGCACATCATCCAGCAGCAGCACCAGCGGCGTGCCCTGGGTGGTGAAGGTTTTCACCAGCGCCAGCACCATATGACTGAAGCGCGCCCGCGCGTCGATGGAAAACGTATCCGCTGAGAAACGCGGTTTGTTCTCCAGGAGTAAATTCAGCTCCGGCACCAGGCTGACGGCCAGCTCCTCGTAGCCTTCCAGCGCGCGCGTCAGGCGGATTTTCCACGTCGCCACCTCCCCGGCTGGCAGCCCGAGCAGGTGCAGCGTGAGCGTCCGAAACGCCGAACTCAGCACGCCGTAGGGCAGCGTGGGGGAATATTGATCGACCTTGCCCACCGCCAGCAGCACCTTGCGCTGTTGCAGCGATTTCAGCGTGGTGGCGATCACGGAAGATTTGCCGATCCCCGACGGTCCGCCAATCGTAACCAGTTCCGGCGCACCGCTCTGGCTCACCCGCTCAAACGCGGCGATGACGTCGCTGGCCTGCGGATGAGCGGAAAAAAGCGAATCGGCCAGATGGATCGCCGGAGAGCGATCCTGCTGGCCGGGAATAAAGTCGACAATTTCGCCTTCAACCGTCAGCGTCGCCTGGCAGCGCCTGAGGTCGGCAATCAGCCCGTCGACGGTCTGATAGCGGTTCTCCGGATTCTTCTCCAGCAGCTTAAGGATGATGGTCGACAGCATGCCGGGGACATCCGGGCGCACCCGGCCCGGCGCAAGCGGCTCAGAGGCAATGTGGTAATGCGCCCAGCTGGTCTGGTCATCCGCGCTCAGTTCAAACGGTAATCGCCCGGTCAGAAGTTCATACAGCACGATACCCAGGCTGTAGAGATCGCTCCGGCTGTCGACGGCGCGCCGGGTACGGGTGGTGTGTTCCGGTGACATGTAGGCGGGCGTGCCGCCAGACGCGGCAAGCCGGGTCTGGGAGAACGCGTCAGAGGTGCCGCAGGCGAGGCCAAAGCTGCACAGACGGCAGGTGGCGTCATGGTGAACGAAGATCGACCCGGGTTTGATATCGCCGTGGATCAGGTTGTGCAGATGCATCTGGCGCAGGGGACCGCAGATGCGGATTGCCATCTCAATAAAGCGGGCGATCCCGGAAATCGCCTTGCCTGCCCGGCACGCCAGCAGTTCAAAGCAGAACGGCGCGTAGACCAGCGCAAAACGTCCGCGGTACTGGGTAGAAGCGACGGGCCGGATGGCCCAGCCGTCATGAAGCCGATCGCGCAGGGCAAACTCGTTCTTCAGCAGGCGGGTTGCCCGCTCCTCTTCTTCATCGCTGACCGCGGTGGCAATAATAAACGAACCGCCGGACTGGGGATGCCGCGCGTTCATCCAGGAGATGCCGCCCTCCTGCGCCAGCACGGTAAAAATAACATCCTCTTTCAGAACAAAAGCCCGCCCTTCATGGAGACTTCCCCGGGCGGGCCAAAATGCAGGCGACGTATGTTCGTTCATCCGCGATCCTTATTGTCGGCGGGTCAGCTCCCGCTGAATATGATCCAGCAGAATATCGATGTTAATCGGCTTACGCAAAAATGCAGCGGCGCCCAGACTGAGTGCATACCGCTGCATATTTTCATCAGCATGGCCGGAGATAAACAGTATTGGCGGCGGCGGCGCGGCCAGCAACCGCAGCTTCTCAAACAGCTCGATGCCGTTCATGCCGCGCAGCTTGATGTCGGCGATCACCAGCGACGCGCCGGACAGGGCGAGAGGGTGGCTTAAAAACACCTCTGCCGAATCGAAGGTATCGGTAGCATACCCTTCCGATTGCAGCAGATTACTGAGCCCGCTGCGAACAGAGCGTTCGTCATCGATGATGGCAATGCGCCACGGCAGCGTCATGCTGTCTTTCCTCAAACAAATCGTTACGCGTCGCGGCTTTCCTTCGCGGGCGCGGGGGGCGCAGTACCGCTGATTTTCGGTACGCATTCATGACGAAACCAGGCCAGGGTCAGCGGTTCGCGGCTCACCAGACGACGCCCGATGGGGATCAGCTGTTCACCCACCAGCATGCCGAACAGGCCTAGCAGCGCGACGACCGGCGGCGCCGGGGAATGTACGTCGAGCAGGGCGTAAAGTACCCCAGCCGCGACCCCACACACCAGCGAAATAATCCAGGCCTTCATGATGACGCTCCGGTCGGGTGTTGAACGTGGGGAACCGTCACCTGCACGGCAGCCGGATTATCGCGGGATAAAAGATGACGCATCGCCTGTTCGCCTGCCAGCATGCCCAGCAGGCCAATCAGCGCCAGCGCGGGCGGCGCGGGGGACCGCACCTTCAGCACGGCGTACATCAGGCCAATCAATACGCCTGCCGCGAGGGATATCAACCCTGTACTCATTGAAAACTCCAGAGAAAAAGGCGCGGCGAGCCGGATGAGGGACCAGCCCGCCGACGAGGCTTAGCGTGCCGGGACCGGCGCTAAAGTGCGGTGCTCGCTCTTCTGGCGAGACGGCGCTTTGTGCACCATGGTGTAGGCGTAGTCCACGCCCATGCCGTAGGCGCCGGAGTGCTCGCGCACGATATCCATCACCGCGGTGTAGGTCTCTTTGTGCGCCCAGTCACGCTGCCACTCCAGCATGACCTGCTGCCAGGTCACCGGGATCACGCCCGCCTGGATCATGCGCTGCATCGCGAAGTCGTGGGCCTCTTTGGAGGTGCCACCGGACGCATCTGCCACCATGTAAATTTCGTAGTCGCCTTCCAGCATCGCGCACAGGGCAAAGCTGTTGTTGCACACTTCGGTCCACAGACCGGCGACAACCACTTTCTTCTTGCCGTTGGCCTTCAGCGCGTCACGCACTTTCTGGTCGTCCCAGGAGTTCATGGAGGTACGCTCCAGAATGTCCTGGCCCGGGAACACGTCCAGCAGCTCCGGATAGGTGTTGCCGGAGAAGCTTTCGGTTTCAACGGTAGTGATGATGGTCGGGATGTTGAACACTTTTGCCGCTTTCGCCAGCGCCACGGTGTTGTTTTTCAGCACCTGGCGGTCAATAGACTGCACGCCAAACGCCATCTGCGGCTGGTGGTCGATGAAGATGATCTGACAGTTGGCAGGGGTTAAGACTTCGAGCTTTGAAGTGGTCATAAGATTATCCAGTGAGGTTAAAGGTTAAAATCGTCGCGAAAGGCACGCCGATAAAATCGCATTCATCCTATGACCCACGCCGCCGGGGCGTAATTATCTCTTCGTATAGTTAACCTTAGGTATAGTTATACTTTGGTATACCTATCCTATTGTATAACTGGATCTTTCCCGAAACCGGTTCCCATAATCCTGACCATTCCCCTCTTAGTCTGGAGCTATTATGGTTACCCTCGGTAAAGCCGATCTCATTCTGGTTAACGGCCAGTTTCACACCGTCGATCGCGAGAATCCCCTCGCGGAAGCCGTTGCCGTGCGCGACGGGAAATTTCTGGAAGTGGGTACCGTCGCCGAGGTGATGCAACACCACTGCGACGGCACCAAAGTGGTTGATTTGAAAGGCCACACCGCGATCCCCGGCCTGAACGATTCGCACCTGCACCTTATCCGCGGCGGGCTGAACTACAACCTCGAGCTGCGCTGGGAAGGCGTGCCGTCGCTGGCTGATGCCCTGCGCATGCTGAAAGAGCAGGCCCTGCGCACACCGTCGCCGCAGTGGGTACGCGTGGTGGGCGGCTGGAGCGAGTTCCAGTTTGCCGAGCGCCGCATGCCGACGCTGGATGAGATTAACGACGCCGCGCCGGATACCCCGGTCTTCATTCTGCACCTGTACGACCGCGCCCTGCTCAACCGCGCCGCGCTGAAGGTGGTTGGCTATACCAGGGATACGCCGAACCCGCCGGGCGGCGAGATCCAGCGCGACGCCAACGGCAACCCGACCGGGATGCTGATCGCCCGCCCGAACGCCATGATCCTCTATTCAACCCTCGCCAAAGGGCCGAAGCTGCCGCTGGAGCAGCAGGTCAACTCCACGCGCCAGTTTATGCGCGAGCTGAACCGCCTGGGGCTGACCAGCGCCATCGACGCGGGCGGCGGCTTCCAGAACTACCCGGAAGATTACGAGGTGATTGCCGAGCTGCACGAGAAAAAGCAGATGACCATCCGCATCGCCTATAACCTGTTTACCCAGCGTCCGGGCCACGAGCTGGAAGACTTTGAAAAATGGACCGACATGCTCACGCCGGGCCAGGGCAGCGACTTCTTCCGCCACAACGGCGCGGGCGAGATGCTGGTCTTCTCCGCCGCCGACTTTGAAGATTTCCTCGAGCCGCGCCCGGATCTCGCGCCGGGCATGGAGGACGAGCTGGAGCGCGTGGTGCGCCATCTGGTGGAGCACCGCTGGCCGTTCCGCCTGCACGCCACCTACAACGAATCCATCAGCCGCATGCTGGACGTGTTCGAGAAGGTGAACCGCGACATTCCGTTCAACGGGCTGCACTGGTTCTTCGACCACGCCGAAACCGTATCGCAGGCCAATATCGACCGCATCAAAGAACTGGGCGGCGGCATTGCCGTGCAGCACCGCATGGCCTTCCAGGGCGAGTACTTTGCCGAGCGCTACGGCATTGAAGCCACTCGCCACACGCCACCGGTGGCCAAAATGCTTGAGACCGGCGTGCCGGTGGGCTTAGGCACCGACGCCACCCGCGTGGCGAGCTACAACCCGTGGACCGCGCTCTACTGGCTGGTCTCTGGTCGTACCGTTGGCGGGATGCAGATGTACGATCACAGCGCCCGTCTGGATCGCGATACCGCCCTGATGCTCTGGACCCAGGGCAGCGCATGGTTCTCCAGCGAGCAGAATCAGAAGGGGCAGATCAAAGCAGGCCAGCTCGCGGATCTGGCGGTGCTCAGCAAAGACTACTTCCGCGTGCCGGAAGAGGAGATCAAGGGCATTGAGTCCGTCCTCACCGTGGTGAACGGCGATATCGTCTATGCCGCTGGCACCTTTGGCCCGCTCGCGCCGCCGGCCATTCCGGTCCTGCCCGAGTGGTCCCCGGTGGTCAACGTACCCGGCCACTACCGCAGCGCGCCGCCGCAGGCCGCACGCGTGGGTATGAGTGTGGCTCACCACTGTAGCGGCCCGTGCGGGGTTCACAGCCACCAGCATGATTTTGCCCGCACGTCAGAGATGCCGGTATCCGACGATAACGCTTTCTGGGGGGCGCTGGGTTGCAGCTGCTTTGCATTCTGATGAAACATTATGACGCTTCGCCCCGGATCGATCCGGGGCTGTTTTTCCTGCGCCTGACCGGCAGCCTGCTGTTGCTTTACGTGCACGGCCTGCCGAAGGTGCTCCACTTTAGCGAAGAGCTGACGCGCATCGAAGATCCGTTTGGCTTCGGGCCGTATGCCAGCCTGATCCCGGCGATCGTCGCCGAGGTCATCTGCCCGCTGTTTATCATTGCAGGCGTCTACACCCGCCTGGCCTGCCTGCCGATTATCGCCGTGCTTCTGGTGGCGATGCTGGTGGTCCACCCGGGCTGGTCGATTGCCGAGGGGCAGTTTGGCTGGCTGCTGCTGATTATCTTCACCACCCTCGCCCTCACCGGGCCGGGCCAGTGGCGGTTGCAGCGTAAGGCGACGGAGAGGTTCGCATGACCCAGGTTAACGACGTTCGCGACGCACACGTCGAGACTACGCCCGCACCGACGGTTTCGCCATGGCAGCCGCTGAGCCAGCCGGTGTTCCGCATGCTGTGGATCGCCACGGTGGTCTCTAACGTCGGCTCATGGATGAGCGACGTCGGCATCAACTGGAGCATGCTGACGCTCAGCGCCGATCCGCTGGATATCGCGCTGGTGCAGGCGGCCAGCAGCCTGCCGATGTTCCTCTTCGCCCTGCCGTCCGGGGTGATGGCGGACATCGTCGACCGGCGTAAATACCTGCTCTTCTCCCAGCTGTGGGTGTTCATCGCCGCCGCCGGGCTGACGGTGCTCTCTTTTACCGGACACGTCACCCCCACCGTTCTGCTGGCGGCAACGTTTCTGCTGAGCGTGGGCGCGGCCATGAGCTCGCCGCCGTTCCAGGCGATTGTGCCTGACCTGGTGAGCAAGCCCGAGCTGGGTTCCGCCGTGGCGCTTAACTCGCTCGGAGTCAACATCAGCCGGGCGATTGGCCCCGCGCTGGGCGGTTTTCTGCTGTCGCTGGCCGGGCCGTGGATGGTATTTGCCCTGAACGCGCTCTCCGTAATGGGCGTGGCGTGGGTGCTGTGGCGCTGGCGTCCGGCGCCGTCCGTGCAGCGCCTGCCGCCGGAGCACTTCTTCTCTGCGGTGCGGTCCGGCATCCGCTACGTGCACGCCGCCCCGGTGCTGCGTAACGTGCTGGTGCGGACCGTAGCCTTTTTTGTCTTCGGCAGCGCGGGCTGGGCGTTACTGCCGCTGGTGGCGCGCCGCGAGCTGGGCTTAGGCCCGGCGGGCTACGGCGTGATGCTGGCGTGTATCGGCCTGGGGGCGATTGCCGGAGCCATCCTGCTGCCGCGCCTGCGCCAGCGGCTGAACGCCGACCGCCTGATGGTGGCCGCCAGCCTGACGTTTGCGATCACCATGCTGGCGCTGGCGTTCGTGCGCCACTTCTGGCTGCTGAACCTGTTTGAGTTCTTTACCGGCTTCGCGTGGATTGCGGTGCTTTCCACTCTCAACCTCGGCGCGCAGCGCAGCGCCGCCCGCTGGGTGAAGGCCCGCGCGCTGGCGGTTTATCTGACGGTGTTCTTCGGCTCGATGACCGCAGGCAGCGCCGTCTGGGGGCAGATCGCCTCGCAGTTTGGCACCCCGACCTCGCTGGTGGTCGCCACGCTGGGGATGGTGCTGGCGAGCGCGACGGTGTTCCGCTGGAAGCTGGAGAAAGATCCTGACCTGAACCTCGACCTCAGCGGCCAGCCGCTGGACGGCGTGGAGATTGAACTCCCGAACGAGCGCGGCCCGGTGCTGGTGTCGCACGAGTACAGCATCGACCCACAGAACGCGAAAGCGTTTTTGCAGGCCGTGCACGAGCTACGCCGGGTGCGCCGCCGCGCCGGGGCGATGAGCTGGGCGGTGTACGAGGATATCGAACGTCCGGGGCTGTTTATCGAGACTTTCCTGATGGGCTCGTGGATCGAGCATTTGCGCCAGCAGGAACGCCACACCATGAATGACCTCCTGTTGCAAAGCCGCGTTCTGGCTTTTCATCAGGGCACAACATCACCGGCAATTCGCTATCTGGTCGCGCCGGTATAACCATAACAATCACCTGCACAGGAACACACTATGGCACTGTTTAAGGCAAAAGACGGCACGCAGATTTACTACAAAGACTGCGGCGCGGGCAAACCGATCCTCTTCAGTCACGGCTGGCCGCTGGACGGCGACATGTGGGACAGCCAGCTGAACTATCTGGCGGAGCGCGGCTTTCGCGCCATCGCCTTTGACCGTCGCGGGTTTGGCCGTTCCGAACAGCCGTGGAACGGCTACGACTACGACACCTTTGCGTCCGACATTAACGACCTGATTACCACCCTGGATCTGCGCGACGTGACGCTGGTGGGCTTCTCCATGGGCGGCGGCGACGTGACGCGCTACATTAACAACTACGGCAGCGAACGCGTAGCCGGACTGGCGCTGCTGGGCGCGGTAACGCCGATTTTCGGCAAATCCGATAGCTACCCGGAAGGCGTAGATCAGAGCGTGTTCGACGGTATTCGCGACGGACTGCGTAAAGATCGCGCCCAGTTCATCAGCGATTTCGCCACTCCGTTCTACGGCACCAACGCCGGACAGACCGTTTCCGCGGGTGCCCTGACGCAGACGCTGAACATCGCCCTGCTGGCGTCCCTGAAGGGCACCATCGACTGCGTGACCGCCTTCGCCGAGACCGACTTCCGCCCGGATATGGAGAAAATCGACGTACCGACGCTGGTGATCCACGGCAGCAACGACCAGATCGTGCCGTTTGAAAGCACCGGCAAGCTGGCGGCGGAGATGATCAAAAACGCCACGCTGAAGGTGTACGACAACGCCCCGCACGGCTTCGCGCTGACCCACCAGGATCAGCTGAACGAAGATCTGCTGGCGTTTGTGAAGTCGCTGTAAGCGGTTACCGCTTCCCACCACGTTAACGCTCGTGGGCGCGTTGTGTTCCTGTTCAGACTTTGTCCAACTACATACGCGCCCCGAAATAGCGACGCTCGCAACGATTGAACAGAATAATTTCCTGCCGGAAAAGAGGTGATGAATTTACAAATAATCATTTGACTGCATGGCATATTCTGCAACGCCATGAAGCGAAACCTACGTCTGGATTTTAATTCTCTCCCCGAGTCATAAAAGCGTTTTTTTCTCCCCGCGCGCAATATAATTCCGTTTCCCCTCAACCCGCCGTAAATTTTACAAAGTGCTTTAATATAAAAGACTTAAATTTACTGTTTGACTGAATAACTTTAATTATTCCTTCCGGCTAAGATCGAGCAGGCCGATCGATTGTGGATCATTGATAGGACTTATCAATACCTTAAAATCGATCGGAATTGGCGATCATTTTTGCTTTAAAAATGCCTTAAAGACATATAAAATCGCCGACTTACTTTATAAATCCTATTTTAAAGAGTTACCTGTTTTTTACTTGTAATTTTAATGTTAACTAGTGTGGTTGAAGTGAAAAACATATTCCCGAGGCGGAAAAATAATTTCCGCAAAGAGATTCACATTACGTTCTTTATTGTAATCCTAACGACTGCGCTGGGCGGCATAATTGCAAACGTTCTTCAGTGGAAGAATCAAGAAAGAGTTTATGACAATATTTCACTACAGATAACCGAAGATAAGAAAAATGAAATTGAGTATATTATTCGGTACGTTGAGAGGAAATTTAATAACCTGACGAGGCTTCTCGAAAAAAGTAAGAGCCCTGACAGTCTCTTTAACGAGAAAATCCATCTGCGAGAAAATCTCATGGGTGCCTTTGGGCTTATTCCTGCGGTTTCGTCAGTCTACATCGGGGATACAAAGGGCCGCTTTTTAGCCGTACCGTCGTTAGAGCTGGAAACCGGCCTGAAGCCAGGCGGGAGGCCGTGGTTTGTACGCCCCACCGACGATCTCTCCAGCGTGAAATATTCGGGAGGATATCGCGATCTGCAAACGGGCCAGCGCGTTTTCTCCGTGTCCAGGGCGCTTTTTATCGAAAACGGCTATTACGCCGTGATTGGTATGGACGTCAACCTGCTCAGGCTCGGCGTTCTCTATGAAAAAATGCGCCATACCATGCCGGCCGATCTCTATATTCTCGACGAGCGCGGCAACCTGGTGATTGGTGACGAAAAACGCTGGCAGACGTTGCCGCAGCAGTCATTCACGGCCCTGGAGGGGAACAGCGGAGTGCTAAGCCAAACCCTCAACGGAAAACGTTTCTACTATAGCAAAATGCGCGAACCGCACTGGACCGTGCTCATGGCGGTTGATGATAAAGTCCTCGCGGAAACGCTTTACCGGGAAAGCGTTTTGCCGGCGATCACGCTTCTGACGATGCTGCTGTTTCTGCTGTTTTGCTGGTGGCGGTCGCTCGAAATCCTACAGATTTTCTACTTCAACCTCCTGAACAAGCTCAAGGGCCACAGCAGCAGCGTGGATAATCTTCTTGAAGAACAGATCCGTAAGAGCAGCAACGAGCTTGGGATGATGGAAACCTGCGCGAAAACGGATGGCCTGACGGGCTTATTAAATCGTCGCGTCTTCGACCGCGATCTCCATGACGCACTGAAGCGCCCTGATTTGCCTGTTTCCCTGGCGATGGTGGATATCGATAACTTCAAGCTCATCAACGATACGTATGGTCATCTCATTGGGGATGATGTGCTTCGTGTCTTCGCATCCATGGCGATCCAGTCTCTCGAGAGCGAAGCCATACGCGTGTATCGCTATGGCGGAGAAGAGTTTGCAATCCTCTTCCAGGGGCTCCCTTTTGCAGAGGCTAAACGCGCGCTGGAAACCTTCAGGCATGCATTTGCCGCACGTAAATGGCGAGATAATCTCTCATCCGTGTCGTTCAGCGCCGGGATAAAGCAGTGGGAGGGAGAAAAGCTGGCTCCCTTTGTCGCGGCGGTGGATAAATTGCTCTATCGGGCAAAGGAATCAGGGAAAAATAATATCAACGGTGACGGCGGCAAGAAGGACGATAATTAATGAAAAACTTGAGTATTTATGCAACGCTTAACCGCCTGTTTTTAGGTCTGGCCATCTGCTCAATATTCTTATTCGCCCTTTTTTATTTGAGTCAACGGGTCATTATTGCTAATTCATACCATCAGATGAACGATGATTATATTAGCAACATGCGCAACTATGTACTCCAGCGGCTAACCGGATATCAAGAAGAGACAAAATTTATCGCGGAAACCATCGGTGCGAATGAATCCTTAGCGACCATCATTAGTGGGAAGAATGAGACTAAAATGCTCAATACCTTTCAGATGCTCCCACACATCGGCGCATTGACCGTGAGCGACATGGAGGGAAACTATCTTCTGCTGCCCCAAACGTTTTCCAGAAAGCTCGATGTTAGCTTTGATCCACGCGAGCGCCCCTGGTTCATCCGCAGGGCAACCTACGGTTTACGGCCAGAATTTACCCTCCCCTATCGTGATATTTTTAATAATCAGCCGTGGATTAGTATCTCTTTACCGATCTTTTATAAAAATACTAAACAGGAAGGAGTCGTATCCCTCTCAATAAACCCTCAGGTATTGACGGACCTGCTGAAAGTTTCAGTGGGCCCGTCCAGGGGTAAACTGTCACTGGTGGCGCATGACGGGACGTTTATTGCCGGCACGCCGCCTGCGGTCATGCCCAGCCAAACCGATCTCAACGGCGAAGTGGGATCCTATGAAAACGTTGAGGCAGCCTATTACTACGTCTCCCTGACGCATCCCAACTGGTACATTGTTTATGAAGTTCCGAAAAGCATTCTCAATGGGATGATCAACCACGAAAGCAGCGCGGTACTGTACGCGGCGGTATTCTCGCTGCTCATGCTCCAGCTGTGCTGGATCCGCATGCGTGCAAATGCCAATCGTATTGAAAAACATTTTACCGGCCAGCTGGTGCAAAACGGCGACGACACAAGGCATGTCAGCCTGCCATCGGCCCTGAATCATCTCTCTGAGAGACGTAATAAACTCAGGAAGGAATCGATCCAGGACGGTTTAACCGGCCTGTACAACAGGCGGGCGTTTGACAAGCTGCTACAGGAAAGCAGCCAGGATAAACATCTCTATCTGGCGATAATTGATATTGATAATTTCAAAGCGATAAACGATATCTGGGGACACCCGATCGGCGACGAGGTGCTAAAGCGGATGGCCTCCATGGCAATGCTGGCGTTTCACCATCAGGGAATGTTTCTCTTCCGCTACGGCGGCGAGGAGCTGGCGGTAGTATTCCGGGACGTTGCGCCCGCCGTCGCCCTGCATGCTCTGGAAACACTGCGTAAAGCGGTCGAGCACTATAAATGGGACAATGGCCCTGAGCAGGTCACATTCAGCGCCGGGTTCTGCCAGTGCAGGGAAGAAGATGTTCAGCTGATGCTGGCTACCGCAGATGCGCTGCTTTACCAGGCAAAGCGTAGCGGTAAAAACAGAATCATCTGCGAGGCCGGGTTGGAACCGAACCTTACCTGGTAACCTGTCCGAGAGAATAAAAATGCCCGCGTGGTTTCACGCGGGCATTTTTTTACGCGTATTTTCCTCGCCTCATTCAGGCAGGAGAGGCCGCGTCACGATCGCAGCAATACTCCACGAAGGCACTGAAGGGAAGCGGCTTTGAATAATAATACCCCTGGAAAAAGTCGATATTGTTCTCCAGCAGCCAGCTAACCTGATAATCGTATTCCACCCCTTCGGCCACCGTTTTAATGCCCATTTGCTTCGCCATGGCAATCACGCAGTTGATTAACGGCGTTGAAGCGGCGGGTGAAATTTGATTGATAAACATACGGTCTATCTTGATGCTGTCCGGGTTAAGCGTGCTTATCCATGACAGATTCGAAAAACCGGTGCCAAAGTCGTCCAGAGAAATCGATACGCCCTTTTCACGAATAAACTTAATCTTATTCAAAAGATCGTCATTCATCTCAATTCGTTCATTTTCCGTAAATTCAAAAACCAGCCGTAATCCCATCTCACGAAAACGTTGTGCAAAACAGGTGGTAAATGCGCCAAAGCTGTCAAGCGACAGATGAGAATGGCTGATATTGACATTAAAAATGAAGCCTTGCGGCCAGATATTTCCCGCCTGACGACAGTCAGCCAGCACCCGATTAAGCAAATTTTCGGTCATCATGCCAATAAGATGATTTTTCTCCGCCAGGGGAATAAAAATATCTGGCCTGACAAACCCGAGGTCATGGTGTTCCCAGCGCGCCAGGATCTCCGCGCCGATGACGCGATTATCGCTGGCGGAAATAATAGGCTGATAGTGCGGTTTAATATGATCGTTAATGATTGCGGTAGCCAGATGCTGTTCAAGTGAACGACGGCGTGACATGACCATCCAGGCCAACAGCGTAAGCAAGAAAGACGGAGCAATAATCAGAAAGAGATATATCCAGGACTGGCCGATCTCCTGCCAGACCTCGTGCCTGTCAGGTAAACGCCAGGAGAGGGTATAAAAATCGGAGGCCTCGTGCCGGGTATAGTCCGACAGGATCCTCTCCGCCTCTTGCCCTTTTAAAATGCCCTGTTTGGTCAGAAGATTATCGTTAATCTGTAAGACGAATCGCCGATCGAGATTGGCATTTCCCATGATCCCCCACAGATAACGAAGATCGGCGGAGACGATCACTCCCCCTCCCGGCAAACGCTGGTATAACGACAAAACGGGAATACCCACCGAAGCCATTGTATTATCAATTTTGATGCCGCCCGTACCAAAGCTGCTGAGGTTCACCCGATGACCAATGTTATCAAGAAGCGAGGAGCAATATATTCGGTCTTTATTCAGCAGGTTAACCACCAGCATTCGCATTTCGTGGGCCGTTAGCGTATTGAGCTGGTTCTGAAGCCGCGCATCGCACTTTTTATTTATCCACTGATCGGCCTTTCGGGCAACGTCCTGCGCTTCGGCGAGTAAACTTTCAACAGCATTTTGAATCGGTACCGTCTGCTGGATAATTTGCGCCTCAAGCTGGCGCTGCGCAACGAAGAAAGTTAACAAGGTCGCCAGAGCCATCGACGACAAAGAAAATAACGCAAGAAGAAAATATCTTCTGCGTTGGGCTTTGCCCGCGTTAATTGTGTTCATGTTGTTCCGTCTGTCCGGGGAAACGATCCGTTTAACGTGAAGCGCCTGTTACACGCTCTTTTTGTTTTTGCATATATTCGTTAATAAAACGCTCTTTACTCAGCGGTCGTGAGAACAGATACCCCTGCCCGTATTTTACGCCCAGCCTTAACATGCTGGATAACTGAGTGTAATTCTCGACACCTTCAAGAATAACGTCGGTATCGTGCTGGCTTATTACCTGCAAAATCTCTTTAGTGGACGCCTCGTTGCCCCGTGCCAGGCAGGCGCGATCGAGCTTAATATAGTCGGGGCTCCATTCTGCCAGACGTGTATTAAGCGCATCCAGCGTGCCTATTCCATCCCAGGCAATATGGAGGCCCCCTGTCTTTAACGTTTCAAGATTCTGTCTGGCAATATCCGATAGAGGCCCTTCGCCATGCGTAATTTCACAGACGAGCTGAAGTGCTGGAATCGCCTGTTTTTCAACAATGCTCATTGTCTTACGGCCAAAGTCGGGCGTATTGATCTGAACGGATGAGATATTAAAAGTATAAAGATAAGAGGTGTCCGTCTCCCCGTGCTTTTTGGCCATAAACGACAGGGCCTTTTCCAGAACGTAATACCCCATCTCCACGATAGTGCCGTTTTGTTCCAGAAGCTGGATAAATTCAGCCGGCGGGACAACGTTGCGACGATGGGTGCCACGCACCAGCACTTCGCCACCAATACAAATAAAGCGAGATAAATCAAAAATGGGCTGAATAACAAAATCAATGCCGACATCAAATTTTGCATCTTCTACACAGCGCACGACGTAATCGGTACTTTTTTCCATATCGACCTCGCAGAAATAAATTTTTTAATCAAAGCGGCCGCAGACGGTAAGAACTTAAATGCCGTAAGATTCGATCGCGGGCGTACGAAAAGAGGGTACGGGCGCAAACCGGTCAGAAAACGCCTTTTTGCCGAATGGCCTTCATCTTCTGCGCCGGTGCGCTCAGGCTGCTCAGCGCAATCTCTTCCGTCTGTCCGTTTTTTACGCTTTCAGCGGGTTGGACGCTGCCAGCGCCCCCCGAGCTTAGCTTCCGCAACAGCCGTGTTTGCTGGTCCAGCAGTGTTTTCAGGTGAACGACCTCGCTGCGAAGCTGCGTCAACTCTTCACGCGACGCCTCATCCAGCGCGGCTGGCGGTTGCCGTTGCAGCGCGTCGGACATGAGCGCGCGCAGCTGACGCAACTGCTGTTTGCTGAAATCCGCGTTTGCTTTTGCCGGGTCTGTCTCCACGGGAGCAGACCCGTGGGCAGGAAGCAGATCGGCGCTGGAAAGCTCCTGAAACAGGGCATCCAGGGTGAGCCCTTCGCGGCCAAGGGATTCCGCGATATGGCTGCAAAGTAGCGGGTTCAGGAGCTGCAACTGAAGGCCGGCCAGGTAAACGTTGCGGTGGAAACGACGCATCTCCATCTGGGTATCTTCAGAATTGCTTCCCTGAAGCTTAATGGCCTCGTGCCATTTTTTAAGCTGTAGCATTGCGCGCATGTCCGCGCGCGAATGCTCAGGCGACAAATGAAGGGTAAAATTTACCCGCCGAATTGGCCCGTTACTCATCGTCACCCACCTCTGCCATATGCGGCAGGGCGACCTCCTCTACCTCCGAATCGGCATGATAGAGGCAAATTTCCCGCGACAGTGCGCTCTGAGGGTTATCGATGGCGATCACGCGATCCCCCAGCGTGGCATAGGTTTCACGAACGGCCTTTTCAACCAGATGTGCGCCCCCGCCAACCAGATAAACGCGATTCGGGTTTTTGGAGAACTTCTTCGCTTCGTAAGCCACCTGATCCCCCAGCTCCTGAATTTTGATTTCAATTCGTTCCAGGATATCTGTAATGCGAGATTCATCGTTAATGACGCTTTTCACGAAATCCATATCATTGCGACGTTTGATGAGCTCGTTAGCAACAAGGTAGCTGGAGTCGCTATCGGCAGCGGCTAACAGCTTACGCGTCGCGTCAGTCACCATGGCCACGCCAATTTCGTTGTTACCGTAGATCGCAGAAACATCATCAAACTCACCAACAATAACGCCCATATCCAGCGTGGTGCCGCCGCAGTCAATCACCAGTGATTTGGTGAATTCATTGACCCGTGAGTTAAGCAGGTGAGAAAGCGCCGCAGGTAAACTTTCCGGCATCACCTGAACATCGACGATGCGGAATAATTCGCCTTTATTCAGCGAGATATCCCGCATCAGATTGCGCCGTTTTGCGTCAATGCGGCTTTCGTTGCGCTGGCAGTCATCTGGGTTGTAGTACTGCGTGATCGGCAAAGTCACGATGATTTCAACTTCGCATGGGGCAATTCCCGTTTGCAGCAGGGCGTGGTGAACGGCCAACAGGTTGAGATCGTCATACTGATAGTCGATGTGCGTGGTCGAAAGCGCCTTGTCGGAGGTCGCGTCGTACGTATATTTCGTCGTCCCAATGGTGTAGTTGTAAACCGACTGTCCACGTAGTAGCGCAGCGCTTTTCCAGTCTTTGCGGAAGGAGTTTGGTGATACCACCGTTTTCAGAATGCCGTCCTGGATCCAGCTGATTTTGACGTTAGTGGAGCCATCATCAATGGCGAATTTCATACGTTTTGCAGTCATTATTAAAGTCTCATTTCAGGTATGTAAGAAGGCTTTCTGCACGGCCTTACAGGACGCGTCGTGCACCTAAATAACGTTTTTGCCAGAAGTCATCGGTGAGTTGACTAATACGGATAGTGAGCCCGGTTCGCGGGGCTTCGATAAACTGCCCCTCGCCGAGATAAACGCCAACGTGATCGGCTCCCGGCCGCTGGTTGATATTGAAAAAGACCAGATCGCCCTTCTTCAGGTGTGGCTGTCGCACCGGCTTTAAGCGGTTGT
Organism: Enterobacter cloacae complex sp. P15RS; assembly: GCF_014895905.1. NCBI lineage: Bacteria > Pseudomonadati > Pseudomonadota > Gammaproteobacteria > Enterobacterales > Enterobacteriaceae > Enterobacter > Enterobacter cloacae complex sp. P15RS. Next base: position 8,181 of record NZ_JADBQL010000030.1, on the reverse strand, counting down.
CCTTGTACATGCTGTTCGCCGTACGCGGCAGCTTTTGCTCCAGAACATGGTTGAAGGCGTAAAATACCAGGCCACTACAGTCGAAACCTTCGTGCGGGCTTGCCCCGCCCCACTGATAGGGTTTTCCAAGCTGGCTTTCCAGACGGTGAATAACGGTGCGTAACTTCGTCTGGCTCTCTCTCATGCGGCGCGGATCCCGCGCCTTTTTCATTATTTTTTCTGAGCTACCGAGCGCACCGGGCGACCAGCGTACGTGCATAGCCAACGTCTTTCGGTTGCTCGCCCGCTCCGCCAGTTTCCTCTCACGCTCGCGGGCTATCTGTCCGGGCGTGGGCGGCAGCCGGTTTTCGCGCTTTTTCGCTTCCGCAAAAAGCCGGTCACGGTTTGCCTTACGCTTCTGAGCCTCGGCGGAAACTGGCGATGCGGATAACGTCAGCGGCTGCGCCTCAACCGGGGATATCGAACCAACCAGAGTGACCATCAGGAAGAAAAAGCGCACCAGACGGACGCGATCAGTCCGTACAGGTACGAAATTGAGAAGAAGAGGAAAACGTTTCACAGCGATAGTCTGGACGTTACTGACGGTGGTTAAGCTTATCTGCCAATGGCTTAATGACTTTCTCGCCCTGGTGTCCGAAGAACTGATACAGCGAATCGCTGGCCGAATGGGTCAGCACCATGATCTCAATACGTCGGTTCTCGGAACTCAGGGGGTTGTCCGGGTCCAGCAGCACCTGGTCAGCCATGCCGCTTACCTGCAATACTTTTTCCGGATCAAGGCCGCCGCGCGTCAGCACGGCACGGGCCTGCATCGCACGTTCGCCAGAGAGCGCCCAGTTGTTGTACAGCTCCTGATCGCGAAAACGGGTTGCATCGGTATGGCCTGTGATCACAATCTTGTTTTCAATTTTGTTAAGCTCAGGCGCAAACTCGGTCAGCAGACGTTTGAAAAAAGGCGTCAGAATGGCGCTGCTGCGCTGGAACATTTCGCGTTTACGATCGTCGGTTATCAGGATACGTAACCCCTGAGGCACCACTTCCATCTTGAGGTTCGCCTGCGCGTTATAGGCGGAGGTGATCTTCATGATAACGCGCGCCAACTCCTCAATTTCGTTTTGAGAGCGCACGCTGACGTCTTCAAGCGTATCCGCATTTTTCGCCAGCGCCTCGAGTTCCTTGCGTTCCTCCGCGACGGCCGCGGCCGCGCCCTCATCCTTATCCTCGTCATCCTCATCCTCATCGCTGCTGCCGTTATGCTGGTGAACGAGGGGGATCTGGCTGCCTCTGTTGAACTCTTCCTGGGAAATCTGAATGATGGAGCTGCCTTCAAATATCGACTCGCCGTTCAGCCGCGAGACGATCTCTTTACGTTCTTCTTCTGTTACCGCCCCCATAATCCAAAGCACCATGAATAGCGCCATCATCGCCAGGGTAAAATCGGCAAAGGCCACCTTCCACGCCCCGCCATGAAAAGCATCATGGCTTTTGCGCGACGAGCGTTTGATGATGGTGGTATGTTCTTTATTACGACCGCGCATCAAGCATCACCAGTCATCTGGTTTACCCAGCCGTCAAGTGTGGCAAAGGTGGGTTTGGTGTCCATCGGTAGCATTTTGCGGCCCGCATCCACCGCCAGCAGCGTCGGTTTACCGGCAACATGGTTGACCAGCACGGTGCGGACGCACTCCAGTACCGCAATCTGCTTTTTGGTGCGCTGCTCCATGGCGTTTGCGACAGGATCCATCAGGCAGTAGCAGAAAAACACGCCCAGGAAGGTGCCGACCAGCGCGGCGGCAACCTTCACACCGATGACCGCAATGGAGCCGTCGATAGACTGCATGGTGATGATAATGCCAAGCACCGCGGCACAGATGCCGAAGCCGGGCATCGCTTCTGCCGTACGCTGTAGCGACCGGGACGGCTGAAGCAAGTTTTCCTCCATCGCGACCAGCTCTTGCTCAAGGATGCCTTCCAGCTCGTGCTCGTTGATCTTGCCCATCGCCATCAGGCGGAAGTTGTCAGAGATGAACGTCACCAGCGCGTTGTCGTGAAGCATGAGCGGGTACTTCTGAAACAGCGGGCTGTTCTCGGGCGATTCAATATGTTCGTCCAGTACCTTCAGGCCACCATCCTGCACCAGCTCCAGCAGTTCATATAAGAGCATGAGCAGCTGGCGCTGGTACTCATTGGTATATTCATTCTTACGCATGATGCCGCGGAACTGGCGATACATTTCCCCCATCACCGCAGGCGGGTTCGCCAGCACCATCGCCCCCAGCCCCGCGCCAAGAATGATAATGATTTCACCCGGTTGCCAGAACGCCGTGAGCTTGCCGCCAGACATAAGAAAACCGCCAACAACGCAGGCCATAATGATTAAAATACCTAAGAGTTTCTGCATACACCTTTCACTTCTGGAAAAAAGACTGAATTTTTTGGGCGATTTTTTTATTGAGCTGACAGACCCTGGCTTCCGTTAAATCAAGGACCAAAGCGATCTCTTTAAGGCTCATTTCATGCTGGTAATAAAGCGTCAGGATCAGCTGTTCGCGTTCATCCAGCGCCGCCAGCGCACTGCGCAGCGTCCGGCTAACGACGATTTCATCCTCCAGCTTGCGGCTATCCAGCGCGCTGGTGTGAACATCATCGCTTAACAGCTCATCCAGGCTCTCTATGGTTTTGGCGCAATCCAGCAACAGGTACTCCTGGTACTCTTCCGCCGAAATGGAGAGATGACGTTTGATATCCTCAAACGTGGGCGTACGCCCGAGTTGACGCGTCACGTCGCGGATATCGTCATTGAGTTTGTGCGTCTTTTGCCGCAGGCGCCGCGGACGCCAGTCAAGCGAGCGGAGTTCATCCAGTATCGCGCCGCGAATACGCTGTGCCGCATAGGCAGCAAATTGCTCGTCCGGATGACCATAGCGACGCAGGGCGGTTAACAGGCCCATGAGCGCGATCTGCTCCATATCTTCCTGACCCATCACGCTGCTGGTCTGGTACGACAGCTGTTTCACAATCTTTTTGACCAGCGGCAAATAGGCGCTGAGATAGCGCCCTTCATCCGCGGGGGTCAGCGTTTCGTTCGCGACAAAATCCATCATTTGCATTGCGGTGCCGCTTTCACTGGAAGACCATTTTGCTGATGATGACGTCCTCGAAAGGCACGCTCATCTTCAGGCTCTTGAAACGGGCTGCGTAGGCGTCCTGTAGTTTTTTATGCAGTTGTTCGACGCTCATTGCGCGCACCACGTCGTAATCCAGGTCTGAGAGCAGGCTTACCGTGGCGCCGCGAACGGCAGGGATCATCTCCTGCGCTTTACGCGTACTTTCCGCATCGCTGGTCGCCAGATTGAGCTCAAGCAACAGATAGCGTTCTTTATGCCCGGTCCCTCTTAGCGTGATGACCACATTTTTGATCTCCACAAACTCAACGGCGCCTTTCTCAGGGCTGGAAAACATCCCGGACAGGAAGCTCTTACCCGTGGTTTCATCCAGACGAAGCAGATGCGTGCCGACCACCGTCATACCGGCGGCCAGCATGGCGGTCACGAGGGCGATGATAATGCCGAAAGAAAGCGTTTTTGCATTCATAGTGTTCTGTGCCTTATACCGTCAGAAGGACCGAGTTATCGTGGCGAGCGTCGTCGCCGTTCGGGGAATGAGCAGCAATCTCTGCACCTGCCAGAATGGCGTCCTGCTGCCCGTTAAATGGATGTCCTCTTCCCTGCTGTTGTCCTCCGGACTGGGAAGAGACCTGGACGTTAACCTGGACAAAGTTTTGCTCCGTCAGGCTCTGCCGAAGTTCGTTGCTTGTCTGCTGTAAGGCACGATAAACCTCGGCATGACTGGCGTTGATTTGTACCTGTACACGTCCGCTATCGATTTGCATCGCGATGTCGATTTTGCCCATATCCGGGGGATCGAGACGGATAGTGGCATGCTGAATTTGCTGCTTAACCTGTACCTGAAGGCGCTCTCCCAGCGCGCTTTGAAGTTGCTCGCTCCAGCGTGAAGGTTCAGGATCCATCTTCAGCGTCGTCGCGGGCAGGGATGGCGTGGAGGTCACAGCCGCGCCGACGGACGGTGCCGGAGAGGGTGATGCTGGCGTTGACGTTGCTACCGGCATCACCTGCGTCAGGTCAGCAGCTGCCGGTTGCGAAACGACGTGTGCAACAGTGGCGGCTGGCACAGCGTCCACGCCTGCCGACCGCGGTGCGGGCTGCGTTAGCGGTGTTAGCGGTTGCTGCGTCGGTGCTGAGGCAAGCGGAACGCTTTGTGAAGCCAGTGACGTATGCTGGACCGACAGCGCGCGCGCGGCGTCACTCTTTGGCTTTAATTCCAGCGTCAACGCAGGCGGCGTCGCGCTTACCGCCAGCCCAACAGGGCTATCGGTGAAGGTCGGCGAAGCGGCTCGCCCCGACATGAGCAGCGTCTCAAGCAACTGCTGACGCGCATCATCCTTTAGCAGTGACTCGGCAGAGGGCGGAGCATCCTCCTCGGACAAGAGGGGTCGCTCTTCGCCCGGCAGCATCGGGGCAGGCGCGCCCTGTCCCGCCAGTAAGGTACCGATCACGTTGGATAACGCGTCATTAAAGTCCGCCGTCGGCTGCCCCGCCTCAGGATCCAGGACCGCCAGAGGTGCAGATTCGGCCTGCATAAGCAGGCCAGACCCGATGAAGGTGCCCTGAAAAAGATTGAGAATATCCATTAGCCCCCCTCCACGTCGCTAAACAGCGCATACGCCGTCGCGCCCTCGCGGTTACGTAACGCAAGGTCCATTTTTTCCGCCAGGATGTCGCTTTGTCCCTGGCAGTAGTCGCGCGCCTGCCGGTGCAGTTTTTTTAGGTGATCCAGCGCCTGACGCTCGTGAGACGAGAGGGGGCGATCCCCGAGCCCCGTCAGGAACTCAGCGATGCTGGCATCCACGTTCATGACGGCGGGCCAGTTATGGTTTTCCGTTGCGTCACGCAGCGCTTTTGCCAGCGTCTGGAGGGTGTGAAGCGTGCTCATTTTCCCTGGCCCATTTTTTCCCAGCCCTCCTGGATATTGCCCAGAATCACTTCTACCTCCTCAATGATTTCTATTGAGAGCTTGTGGCTGGCGTCATACAGGCGATACACGCAGAAGTCGTATAGATTCGCCAGGCTCAGCGCCAGCTCGCCCCCTTTTTCGTAATCCAGCGAACTGGTCAGCGCATTCAGAATATCGATGCACTTATTGATGCTTTGCGCCTTACGCTCAAAACGGCGGGCCGCAATATGGCTTTTGGCGCGCACAAGCTCGTCCATCAGGCCGTTGAACAGCATCAATACCAGCTGATGCGGATTCGCGGCGGCGGCCTGGAGCGCCAGATCCGATTGTTGATAAAGGCCGTATCCTTCCTGTTCGTTACCGTACATAGCAGCGAAATTCCCTCAGAATTAACTAAACAGACCCATGGTGTTGTTCATCTGCGTCATCAATGACTGCAACTGCGTAAACTGCTTCAGATAGCGGTTGTAGGCAGACTCATAGCGCGATTCCATCTTTTCGGTTTTGGTATCAATCTCGGTCTGTTCGCGATCGAGTGTCTCCTGTCGCCCTTTAAGCAGGCCGCTGGAGCTGCTGAGATATTTATCCAGCGCTTTATCCATCGTCTTGATTAAGCCGTCGTTGCCGTTGAAGAACTGGGTGAGCGTTTGCGGATCGCGTTTGAGCTGTTCTTCAAAGACGTCAGAATCGAGCGTGAGCTTGCCGTCTTTGTCGGCGGAAATACCGAATTTGGTCATGTTTTGCATGCCGTATGTGCCGCGCAGCAGCCCGCTCAGCTCGCTGGTCAGAGACGTGATGCTGGCGTCGCCCGCAAAGGCGCCGCGCGAACTGCCGCTGGTAGACGTCAGTTCGGAAATGGTGCTTTGTAGCGTGTTAAAGGCATCGATAAAGGTCTGGACCTGCGTTTTGGTCTCAGCGGTATCCGTATCGATGGTGATAATCAGTGGCTTATTGTTTTCGGTTGTACTGGTGAGCTTGATGGAGACCCCGTCAACCAGATCGTCCAGCGTGTTGGAGCTGCTGGTGTATTCCGTAGGCGAATCGCCCAGAGTGAATTTGGCGTCCCGGCCACTGGTGATGATCTCTTCGTTATCAAAAATGTCCTGCCCGCTGGTCATGCCGCTGGTATCCAGCTGGATATCGTATTTGGAACCGCTCTGATCGCTATTGAGAATCAGTGAGACCTTGCCATCGATGCGCATCAGCGAGGCGGTGACGCCGTTTTGCCCTTCGGCGCTGGTCGTTGAGTTAGACGCGCTTGGAAAATCCGTGCCGTTAATCGCATCGGCGAGATCGCCGAGGTTTTCGAGATCGTCCATCTCAATCTCAATGCTTTCGCCATTAAGATTGATTTTCAGCGTACCGGTCGCGTTCTTGACGGCCTCATCGTCCAGCCCACCGTAGCTTTTCTGCTGGGCGGTCGCTAACTGGTTAACGTTGATACTGTATGTCCCTTTACGCGCGCTGGCGTCGGCGGTGACGGTCGCAATCCCTTCCTGGTTCAGCGTGGCGGAATTTTTGAGCACGCTGGCGCTACTGGAGTTCAGGGCGGTAATCGCACTGCGGAAGGTCGTCATCGCCGAGCGTAGTGATGAGAGCGCTTCTTTCTGCGCCTCCAGCGTTTTGGTCTTGGTCGTTATTGAGTTCTGGAGCGGAAGAATATCAAGGCTTGCCAGCTGCGAAGCGAGATAAGTGGGATCAAAATCAGACATGTTTCATTCTCCTGGCACGCAAACCGTGATTGACTTGCCAATAATTAGCAATTAGCGTGCCAACTTTTTAATCGTTTAAAATCAATTAATTATAAAAAACCAGGAATACGCTTTTCCGCTTTGAAGACGAAACCGGCTGGTAAGCGGATACAAAAACACCGCCATACAGCGGTGTTTTAACTGCGTTAATGTGGGATGAATTAGCCCAGCAGAGAGACCACCATGCTGGACATGCTGTTGGACTGTTTCAGCATGGACATACTGGTCTGCGACAGCAGCTGGTTACGCGTCATGGAGGAAGCTTCCGTTGCGTAGTTCGCATCACGGACGTTACTTAATGCCAAATCCGTATTGTCCTGCATGTTTGCGAGGTTCGAAGCCGCATAGCTAAGACGGTTGATACTTGCACCCATTTTGGAGCGGACGCTGCCCACATCATCAAGGGTTTTCTCCAGGTCTTCCATCAACGCTTTCGCGCCCGCAGCATCTTTAATATTAATTGTGGTCACACCGCTCGCGGTGCTAGCGTATCCTGAACTATTGAGGCCATTGAAATTGCCGCTGCCGTCAATCAGACCGGTGTTCGCACCGCTCGCACCACTTGCACCGCCCAGCTCAGCACTCAAATCGACCTTCATGGTTTCATCGGCGGAAGAACCGATCTGGAAGCTCAACTCTTTACCGAACTTACCGGAGGCGCCGAACAGCTTCTCACCCGCGTAAGAGGTATTTTTCATAATGTTGCCCAGCTCGGCGTTCAGGTCGTTCAGCTCGGTGTTGATGGCATCACGGTCTTTCTGGGTGTTCGTGTCGTTCGCCGCCTGGGTTGCGAGGTCCTTCATGCGGTACATGATGTTGCTTACTTCATCAAAAGCCCCTTCCGCGGTCTGCATCATCGCAGTGGAGTCAGCAATGTTACGCTGAGCAACGGTCATACCGTTGGACTGGCCCTGCAAGCGGGTAGCAATTTGCAGACCTGCCGCATCGTCCGCCGCGGAGTTGATGCGTTTACCGGTCCCCAGACGCTCCATAGAGGTGGTCAACAGCTTGTTCGCATTGTTCATTGCATTGGTGGATGCCATGGAGGCGGCGTTGGTAAAGATAGACATTGACATATGTATATTCCCTTTGTCGTTCAGGTGGTTCAGATGTTGTATTGACTAAAGACGACACAGGTGAAATGAACATTAAATCGCTGACGTTCGTTCGAACAAAAATTAAACACAATGAAAATTAAGCGATTGTTTTATCTATATTATTTTACGAATGCTGGCGCATAAAATACCGCATGGGGAGGGAAAAATGGCAGGAATCGCCTGTCCATGCCGCTCTGAATCACGCGTTAAACTGCTTTAATTTTCTTTATCTATTTTTAGCGGCTTTTACATAATGATAATTCTATAAAAAACCTTAATTTATATAGTTCTTTTTCGCA
>NZ_JADBQL010000003.1:3713-154905 GCF_014895905.1 Enterobacter cloacae complex sp. P15RS | reverse complement strand
GTATTAAGCACGCTCAGTGTAATAAAATTTTTCTGCTTGCCTCACAAAAAACGATCCTCCCCTTTGATCGAAATTTCATCTTCGCCTATATGACTAGTCATTAAATTTTAAATGACTAGTCATATAGGGAGAGAGCATGAACAATTCACTGCCAGCCAACTTTTTATGGGGCAACTCGGTGTCCAGCATGCAGACGGAAGGGGCCTGGAATGAGGGCGGGAAGGGGATGTCGGTGTACGACATTCGTGAGGCCGGGGAAAACGTTTCCGACTGGAAGGTGGCGACCGACTCCTACCACCGCTACCGGGAAGATTTCGACCTGATGCAGGATCTGGGCATGAACTGCTACCGCTTCCAGATCTCCTGGAGCCGCGTCTGCCCGCTGGGTGACGGCGAGTTCAACGACGAGGGCATTGCCTTTTACGACCGCTTTATTGACGATCTCATCGCCCGCGGTATCGAGCCGATGGTCTGCCTCTACCACTTCGATATGCCGCTGGCGCTGGCGCAGGAGTACAACGGCTTCAACGATCGCCGCGTGGTGGAAGCCTTTATCCGCTACGGCAAAAAGATGATCGACTGCTACGGGGACCGGGTGAAGTACTGGCTGACCTTCAACGAGCAGAACATTTTCCATATGCCGGAAGCGTTCCGCATTTCCGGCTATATGAAGGGCGAGAAGACTCTGCGCGAGCTGTATGAGCTTCAGCACCATGCGATGGTGGCGCACATGTCGCTGACCGAATACCTGCACCAGACGAAACCGGGCCAGCTAATGGGCGGCATGCTGGCGCACCAGCTGATTTATCCGGCTACCTGCAAGCCGCGCGATATCTTCTGCGCCCAGCAGTACGACGAATTCCTCAACCAGAACCTGCTGCGCGTCTTCGCCGGTCAGGGCTACAGCCCGGCGGTGATGGCGGTAGTTGAGCAGGAGGGCTTTGGTGATATCTATCGCGCCGACGATCTCGCCCTGTTCGCGCGCACGAAGAACGACTTTATGGCCTTCAGCTACTACGCCAGTAAAACGCTGGACAGCGATGCGATCCCGGAAGGCACGCCGGTGAACAATTACCTGCTGCACGGCGAGAAAAATAACCCGTACCTGAAGGCCACCGAGTGGAACTGGCAGATCGATCCGCTGGGCTTTCGCACCATCATCACCCGCTATGCCAACGACTGGCGGATGCCGGTCTTTCCGATTGAAAACGGCATAGGGGTGATTGAGTCCTGGGACGGGGTCAACCCGATTGAGGATACCTACCGCATCGACTACCACCGGGCGCATATCGAGGCCATGAAAGACGCGATGTTCGAGGATGGCGCAGAGGTCATGGGCTACCTCGGCTGGGGACTGATTGACATTCTCAGCTCGCAGGGCGACATGCGCAAGCGCTACGGCGTGGTCTACGTCAACCGTGAGAATCACGACCTGAAAGACCTGAAGCGCGTGCCGAAGAAGAGCTACGCGTGGTTAAAACAGGTTATCCATACCAACGGACGCGAGATGTAAGCCGTACGCTGCCGGGCCGTTTTTGTGACTGATTGATGGGACCTATCCGCTATGTCTGAAACAAAAATAACACCGCACATGCAGTCTTTTGTCGATAAATTTGTTGAGTTCTCGGCGCGCCTGGCAAACCAGGTGCACCTGCGCTCCCTGCGCGATGCCTTCGCCACGGTGATGCCGATTTTCATCCTCGCCGGTCTGGCGGTGCTGGTGAACAACGTGGTGTTCCCGTGGATTTTTGAGGGCGACACGCTCACACAGTTTAAAGTGTGGGGCGAGGCGATCGTCAACGGCACGCTGAACATCGCCGCGCTGCTGCTGGCCCCGATGATTGCCTGGTCGCTGGCGCGCAACAAAGATTTCGACAATCCGGTCTCGGCAGTGGTTATCGCCGTCAGCAGTTTTATCATCATGATGCCGATGCGCTTACAGATTACGCCCGTCGGCAGCGAGGCCACGGTGAACGTCACCCAGGTGCTGACGTTCGCCAATATCGGCTCCACCGGGATTTTCGCCGGGGTGCTGATTGGGCTGCTCTCAACGGAGGTCTTCATCGCTATTTCGCGCCTGAAGGCGCTGCACATTTCACTGGGGGAAAACGTGCCTCCGGCGGTGAGCAAATCCTTTACCGCGCTGATCCCGACCATTCTCACGCTGTCGCTGTTTGCGGTGCTGGCGGCGCTGCTGGCGAACGTGCTGCACACGGATCTGATCCACCTCATTACGACCTTTATTCAGCAGCCGCTGAGGCTGATCAACACCAGCCTGCCGGGGACCCTTTTCATCTACAGCTTCGGCAACTTCCTGTTCACGCTCGGTATTCATCAGTCGGTGGTCAACAGCGTGGTGCTGGAGCCGTTCCTGCTGATTAACACCAACGAGAACATGCTGGCCTTCGCCAACGGACAGCCGATCCCGCACATTATCAACAACATCTTTGTGCCGACGTTTGGCATGGTGGGCGGTACGGGCAGCACGATCTCGCTGCTGATTGCTATCTTCATCTTCTCCCGACAAAAGTCGGCGAAGCAGGTGGCGCGGCTGTCGCTGGCGCCGGGCCTGTTCAACATCAACGAGCCGGTGATTTTCGGCCTGCCGATTGTCTTTAACCTGCCGCTGATGATCCCGTTTGTGCTGCTGCCCGCCATCGGCATTTATTTTGCGTGGCTCTGTACCACGCTGGGGCTGATGTCGCGCTGCGTGGTGATGATCCCGTGGACCACGCCGCCGATCCTCAGCGCCTGGCTGGCGACGGCGGGGGACTGGCGCGCCGTGGTGGTGCAGTTGGCAATCATTGTATTTGGTGTATTCTTCTACCTGCCTTTCCTCAAGGTGGCCGAGAGAGTGGCGCTGAAGAACAGCGGGACAGAAAACTAATCAGAAGGAAGGACGATGGCGGCGAAGTACATCACCATAGCGCGGGAAATCAAAAAACGCATCATCAGCCAGCAGTACGCCGCCAATGAACCGCTGCCGGACCAGTTTGCGCTGGCGGCGGAGTTCAGTACCAGCCGGATGACCATTCAGCAGGCGATGCGCCAGCTGATCGTCGAAGGGCTGGTCTATACGCGTCAGGGGCAGGGCACCTTCATTCGCAAAAACTTTCTCCAGCTTTCGCAGTGGGATCTCTCCGGCAGCGACTACTTCGGGGCGACCAAAACCTGGGAGCATTTAGGCACGGTGACGAGCAAGGTGGTGCATTTCGAGTTGCGCTTCCCGAACGAGAAAGAGCAGGCGTCGCTGATGATAAACCCGGATGCGCCGATCTACGACTTCATCCGCCTGCGCTTGCTGAACGGTGAGCCCATGTCGCTGGACGCCACGGTGATGCCGCTCAATCTGGTGCCCGGCCTGAACAAAGCCCATCTTGAAAGTTCGGTGTTCCAGTACGTTCAGGAGACGCTGGGGCTGAAGATCATGGGGTCATATCGGGTGGTGAGGGCGCTGAAGCCCAGTGCGCTGGATATGCAGCATCTGATCTGCGAGCAAACCGATCCGGTGCTGGAGGTGGAGCAGGTGATCTATCTGGAGGACGGCACGCCGCTGGAGTACGCCCACTGCCATTATCGCTACGATCATGGCGGCATCGTTATCGTAAATAACGGATAAAAAAAAGCGGGCACCGTGGCCCGCTTTTTTGACGTTTCGCAATCAGTTCAGACGTACCGGCATACCGGAACGGTTCTGAATCGCCTGGTCAACGACGGTCGTTTCAACATCCGCCTGAGAGGTCACGGCCTGCACCGCGCTGGTCAGCTTAATCGGCACGATTTCGTTGTTGTTGATCTGATCTTCGCTGGTGGACAGCGGGTTGTGCACTTCAATGTAACGGCTACCGTCCGGCTCGGAGGTCGCTTTCACCGGTTCGTTGATGAACTGCACGCGCGTGCCGACCGGCACGTTTTCAAACAGGAACTTAATGTCGTCGTTACGCAGACGCACGCAGCCGTGGCTCACGCGCAGGCCGATACCGAAGTTGGCGTTGGTGCCGTGGATGGCATACAGACGGCCAATGTACAGCGCGTACAGACCCATCGGGTTATCCGGGCCGGCAGGTACAACGGCGGGCAGCGGCTCGCCCGCAGCGATGTATTCCGCGTGCATTTTGGCGGTCGGCGTCCAGGTTGGGCCCGCTTTCTTACGCTCAACTTTGGTGGTCCAGTTCAGCGGGGTATCTTTGCCCAGCTGGCCGATGCCAATAGGCAGCACGATCACCGTGTTGGTGCCTTTCGGGTAGTAATACAGACGCATTTCGGCGCTGTTGATCACGATACCTTCGTGAACGGTATCCGGCAGGATCAGCTGCTGCGGAATGTTAAGCACCGTGCCCGCTTTTGGCAGGTATGGGTCAACACCCGGGTTAGCTTCCAGCATGTTAGACAGGCCGAGCTGGTACTGCGCCGCGAAGTATTCCAGCGGCTGGGTGTTACCTTCCGGAACCGTCACCACCTGGTTTTCACCCACCAGACGGCTTCCGTCTGTCGGCAGGGGATACGTCACCGCAGACGCGGTCTTACAAAAACCTACTACGGCTAACGCCGCCGCAAAAAGCGTTGTTAATTTCATGTTCATGTTATGCGAGGTATCTAAGCCATTCTGGCGATGAGTTGATAAGACTGAATCTGTAATGGGAGCGCATTATATGTGCATTCCCGTTAACTGGGAATTCAGATGTGTACGAAATCACATTTTTTTCGATTTTGTTAAAGTTTAGTGGATTACCGCAACACGGGATCTCAATTCGGAATTGTGGCATAATGCCGTGTTTATCACACTTTTCGCAGGAATCTCTCCGTGTTAGTTACCAGCAACGTCACTATGCAGTTTGGCAGTAAGCCGCTGTTCGAAAATATTTCCGTCAAATTTGGCGGCGGCAACCGTTACGGCCTGATTGGTGCCAACGGTAGCGGAAAATCCACCTTTATGAAGATCCTCGGCGGCGATTTAGAGCCGACGCTGGGCAACGTGTCGCTCGATCCGAACGAGCGTATCGGTAAGCTGCGTCAGGATCAGTTCGCCTTCGAAGAGTTCACCGTGCTCGACACTGTGATCATGGGGCACGCGGAGCTGTGGGAAGTGAAGCAGGAGCGCGATCGTATCTACGGTCTCGCCGAAATGAGCGAAGAAGACGGTTACAAAGTGGCCGACCTGGAAACGCAGTACGGCGAAATGGACGGCTACTCTGCGGAAGCGCGTGCGGGCGAGCTGCTGCTGGGCGTCGGTATTCCGGTAGAACAGCATTACGGCCCGATGAGCGAAGTCGCCCCAGGCTGGAAGCTGCGCGTGCTGCTGGCACAGGCGCTGTTCTCTAACCCGGACATCCTGCTGCTCGACGAACCGACGAACAACCTGGACATCGACACCATCCGCTGGCTGGAGCAGACGCTGAACGATCGCGACAGCACCATGATCATCATCTCGCACGACCGTCACTTCCTGAACATGGTTTGTACGCACATGGCGGATCTGGACTACGGCGAGCTGCGCGTTTATCCGGGCAACTACGATGAGTACATGACGGCGGCAACGCAGGCGCGTGAACGTCTGCTTGCCGACAACGCCAAGAAGAAAGCGCAGATTGCGGACCTGCAATCCTTCGTGAGCCGCTTCAGCGCCAACGCCTCTAAATCCCGTCAGGCAACATCACGTGCCCGCCAGATTGACAAGATCAAGCTGGAAGAGGTGAAAGCCTCCAGCCGTCAGAACCCGTTCATTCGCTTCGAGCAGGACAAGAAACTGTTCCGTAACGCGCTGGAAGTTGAGGCGCTGACCAAAGGCTTTGATGAAGGCCCGCTGTTTAAAAACTTCAACCTGCTGCTGGAAGTGGGCGAAAAGATTGCCATTCTGGGCGCCAACGGCGTGGGTAAATCCACCCTGCTGAAAACCCTGGTAGGCGAACTGCAACCGGACAACGGTACCGTGAAATGGTCAGAAAACGCGCAGATCGGTTACTACGCGCAGGACCATGAATATGAATTCGAAAACGACCTGACCGTCTTCGACTGGATGAGCCAGTGGAAGCAGGAAGGGGACGACGAGCAGGCGGTACGCAGCATTCTGGGGCGTCTGCTGTTCAGCCAGGACGACATCAAAAAGCCCGCCAAAGTGCTCTCCGGTGGTGAAAAGGGCCGTATGCTGTTCGGCAAGCTGATGATGGAAAAACCGAATATCCTGGTGATGGACGAACCAACCAACCACCTGGATATGGAATCTATCGAATCGCTGAACATGGCGCTGGAGATGTATCAGGGCACCCTGATTTTCGTCTCTCACGACCGTGAGTTCGTCAGCTCCCTGGCGACCCGCGTGATCGAAATTACGCCAGAGCGCGTGGTGGACTTCACCGGTAACTACGAAGATTACCTGCGCAGCAAAGGTATCGAGAGCTAAAAAAAAGCCCGGTGGCGCTTCGCTTACCGGGCTTACGGGCGACTTTGTAGGCCGGGTAAGGCGAAGCCGCCACCCGGCAATGTTCAGAGCACCCACTCGCTCCCTTCAATCCCGTTCACCCGCAGCGTACGTTTTTCTCCAGCCGGTAATGACACCTTCAGCACTTTCCACGCCGGACGATAGTCACCGCGCGCATTCACCTTCAGGTTGATGGTTGATCCGTCACACACCATCTCCCATTCCACCCACAGCGCGTTGCCGTTCCGGTAGCCCCAGCTTTCGCCGTCGTCTTCAAACAGCAGTCCGGAGGTGGTGCCGACGCCTTTCACCGGGAACAGCTTCAGCTCACGGGTATCGTCTTTATCGGCGCTCACGTGACGGATGCGATCGCTGAGCGGCAAACCGGCCCCGGCGCGCACCAGCAGCGGCAGTTTTTCCAGCGGCGCGTCGAGAACGATCGACTGACCGCCGGCGAACCACGCGTGGGTGTAAAAATCGTACCAGCCGGTGTCGTTGTCCGGTAGCCAGACGCGGCGCTCGCGCTGCCCGGCTTCGACGACGCTTGCCACCAGCAGGTCGCGGCCCAGCAGGAAATCATCGCACTCTTCGAACGTCTGAACATCGTGCTCGTGATCGAGGAAGGTCGGGCGGAGCATCGGCTCGTCGTCGGCGTGCGCCTGCCAGAGCAGGGTGTAGAGATACGGCAGCAGGCGATAGCGCAGTTCAATGGCGCTGCGGATCGCAGGGGTCACGCCCGGGTACATCCACGGTTCGTTCACGGTGCGATCGTCATTCCAGGAATGGATGGTGAAGCGCGGATGCATCACGCCGTTCTGCACCCAGCGCACGAACAGCTCGGCGTCCGGCTTATCACCAGAGAAACCGCCCACGTCGTGACCGACGTTGAACAGCCCGGACAGGCTCATGCCCAGCCCCATGCGGATGTTATAGCGCAGGGTGTCCCAGTTGGTGCGGTTGTCGCCGCTCCAGGTCTGAACGTAGCGCTGCATCCCGGCGCAGCCGGAGCGGGAGATCAGATACGGACGCTTCTCCGGCGCAAAACGCTGCTGCGCTTCCAGCGAGGCGCGCATCATCAGCAGCGGCATCACCGGACGAATGTGCTTGATGGCAATCTCCTTGCCGAAACCATAGCAGCGCGCTTCCCCGTCCCACACTTCGTACTCGTTGTTGTCGTTCCAGGTGGAGTCGATGCCCATCTCCAGCAGCTGCGTGGTCACGCCGTTCTGCCACCACTGCACCGTCTGCGGGTTGGTGAAGTCGAGGTGCGAGCCTTCGTCATCCCAGAAGCTTGAACGTTCAGGCGCATCGGTTTCTGAATCACGAATGAACAGGCCGCGTTCCGCCACCTCGCCGTAGCGAGGATGATCCTGCAACAGGCACGGCTTGATGTTAGCCGCAAGCTTCAGCCCCGCATCGTGAAATGCCTGGCTCATCACCTTCGGCTGCGGCACCTTATCGTAATTCCAGTTGAAGACGTAGCGCTTGCCATTAATCGAGGTATAGCCGGAGGAGAGCTGGAACGAGTCGCACGGAATGGCGTGCTCATCGCACAGGCGGATGAAGTTCATCAGCTGGTTCTGGGCGTCCGGCGCGTCGGTGTAGTGCATGGTCGAGCCGCTGTAGCCCAGGCTCCATTTCGGTCCGAACAGCGTTTTCCCCGTCAGGCGAACGAAGGCTTTGGTGACGTCCAGCGCGCGCTTGCCGGTGAAGAGGTAGTAGTCGATGTCGCCCGCTTCTGCCTGCCAACGGCGATAGGCGGTGTGATAGTTGTCGATCTCGTTACCCAGATCCAGCCAGCAGCTGCTCAGGTTGTCGTAGAACAGGCCGTAGCTCACGTCATCGCGGCGGGTGAGGGTAAACGGGATGTGCTTATAAAGTGGATCGGTGCTGGCGGCGTTGTAGCCCATCGCGTCCAGGTTACGCATCTCATAGCGTTTGCCGTTGCGCTGTAAATCACCCGCTTTCTCGCCCAGACCGTAGAAACGCTCGTCCTTGCGGCGGCTGAGATAGTGCGCCACGCCGTCGCCGTGAGCGTTCAGCAGGTAGGCGCTGGTCGGGCGATCCTGGACCAGCGGCTGCCATTCGCCCGCATCATTGCGGTAGTGCCACTCCAGCCACAGGGGCTGGTGGACGGTGACGCGCAGCTGCTCGGTTTCCACCGTTAACGTGTCATCCTGCTGCGTCAGGGTCCAGGCCGGGCAGGAGAAACCGCTTATATCGTCACGACGGCGGCCTTCCCACGGCACGTCTTGTTCCGGGGCGATACTCCAGGTGCGGTCCAGCGCCAGCTCGCCTTTGCGTTTGATCAGCACGCGGAACAGGTTCTGTTCCAGCACATACAGGCACAGGCGGTGCTGATTATCTACCAGCAGTTCCAGATGATTCGCAGACTGCTTATCGACGGTCCAGTTTTTCAGGGTTTTCATATGCAATACATCCACTATCAGGCGCGCTTGGCGCGACGTTCAGCAATAAATGCCACCAGGAAGAGTGCGCCAATCAGGTCAAAGAACCCCATGGCGATAAAGAGCGGGTTGAAGCCGATTTTGTCGGCGGTCACCCCGATTAACAGGGAGAACAGGAAGCTGGCGATCCACGCTGCCGAGCCGCGCATGCCATTGACGGTCGCCATCTGGCCCTTATCAAAGGACTCCACCACCAGCGCGCTCAGCATGCAGGAGATAATCTGGTGCCCGAAGCCGCCGATGGAGATCAGCACGATGGTGATATACGGGTCGCGAGTCACGGCGACGATGGCCAGCGAAATCATCAGGAACGCGCCGGTGACGGAGCTGGCCACCACCGAGTTGACGCGGGAGCAGCCGAACCAGCGGGTGTAGAGCCGGGTGAGGTAGCCGCTCGCTACGCTGCCGAGGTCGGCGGCGAGGAACGGCAGCCAGGCGAACATCGCGATCTGCTTCAAATCCATGCCGTGCTCTTTAGCGAGGTACAGCGGCACCCAGAAGCTCAGCACTGCCCAGGCGGGTTCCGCCATAAAGGCCGGAATGGCGATCCCGTAAAAACGTTTGTTCTTTGAGACGGTTTTCAGCGCGGTCAGAAAGGGCAGCCTGACCGGCGCAGGTTCGTTATCCTGCTTGATAAACGCCAGCTCGTCGCGGCTCAGGTTCGGGTGCTGCTCTGGGTTGTGGTAGAACGCCCACCAGAGGATCACCCACAGCAGCGCCAGCACGCCGGTAAACATAAACGCACCCTGCCAGCCAAACGAGGCGTGGGCAAAATAGATGATAGGCGGGGCCAGCATCGCGCCGATGGAGAAGCCCACGCCCGCCCAACCGGCGGCAACGGGACGCTCTGATTTCGGGAACCATTCACCGATGGTTTTGGCATTCGCTGGGGTGGCGGCAGCTTCGGAAGCGCCCATAAAGAAGCGCAGGATCGCGAGATGCAGCCAGCTTCCGGCGCCCGCATGGAAGATGCACATCAGCGCCCAGATCCCGGCGCAGACCATAAAGCCAATCTTGAGGCCAATAACGTCGATCAGCCAGCCGCACAGGGGCTGGAAAATGGTGTAGGCAATCTGAAACGCGCCGACGATCCAGGAGTATTGCTCGGTGGTGATACCAAGGCTCTCCTTCAGCTCAGGGGCGAGAATACCTAACGAGTTACGGGTGATGTAGTTGACGGTCACGCCAAGAAGAAACAGCACCAGTACATACCAGCGCAGGTTCTTAATGACGCGACGGGTTTTGCTTGTCGCAACGGTGTTATTGATGTCCTGACTCATTTTCTTCTCCACAAGACGGACGGTAGGGGACGTGGGTTCAGGTGTCACACAGCGTTATGCGTTTGAAAGTTATCTGTTTTAGAGTATTAAGCTGCTATACAACTAGTATGGAAGTTGTGTGACAGGTTCACCTTAAGAGAGAAAATGAGCAGGGAATAGTGGATTTTGTGCAAACTTTCTCATAACTGAGGTTCGTTTTTCGGCATTATGGCGTTCAGCTAAGTTATTACCTGACAAAGATGCTGTGAAAATTTTTTCATTTCACATCTGGAGCCAGATCACAAAATGGATAAAAGGCTTAAAATCACCGAAATCGCCGCCCGTACCCAGCTCTCCATCAGCACCGTTTCTCGCGTGCTGGCGGGGAAGGCAAACACCAGCGAAAAGGCGCGGGCGAAGGTGCTGGCGTGCGCGCGGGAACTGGGGGTAATGGACGGTATGGCGGCGGGGCGGTTACTGCTCAATAGCCTGGTGGTTTTTGCCCCGCAGCGTGCTTTTGACGAGCGGTCCGACATCTTTTACTACCGCGTCATCCAGAGCGTCGGTAAAGGCCTGGCTTCGCACGAGGTTCGCCTGCGTTACTGCGCGCTGGAGGAGAACGACAGCGACGCGCAGCTGTTTCTGGCCCGGATGAACGAGCCGGATACACAGGCGGCCATTCTGCTTGGTATCGACGATCCGCATATCCACGATCTGGCGGTGGACGTGGGTAAGCCCTGCATGCTGATTAACTGCCGGGACCGCCACATGCGCCTGCCTGCCGTTGCGCCGGATCATCGCGCCATTGGCGAGCGGGCGGCGGAGTACCTGTTCGAGATGGGGCACCGCGAGGTGATGAACGTGCTCTGCCTGCGCCGGTACACCATGGAGCTGCGCCTGTCGGGGATCCGCGACGCGTGGCACGCCCATAACCTCAGGTTTAACGACAGGCGCGGCCTGCTGGTGGTGCCGAGCTTCAGCGCCAGAGAGACCGAACAGCTGGTGAGCGAGTGGCTTAATCAGCAGCAGGGAAAGGACCTGCCCACCGCGTTTCTGGTCGGCGGCGATTTTATGGCGGCAGGCGCCATCAGCGCGCTGCAAAATCACGGTCTGCGCGTGCCGCAGGACGTCTCGGTGATGAGCATCGACGGATTTAATCTGGCGGCGATTCAGGATGTGCCCTTAACGGCGGTGCATGTCCCGCGCGATGAGCTAGGAACGGAAGCGGTGCATATGCTCCAGCAGCGGCTGATGCGCCCGGACGCGCCGGTCGGAACATTGCTGCTGAACGGCACGCTGGCCGTGCGGGAATCGGTACGGCGGATACGTCAGGGAAAACGACGCACCGCCGTTGAGCGGGAAGGGCTGTACGACAGTTAAGCCATGCCCAGCGCGCGCTTGCCGTGAATGTTCAGATCGTTCACGGTGAAGCGGTCCTGCCAGCTTTTCTCATAATCCTCGCGCGGGAAATCGCCCGGTGACGCCCCGGTTTCCAGCGCTTCCTTGACCTTTTTCGCGTAGGCGAGGTTTTTCTCGCACATCGGCGCGGCAGGAATATACATCACGTTGCCCCAGCCCTGCTGATTGTCCACCGGCGCGACGGAGTGGATCACGTCGCAGTGCCACCAGACAGAATCACCGGCTTCCAGCGCCGGAATGCTGGTTAATGCTTCGATCAGCAGCGGGTGCCACTTCTCAGAAATCGGCAGCACGCGCCCCGGCGCCACGCCGCACAGCTCGTCTTCCGGCACATCGTCCAGCAGCGGACGCAGCAGAATGTACGCCATCGCTTCCGGGATCGGCACCACGTGCAGCAGCCCCTGTCCCGGGATCATATCCGACAGCGCCGTCCAGCCCTGGAAGGTGCGGAACACCGAGCATTTGGTGGTGTTATCCACGGTGTACTCTTCCACTTCGGTACGGTGTGCGGCGTTCCACGGATCGTATTTCTCGACGTTGCCGTCAAACACGCGGGCAAAGACCTGCTGATAAGCGGGCAGCAGCCAGCGCTCCAGCGCGCCGGAATCGGTATGCGCCCCCAGCCCTTTGGAGGTGGTTCCCGGCGGACGGCGGCGGATGCGGTCCGGGTAAATTACGCTCACGTCAGGGTCGAACCACTGCTTGCCGTTGCTCTCGAATGTCCATAAACGGTTCAGGAACGACTGTACCTGCGCCATCTCTTCACTCTGGCGCGCCTGCATTTGCGCCTGTGACCAGTAGATCGGGTAAATCTCCGGACGGGAGGCGGTTAAGGTGCCGAAAAAGTTGTCGCCCGGCCCTTTGTACACCTCGTCAAACTTGTTCAGATCGAGGTAGTCGAGCATCGACTGATCCCATGCCAGCGCCTGCTCCCGCGGGAAGTGGCCTTTGATCACCGCGCAACCGCGACGTTTAACGGCTTCGCGCTGGGCGTCGGTAATCGTGCGGTTTTTCACATCTGCAAAGGGAATTACCGGCCAGACGGTTTCGCCTTTATTCTTCAGCGCGTTGATTTCCGCCACGCGGGTGGCAATGCTGTCGCTGAGCCTGTCGAACACCGCCTGAACGTCGCCAATCTGGGCCCGTAGCTCGCGTTTCATCTGACGAATTGCCGCTTTGTGGTCCGCCGGCAAGGTTTCACTGGTAAAGGTCATAACTGCCTCGCATCTTTCATTCGAAAGTAAAAGTGTCTACAAGTGATACTTTAAGTTAAAAATAAGTTAATGCAAGTTTAATAACTTGACGCAAGCCACAGGACGGGAAAAGAGTGAGGAGCCGGAGCGAGGCTCCGGCGAGGAAAGGATCAGACGTCGAAAGGAGAGTGGTTGTCGAGCACGGCCTGAATCACGTTCAGCGCGCCCTGATGGTTGTTATCGTCGGTACTGTAGCGGCTAATGTCTTTAATGCTCTGTGCCGCGTTGCCCATCGCAAAAGCGTATTTCACCAGCTTCAGCATTTCCGCATCGTTGCCGCTGTCGCCAATAGCCACGCAATCCTGCGGAGAGATTTTCCAGCGTTTCAGCAGGCGGCTGATGCCGTTAGCTTTGTGCAGGCCGGGGATAATCAAATCGACAAAACCGAAGCCGCTGGTGACCGGCTTCATGATGCCGTCCAGGGAGACGTGCAGTTTATCGACCAGGTTCGGGATTTCGCTGTCCGGCAGGTTCAGGGAGAACTTAAACAGCACGTCGTCAATTTCGCGGTAATCGCTGATGCGCTTTAAGCGGTGATAGTGCTTTGACATCAGCGCCACGAACGCATCAGGGGCCTGGTCGCTGACGTAGGCGCTCTCCAGCCCGCAGGCCACAAAGTTCAGCCCTTTATCCTTCAGCAGTTCGCCAATAACGATCTGCGACTCATGGCGCGTCAGCTCGCCGTGGAAAATTTGCTCACCGTGATCGAAGACCAGCGCGCCGTTTTCCGCCACGAAGGAGATCTGCTCTTTCAGCTCGGGGAAGAAGGAGATGAGCTGGTAATACTGGTTGCCGCTGGCGACAACGAATTCAATATTGCGGGCGTTAAGCTGTTCAAACTGTGCCTGGAAGCGGTCACGATCGTACTGCTTGGCATCATCAAGGAAAGTTCCGTCCATATCGGTGACGATAACTTTAACGGTCATACTGTGCTCCTGGGTCACTGCGTTTTGAAACATTCTAATAACAAGGTGACGGGGAGCACAAATTTAATTTCATTCGAAAGTAAAAGCAAAACGGCAACCGAGGTTGCCGTTTTTAGACTTGTAGGCCGGGTAAGGCGTAGCCGCCACCCGGCAAATATTTACAGCGTATGCTCAGTACGGGCAATAATATCGTCCTGCGCATCCGGCGACAGGGCGGTGAAGAACGCCGAATATCCTGCTACGCGCACCACCAGGTCACGGTACTGGTCAGGGTGTTTCTTCGCTTCCAGCAGCGTTTCGCGTGAGACGATGTTGTACTGAATATGCCAGCCTTTATGTACCTCGAAGAAGGTGCGCAGCAGTACCATCAGCTTCTGACGGTCGCTGTCGTTTTCCAGCGTCGAGGGGTTCAGCTTCTGGTTAAGCAGCACGCCGCCGAGGATCGCTTCCGTAGGCAGTTTACCCACGGAGCCGATAACCGCCGTCGGGCCGAGGTGGTCCGTACCGGAGGCCGGGCTTGCCCCTTCCGCCAGCGGGGTGTGGGCTTTACGGCCGTCCGGCGTGGCCATTGTTGCCGCGCCAAACGGCACGTTCGCGGAGATAGACGACGTACCCGCGTAGTAGTTACCGCCAATCGGGCCGCGGCCGTAGCGCGGGTTGTGGTACTGCTTCAGCTCTTCAATGTAGGTTTCGTAAGCACGGGTCAGCAGCATGTCCACGCTGTCGTCGTCGTTGCCGTACTTCGGCGCGCCGTTGATCAGGCGCTGGCGCAGTTGCTCATGGGTCAGCCCGTCGAAATCATCCGCCAGCGCCGCCGCCAGCTGCTGCTGACCGATTTCGCCCTGGTCAAACACCAGCTTCTTCACCGCCGCCAGGCTGTTGCCAAGGTTGGCGATCCCCACCTGTAGGCCGGAAACCCAGTCATACTTCGCACCGCCTTGCTTGATACTTTTCGCGCGTTCGATGCAGTCGTCCACCAGTGCCGAGCAGAGAATATCGTGGACGTTCTCTTCCAGCATGGTGTCCACCACGTACTCAATCTCAATGGATTTGCGGGTGTAGTAGCGGATCTGGTTATCCCACGCCGCCATCACCTCATCGAAATTGTCGAAGTTTCCGGCTGAGAGGGCTTTCTCCTGCGGCAGGAATACCTTGCCGCTGGTGGCGTCGCGACCGCCTTCCAGCGCCGCCAGCATCACGCGGGCAAAGTTGATAAAGCTCATGCCGGTGCAGCGGTAGCCCCACTTTCCGCCCACTGCGGTTTCGATGCAGCCAATTGCGGCGTAGTCATACGCGTCGTCGCGCTCCACGCCAAGCTTGATAAATTCCGGGATCACGATTTCATCGTTGTTAAATGCCGGCATCCCGAAGCCGCAGCGGATCACCTGCACGCAGGCGTCGAGGAAGTCGTTGCTCATGCCGGCGTGGTAGCGCACGCTCAGGTTTGGCTGGGTGGAGCGCAGACGGCCGCAGGATTCCAGAATGGCGTAAGAGAGCGGGTTCACCGCGTCCATCGGCTCGCCGTTAACCAGCTTCTGGCCGCCAATAGTGACGTTCTGATACAGCGGGCTGCCCGCCGAGGCTTTGGAGTGCGAGCCGGAGCGGATCTTGTTCACTTCCAGCAGCTTCAGCCAGCAGCTGTGCAGCAGCTCGATGGCGTGCTCGCGATCCAGACTCTGGTCCAGCTCCACGTCGCGGCGATAGTACGGGTAAAGGTACTGGTCCATACGGGCGAAGGAAACGGAGTGACCGTTGGACTCAATTTGCAGGATCAACTGAATGAAGTAGCACAGCTGAAGCGCCTGCCAGAAGGTTTTTGGCGGTTCGTGGGCGATGACGTCGCAGTTTTCCGCTATCGCCAGCAGCTCGTCGCGGCGGCTGTCGCGGGTTTCCGTGGCGGCCATTTCACGTGCCAGATCGGCGAAGCGCGTGATGTGCAGGCTTACGGCTTCCAGCACGATATCAATCGCCTTCAGGAACTGGTCGCCGTGCAGATCGTCCAGCACCGTCAGGTTGATGCGCGAGCGGCGCTCGGCCACTTTCGCACGCAGGCCGTCGAGGCCTTTCTCCAGCACCAGCGGGAAATTCACCGCCAGGTGCGCGTCACCGGAGGTCATGTTGCCTTCCGCTTTGATGATGCCGGTTTCCAGCAGGCCTTTCTGCTCGTCGGTGAACATGCCATAGCAGCGATCCTGCACCGTCTGGCCGCGCCACCACGGGCAGATCTCATGCAACACACGTTTATTCTCTTCGCTCACCGCAAAGCCAGCACCCGGACGGTCCGCCAGATCGTCAATCTCTTTCTCGATCCAGGAGACGGTGTATTCCGGGAAGATCGGCGCGGCGCGGACTTCGCTGGCCTGGTTACCGATAATCAGCTCGTCGTGCTTGATCCAGATGGTGCGTTTTGCCAGATGGTGAGCCAGGGCCAGCGCACGACGTACCGGGATCGGCTTGTCCATGTGCTGCTGATACATTTCGGTGTAATGCTGTGCGCGCTCGGTACAGACCGGCGGCTTAACGATATGCACCAGCGCCGTTTTGTGCGCCTTGATGCGCTCGCTGAGGGTGTTGAGATTCAGGGTGGTCATAAGTTTATCCTCGTAAGGTCGCGGTTAACCCTTTCTGGCAGGCATACTGCTGTGCGAAGTCCAGTAGCGCAGGGTTATCCAGCGGTTTGTCAGGGGCAGAGTAGGGTTGGCCGAGCAGGGTGTATTTGTTCATGCCCAGCGTGTGATACGGCAGAAAATGAATATCCTCGACGCCGAGTTCGTCGGCGGCGAAGTTGGTGATGGCGGTAACAGACGCTTCATCGGCGTTGAAGCCCTGGATCAGCGGCACGCGAATGGTGATGTTTTTCCCGGCGGCGACCAGGCGCTTCAGGTTGTCCAGGATCCGTTTGGCCGAACCGTCGGTCCACTGTTTAAACACCTCGCTATCAACATGCTTGAGGTCGGCGAGAAAAAGATCGATGAAGGGCAATGACGGTTCGAGGTAATGCCACGGTACGTGAAGGCAGGTTTCAACGGCGGTATGGATCCCCTGCTCATGGCTGGCCTTAAGCAGGGCGTGCGCCAGGTCAGGGTTCATAAACGGCTCGCCGCCGGAAAGGGTGATCCCGCCGCCGCTGCGGTCGTAGAAGGGCTTGTCACGCAGCACGGTGGTCATGATCTCTTCCACCTGCTTATCTTCCCCGCAGACGGTGAGCGCCTGGGTCGGACAGCAGTCGGTGAGGGCAGTGAGCGTCTCTTCGCTTAATTTTTCACGATGGATGACCAGCCCGTTCAGCGCACGTTCAATACACTCCGGCGCGGCCTGCTGACACAGGTCACAGCCGTCCAGGCACAGCCGTGCATCAAACAGTATGTCCCGCGTGCGGGAGCGGCTTTCCGGGTTCTGGCACCAGCGACAGCCCAGCGAGCAGCCTTTCAGGAATACCACGGTTCGAATACCGGGGCCGTCGTGGGTGGAGTAACGCTGTACATTGAAGATCATTTTTTTGCCCTCTAATTACATATGAAGATTAAATTACTTTCGAATGAAAGTTATCTTGATATGGGTCAATTCATGAGCAGGTTTTCTCGTGATAGGGTAAGTGCAGGCTAATTTTGAGGGTGACATCATGGAACTTTATCTCGACACATCTGACGTTGCGGCAGTCAAAAAGCTGGCGCGCATCTTTCCGCTGGCAGGCGTGACCACCAATCCAAGCATTGTGGCGGCAGGGAAAACGCCCCTGGAAGAGCTGCTGCCCGCGCTGCACGACGCGCTGGGCGGCAAGGGCCGTCTGTTCGCTCAGGTAATGGCGACGACCGCCGAAGGGATGGTGGAAGATGCACGTAAGCTGCGCGCGATCGTTAACGACCTGGTGGTAAAAGTGCCCGTGACCGCTGAAGGGCTGGCGGCAATCAAAATGCTGAAAGCAGAAGAGATCCCGACGCTGGGTACCGCGGTATACGGCGCAGCGCAGGGGATGTTCTCCGCGCTGGCGGGTGCTGAGTATGTGGCTCCTTACGTGAACCGCGTGGACGCGCAGGGCGGAGATGGGATCCAGACGGTGGTCGAACTGCAACAGCTGCTGACCCTGCACGCGCCGCAGTCAAAAGTGCTCGCCGCGAGCTTCAAAACGCCGCGTCAGGCGCTGGACTGCCTGCTGGCGGGGTGTGAGTCCATCACGCTGCCGCTGGACGTGGCGCAGCAGTTTATTACCTCTCCGGCGGTGGACGCGGCGGTTGTGAAGTTTGAGCAGGACTGGCAGGGGGTGTTTGGACGGACGTCTGTTTGATGCTGTTGCCGGGTGGCGCTGACGCTTACCCGGCCTACGTTCGTATTGTTGTTGCCGGGTGGCGCCGTTCGAGCCGTTGTAGGTCGGGTAAGGCGAAGCCGCCACCCGACTTTTTACTGACTACACACCTCACACCCCGGATTGCGCATCAGCTTCATCTCACGGAACTGGCAGGTCATCGCGTCGTACATCACGATTTTACCCGCTGCCGGGGTGCCGTAGTGCGTCAGCACCTTAATCGCCTCCATCGCCTGTAACGAACCAATCACGCCGACGAGCGGCGCCATCACGCCCGCCTCGACGCAGGTCAGCGCATTCTCGCCAAACAGACGGCTCAGGCAGCGGTAGCAGGGCGCTCCCTCAGCGTAAGTGAAAACGCTAATCTGCCCCTCCATGCGGATGGCCGCGCCGGAAATCAGCGGCGTTTTATGGGCAAAGCAGCCCGCATTGAGCTGGTTGCGAATGGCGACGTTATCGGTGCAGTCCAGCACCAGGTCATGCTGTGCAATCTGCGCAAACAGCGCGTCTTCATCCAGCAGGGCGTCAATCAGGGTGAACTGAACGTTGGGATTGATGCGCGCCAGCGCCGTGCGTGCAGATTCCACTTTTGGCTGACCAACCATCGCGTCGCTGTGCAGCGTCTGGCGTTGCAGGTTGGACACCGACACGGTATCGAAGTCCAGCAGCGTCATGCGGCCGACACCCGCCGCAGCCAGGTATTGCGCCGCCGCGCAGCCAAGCCCCCCAAGGCCAACAACCAGCACGCTGGCCGCCTTGAGCGCCTCCTGCCCCTCGAAATCAAACCCGCGCAGCACAATCTGGCGGTTGTAGCGCATCATCTCCGGGTCGCTCAGTTCCACCGTCATGTCAGCCTCCGAACAGGTGGTTAAAGCGTTCCACTTCAACCCATTCGCCCGCCTCGACGTTGCCGCGCTCGCGCTCCAGTACGATAAAGCAGTTGCCCTGGCTGAAGGAGCTAAAGATATGCGAACCCTGATGCCCGGTGGTGCTCACTTCCAGATCACCGTCGGCGCTGCGCGCCAGAATGCCGCGCTGGAAATCGAGACGACCCGGTGATTTTTTCAGGCGCGTTGCCGCCCGCACGCGCAGACGTTCCGGCAGCGGGCTGGCCTTGTTGCCCGAAAGCTTCGCCAGCAAAGGGATCACCAGCTGGTAGAAGGTCAGCGCGGCGGAGACCGGGTTACCCGGCAGGCCGCAGAACCAGCTGTGCGGAAGCTTGCCAAACGCGAACGGTTTGCCCGGCTTAATCGCCAGCTTCCAGAAGGCGATTTCGCCCAGCTCTTCAAGAAGGGTTTTGGTGTAATCCGCTTCGCCAACCGATACGCCGCCGGAGCTGATGACCACGTCGGCGGATTTGTCCGCCTCGATAAACGCCGCGCGCAGTTTTTCCGGGTCGTCTGGAATGATGCCGAGGTTAATCACCTCGCAGCCCAGCTGCTCCAGCATCAGGTGTACCGCCAGACGGTTAGTATCGTAAATCTGCCCCTCGTGCAGCGGCTGGCCCGGAAGCTGAAGCTCGTCTCCCGTAGAGAACACCGCCACGCGCACTTTGCGGACAACGTCAATTTCCGCGATGCCAAGCGATGCCAGCACCGGCAGCTCAGCGACCGTCAGTTTTTGCCCGGCGGCAAAGACCGTCGCGCCGAGGGTAATGTCTTCCCCGGTACGGCGGATATGCTGTCCGGCTTTGACGCTGGCGGTAAAACGCACGCCGTCGTCCGTTTGTTCGGTCTCTTCCTGCATCACCACGGCTTCACAGCCCTTTGGCACCGGCGCGCCGGTCATGATGCGTACGCAGGTGCCCGCTGGCCATTCTCCGTTGAACGGCTGCCCGGCAAACGCTTTACCCGCCACCGGCAGCGGCTGACCCGTTTGCAGATCCGCCAGACGTACGGCATAGCCGTCCATCGCCGCGTTATCGAACCCCGGCACGTTCATCGGCGAGACGATATCGCGCGCGGCAATACGGCCAAAACAGCGCACAAGCGGCAGCGTCTCAACGTCGTGCAGTGGGGTAATGCGGTCAAGCATCTGCGAGAGTGCCGTCTCAAGCGGCATCAGTCCGGCGATAAAATCCATGGTGGGCTCCTGCGGAGTAACAACGAAAGCGCTCATTATGGCAGAAAAGTGCGGCTAACTGTATGACCCGATGGGTGTACGCTTTACATCACAGTTGCGTCTTTCTATATTCAAAAATCATCTGAAGATTCGTCGACGATAATGATATTTATAGAAAAAGCAGCCAGCCAGGCTGATGGGTGATGCGAAATGAGTAAAGCGGTTATCGCAATTCATGGCGGTGCCGGGGCAATCACCCGTGCACAGCTCAGTCCCGAGCAGGAGAAGCGTTACATTGATGCGCTGAACGCCATCGTGGAAACAGGCCAGCGCATGCTGGAAGCGGGCGACAGCGCGCTGGATGTGGTGACCGAAGCGGTGCGCCTGCTGGAGGAGTGTCCGCTGTTTAATGCCGGCATTGGCGCGGTCTTCACGCGTGATGAAACGCACGAGCTGGATGCCTGCGTGATGGACGGCGTCACCCTGAAAGCGGGGGCGGTGGCGGGCGTGAGTCGCCTGCGCAATCCCGTACTGGCCGCGCGTCTGGTGATGGATCACAGCCCGCATGTGCTGCTGGCGGGCGCGGGAGCGGAGAAATTTGCCGTTGAGCACGGGATGGACACGGTCTCGCCCGATCTTTTTTCCACCGAGGAGCGTTACCGGCAGCTGCTGGAGGCCCGCACTGCGGGGATGACGCAGCTGGACCATGCCGCGCCGCTCGATGAGCGCAGCAAGATGGGCACGGTTGGCGCAGTGGCCCTGGATAAAGCCGGCAACCTCGCTGCCGCGACGTCAACGGGCGGCATGACCAACAAACTTCCCGGACGCGTGGGCGACAGCCCGCTGCCGGGGGCAGGGTGCTACGCCAATAACGCTACCGCGGCGGTGTCGTGCACCGGCACCGGCGAAGTGTTTATCCGCGCGCTGGCGGCCTACGACATTACCGCGCTGATGGATTACGGCGGTTTAAGCCTGAGCGAGGCCTGCGAGCGGGTGGTGATGGAAAAGCTGCCGGCGCTGGGCGGAGAAGGTGGCTTAATTGCCGTGGATCGGGAGGGTAACGTGGCGCTGCCGTTCAACAGTGAAGGGATGTACCGTGCGTGGGGATATGCCGGCGATGCGCCCAGCACAGGCATCTATCGTGAATAAGGGGGCATTGCGTGCCGCACAGTGAAGAGCTGGACAGCCGGGAAGTGTTGGCTGTTCATCAGCTGAATATTGCCTTTCAGGAAGAGCGGCAGTTTATCCCGGCAGTCCAGAATTTATCGTTTTCGCTCAATCGCGGCGAAACGCTGGCGATTGTCGGCGAGTCCGGTTCCGGTAAATCCGTCACCGCACTGGCGCTGATGCGTCTGCTTGAGCAGACGGGCGGGCAAATCACCAGCAAGCAGATGCTGTTGCGCCGCCGTAACCGTCAGGTTATCGATCTTAACGAGCTGAGCGCATCCCAGGTGCAGGGCGTGCGCGGGGCGGATATCGCGATGATCTTCCAGGAGCCGATGACCTCGCTGAACCCGGTCTTCCCGGTGGGCGAACAGATTGCCGAGTCGATTCGCCTGCATCAGGGGCTGAGCGGCGATGAGGCGCTCAGCGAAGCAAAACGGATGCTGGAGCGGGTACGGATCCCCGAGGCGCACACCATGTTGTCCCGCTATCCGCATCAGCTCTCGGGCGGCATGCGCCAGCGGGTAATGATTGCGATGGCGCTGTCGTGTCGTCCGGCGGTGCTTATTGCGGACGAACCGACCACGGCGCTGGATGTCACCATTCAGGCCCAGATCCTGCAACTGATCAAGGTGTTGCAGCAGGAGATGGAGATGGGGGTGATATTTATCACCCACGATATGGGGGTGGTGGCGGATATTGCCGATCGGGTGCTGGTGATGCATCAGGGCAATGCCGTGGAAACCGGCACGGTGGAGCAGGTCTTTCATGCGCCGGTGCATCCCTATACCAACGCGCTGCTGGCGGCGGTCCCGCGTCTGGGCGCCATGAATGGCAGTGATTATCCGCGCCGTTTTCCGCTGATGTCCCAGACCGAACCGGGCCATCAGGAAGACGAAACCGAGCAGAATACGGTGGTTCCCGGCAGGCCGATACTTGAAGTGCGTGACCTGGTGACCCGTTTCCCGCTGCGCAGCGGCATCCTTAATCGCGTGAAGCGCGAAGTGCATGCGGTTGAAAACGTCAGTTTTGACCTCTGGCCAGGCGAAACGCTGGCGCTGGTGGGGGAGTCCGGCTGCGGTAAATCCACTACCGGGCGGGCGCTGCTCAGGCTGGTTGAGTCGCAGGAGGGGAGCATCACCTTCAACGGTGAGCGCATCGACACCCTCCCCAACGGTAAATTGCAGGCGGTGCGGCGGGATATTCAGTTTATTTTCCAGGACCCTTATGCGTCGCTCGATCCGCGGCATACGGTGGGGTACTCGATTATGGAGCCGCTGCGGGTGCACAACCTGCTCGACGGTGAAGCCGCGCAGCGCCGCGTCGCGTGGCTGCTGGAGCGCGTGGGCCTGAAGCCGGAGCATGCCTGGCGTTATCCCCATGAATTTTCCGGCGGTCAGCGACAGCGTATCTGCATCGCGCGGGCGCTGGCGCTGAATCCAAAAGTGGTGATTGCGGATGAGTCCGTTTCGGCGCTGGATGTCTCTATTCGCGCGCAAATCATCAATCTCCTGCTCGATTTACAGCGGGATTTAGGCATTGCGTTTCTGTTTATCTCCCACGATATGGCGGTGGTTGAGCGGATCAGCCATCGCGTGGCGGTGATGTACATGGGACAAATTGTTGAAATCGGCCCCCGTCGGGCGGTGTTTGAAAACCCGCAGCATCCGTACACCCGCAAGCTGATGGCCGCCGTACCGGTTGCCGATCCTGAGCATCGTCACGCCCAGCGCGTGCTGTTGCAGGACGACATGCCGAGCAATATTCGTAAACGGGGCGAAACCCTGGAGCGCGTGGCGCTGCGTGAGGTGGGTCCCGGTCATTTTGTCGCACCACCGCGTCAGGGCAATGCATTCTCGCGGTTATAACTTACAACAGGCAGGAGAACACAATGGTTCCTTTTGTTGCTCGTAAATGGCTGCTGGCCGCGAGCGTGACGGCTGCGCTGGCCGCCGCTCCCGCGTTCGCGGCGAAAGACGTGGTGGTGGCGGTGGGGTCTAACTTCACGACGCTGGATCCGTATGACGCTAACGACACCCTTTCCCAGGCGGTGGCAAAATCCTTCTACCAGGGGCTGTTCGGCCTGGACCGGGAGATGAAGCTGAAAAACGTGCTGGCGGAAGGGTATACCGTGTCGGACGATGGGCTGGTCTATACCGTTAAGCTCCGTACCGGCGTGAAGTTCCAGGACGGCACCGACTTCAACGCCGAGGCGGTTAAGATCAACCTGGACCGTGCCAGCAATCCGGAGAACGGTCTTAAGCGCTACAACCTGTATAAAAATATCGCCAGCACCGAGGCGGTTGACCCGGCGACGGTGAAGATCACCCTGAAAGAGCCGTTCTCGGCGTTTATCAATATTCTGGCGCATCCCGCGACGGCGATGATTTCGCCCGCCGCCCTGAAAAAATACGGCAAAGAGATTGGCTTCCACCCGGTGGGAACCGGGCCGTACGAACTGCTCACCTGGAACCAGACCGATTTTGTGAAGGTGAAAAAATTCGCCGGATACTGGCAGCAGGGGCTGCCGAAGCTGGATACCATCACCTGGCGTCCGGTCGTGGACAACAATACCCGTGCCGCGATGCTGCAAACCGGCGAAGCGCAGTTTGCCTTCCCGATCCCTTACGAACAGGCGGCGCTGCTGGCGAAAAACAGCAAGCTGGAGCTGGTGGCCAGCCCGTCGATTATGCAGCGCTACATCAGCATGAACGTCACGCAGAAACCGTTCGATAACCCGAAGGTGCGCGAAGCCATCAACTACGCCATTAACCGTCAGGCGCTGGTGAAGGTGGCCTTTGCCGGTTACGCCACTCCCGCGACGGGCGTGATGCCGCCAGCCATCGAGTATGCGCAGAGCTACCAGCCGTGGCCGTACGATCCGGCGAAAGCGCGGGAGCTGCTGAAAGAGGCGGGCTATCCGAACGGCTTTAGCACCACGCTGTGGTCGTCGCATAACCACAGCACCGCGCAGAAGGTGCTGCAATTTACCCAGCAGCAGCTGGCGCAGGTGGGCATTAAAGCCAGGGTCACGGCGATGGATGCCGGACAGCGAGCGGCGGAAGTAGAAGGCAAAGGGCAGAAAGAGAGCGGCGTGCGGATGTTCTACACCGGCTGGACGGCTTCAACCGGCGAAGCGGACTGGTCCCTGTCGCCGCTGTTCGCTTCCCAGAACTGGCCGCCAACGCTGTTCAACACCGCGTTCTACAGTAATCCGCAGGTGGATAAGGATCTGGCCGATGCCCTGAAAACCACCAAACCGGAAGAGAAAGCGCGCCTGTACAAAGAGGCGCAGGACATTATCTGGAAAGAGTCGCCGTGGGTGCCGCTGGTGGTGGAAAAACTGGTCTCAGCCCACAATAAAGCGCTGACCGGTTTTTACATCATGCCGGATACGGGCTTTAGCTTTGACGACGCGGATCTAAAATAAAACTCATGCTGAATTATGTTTGTAAACGCCTGCTGGGGCTTATCCCGACGCTGCTGATCGTGGCCGTGCTGGTGTTTTTGTTTGTCCACATGCTGCCCGGCGATCCGGCGCGCTTGATTGCCGGACCGGAAGCGGATGCCACGGTTATCGAACTGGTGCGTAAACAGCTCGGTCTTGACCAGCCGCTGTACAGGCAATTTCTGCGCTACATGGGCAATGTCCTGCAAGGCGACTTTGGCATCTCAATGGTGTCGCGTCGTCCGGTGTCGGAAGAGATAGCCAGCCGCTTTATGCCGACGTTCTGGCTCACCCTCGCCAGCATGGGGTGGGCGGTAATATTTGGCCTGGGCGCCGGGATTATCGCCGCCGTCTGGCGCAACCGCTGGCCGGATAAGCTCGGTATGGCGCTGGCGGTCACCGGCATCTCTTTCCCGGCATTTGCGTTGGGCATGCTGCTGATGCAGATTTTCTCCGTTGAGCTGGGCTGGCTGCCGACCGTTGGGGCCGACACCTGGAAGCACTACATTTTACCCTCCATGACGCTTGGCGCAGCCGTTGCGGCGGTCATGGCCCGGTTTACCCGCGCCTCGTTTGTGGACGTGCTGAGCGAAGATTACATTCGCACCGCGCGGGCAAAAGGGGTCAGCGAGAAATGGGTCATTCTGAAGCACGGTTTTCGTAACGCGATGATCCCGGTGGTGACGATGATGGGGCTACAGTTCGGCTTTCTGCTGGGCGGCTCTATCGTGGTTGAGAAGGTCTTCAACTGGCCGGGGCTGGGGCGCCTGCTGGTCGACTCGGTCGATATGCGCGACTATCCGGTGATTCAGGCTGAAGTCCTGCTTTTCTCGCTGGAGTTTATTCTTATCAACTTAGTGGTGGATGTGCTCTACGCCGCCATTAACCCGGCCATCAGGTATAAGTAAGATGCGATTACTGAACTGGCGTCGCCAGGCCATTTTTAACGCTATGCCGGGGGTCAGACCGGATCATATTCGTACGCCGTGGGGGGAGTTCTGGCGGCGATTCCGTCGTCAGCCCGTTGCGATGGTTGCCGGGTTGTTTGTGTTATTGCTGATCCTGGTGGCGATCGTCGCCCCCTGGATAGCCCCGTTTGATGCAGAAAACTACTTCGACTACGACCGTCTGAACGATGGTCCGTCGATGATGCACTGGTTTGGCGTGGACTCGCTCGGGCGCGATATTTTCAGCCGCGTGCTGGTCGGGGCGCAGATCTCTCTGGCGGCCGGGGTCTTCGCGGTGCTGATAGGCGCCGCGATTGGCACCGTGCTGGGGCTGGTGGCCGGGTACTACGAAGGCTGGTGGGACCGCATCATCATGCGCATCTGCGACGTGCTGTTTGCCTTTCCCGGTATTTTGCTGGCGATTGCCGTGGTGGCGGTCATGGGCAGCGGCATGGCGAACGTTATCATTGCCGTAGCGGTATTCTCGATTCCCGCTTTCGCTCGCCTGGTGCGTGGCAATACGCTGGTGCTTAAGCAGCAGACTTTTATCGAGTCGGCGCGCAGCATGGGGGCCAGCGATGCTACCATCCTCTTCAGCCATATACTGCCGGGCACGGTATCGTCCATCGTGGTCTATTTCACCATGCGCATCGGCGTGTCGATTATCTCGGCGGCCAGCCTGTCGTTTCTGGGGTTAGGCGCGCAGCCGCCGACGCCGGAGTGGGGCGCGATGCTGAACGAGGCGCGGGCTGATATGGTGATTGCGCCGCACGTGGCGATCTTCCCGAGCCTGGCCATTTTCCTGACCGTGCTGGCGTTTAACCTGCTGGGCGATGGGTTGCGCGACGCGCTGGATCCGAGGATTAAGGGGTAGTGCTGTGGAATGTGCCGGGTGGCGGCTACGCCTTACCCGGCCTGCAAAAGAGGTGTGGGGAAATTAAACCCGGCTACCCCACAAATCATACTCGTCTGCGTTCTCAACCTTCACGCGAATAATATCGCCCGGCTTGACGTTGGTTTCACCGTTCAGATACACCGCGCCGTCGATTTCAGGCGCATCCGCCATACTGCGGCCAATCGCGCCTTCTGCGTCCACTTCGTCGATAATGACCAGAATTTCGCGGCCCACTTTCTCCTGCAAGCGTTCAGCAGAGATCTGCTGTTGCAGCTGCATAAAGCGGTTCCAGCGCTCCTCTTTGACCTCTTCCGGTACCTGGTCCGCCAGCTCGTTGGCCGTTGCGCCTTCAACCGGGCTGTACTTGAAGCAGCCCACGCGGTCCAGACGCGCTTCTTTCAGGAAGTCGAGCAGCATCTGGAAATCGTCTTCGGTTTCACCCGGGAAGCCGACAATAAAGGTAGAACGCAGGGTCAGATCCGGGCAGATCTCACGCCACTGCTTGATGCGCGCCAGCTGGCGGTCAACGGAGCCAGGACGCTTCATCAGCTTCAGAATGCGCGGGCTGGCGTGCTGTAGCGGGATATCCAGATACGGCAGGATTTTGCCTTCCGCCATCAGCGGGATCACGTCGTCAACGTGTGGGTAAGGGTAGACGTAGTGCAGACGCGTCCAGATGCCGAGCTTAGCCAGCTGCTCGCACAGGCCGACCATGCTGGTTTTCACCGGCTCGCCGTTGTGGAAACCGGAGCGGTGTTTGACGTCCACGCCGTAGGCAGAGGTATCCTGGGAGATGACCAGCAGCTCCTTCACGCCCGCGTCGGCCAGGCGTTTGGCTTCGGCCAGCACCTCGCCAATCGGACGGCTCACCAGATCGCCACGCATCGACGGGATAATGCAGAAGGTGCAGCGGTGGTTGCAGCCTTCGGAAATTTTCAGGTAGGCGTAGTGGCGCGGTGTCAGCTTCACGCCCTGTTCCGGCACCAGACTCAGGAACGGGTTGTGCTTTGGCTTTGGTACGTAGTGATGAACATGTTCCAGCACCTGCTCGTAGCTGTGCGGGCCGGTGATCTCCAGCACTTTCGGGTGCACTTCGCGGATCTGATCCACTTTCGCGCCCAGGCAGCCGGTCACGATGACTTTGCCGTTTTCCGTCAGGGCTTCACCAATGGCTTCCAGTGACTCCTGGACCGCGCTGTCGATAAACCCGCAGGTGTTCACGATCACCATGTCGGCGTTGTCGTAGCTTGGCACCACGTCATAGCCTTCGGTGCGCAGTTCAGTCAGGATGCGTTCGGAATCCACCAGGTTCTTCGGGCAGCCCAGGGAGACAAAGCCGATTTTCGGCGGGTGCGTAACATTGCTCATAGGTTAAAAATTCATCAATTATGGAGTTATCAGGGCGGGATTTTACAGCGTATCGCGGGGGATTTATACACTCTTGATGGCGCAGTTGCGTCGGGCAATCGTTGTAACATTGTAAAGAATGTTAACTAGTTATCGTTTATTGATCTCAGGCATTACACTGTACAAAAAATAACCTTATTCTTAACAGGGTAACAAGGCTGACAGAGGAGGAAATAGCATGTCCGTTGACAGACTGAAACGCGATCTGCTTAACAAGCTGATCAACGCCCGAATCGACCTGGCCGCCTACCTGCAACTCCGCAAGGCGAAAGGGTATATGTCAGTCAGCGAAAGCGAAAATCTGCGTGATAACGTCTTTGAACTTTGCAATTTCATGCGTGAAAAAGCACCCGTCCTGAAAGCGCATTACGTTGAAAGCGAGCTGGCGGCACTGCGCCGCGCCGCCGAGGTGCTCTCCATCGCCGGGGTCTGTTTGATGAACGGACGTCACGACTGCCCGAATTTTATTGCCGTTAACGCGGAAAAGCTTGAAAACTGCCTGACCACGCTCTCTCTTTGCATCATGTGTCTGAACAAGCCTGAAACGCTTGCCCGCCACTGAACCCGGGGGAGGCAACTCCCCCTTTTTGATTAAGCTTTTGTAAAAGTGCTAACGCGCCCGGACGAAGTGGCTAATCTTTAAGCCATAAGCCGACAAAGGAGCGTGTTATGCCTCGATCTTCGCTGATTTTCCTGCCTGCATTGTTTTTTCCCGTTTCGCTGCTTGCCGCCACCGAGCCGGTAAACGTGGAAGTTTTACAGACAAAACTGGATCACCCCTGGTCGCTGGCGTTTCTGCCCGATAATAAGGGGCTGCTGGTCACGCTAAAAGACGGGCAGCTTAAGCACTGGCAGGCAGGGAAAGGGCTCTCCGATCCGATTGTTGGCGTGCCGAAGGTCTGGGCGAGCGGACAGGGCGGATTGCTGGACGTGGTGCTGGCCCCGGATTTTGAACAGTCACGGCGGATCTGGCTAAGCTTCGCCGAGGCAGGTAATGATGGAAAAGCGGGCACCGCGGTGGGTTACGGGCGGCTGAGCGATGACCTGTCGCGCATCGAAGGCTTCCAGGTGGTGTTCCGCCAGATGCCGAAGCTCTCTACCGGCAACCACTTTGGTGGACGGCTGGTGTTTGACGGCAAAGGCCATCTGTTTATTGGTCTGGGTGAAAACAACCAGCGCCCGACGGCGCAGGATCTGGATAAGCTTCAGGGCAAGGTGGTGCGCCTGACCGAAGACGGGAAAGTGCCGTCGGATAATCCGTTTGTTAATACCGCCGGTGCGCGCCCTGAAATCTGGTCCTATGGCATTCGTAACCCGCAGGGGATGGCGATGAACCCGTGGAGCGACGCGCTGTGGCTTAACGAACACGGTCCTCGCGGCGGGGATGAAATCAACATCCCTGAGAAAGGCAAAAACTACGGCTGGCCTTTGGCGACGCACGGGATCAACTATAGCGGCCTGAAAATCCCGGAAGCGAAAGGCGAGCATGTTGAAGGCACCGAAAAGCCGCTGTTTGTCTGGAAAGTGTCGCCCGCCGTCAGCGGCATGGCGTTCTACAATAGCGACGTCTTCCCGCAGTGGAAAAACAAGCTGTTTATTGGTGCGCTGAAGGAGAAAGACGTCATCGTCCTGAACGTGGAGGGCAACACCGTGACGGAGGACGGGCGCATTCTTGGCGATAAAAATCAGCGTATCCGCGACGTGCGCGTCGGGCCGGATGGCTATCTGTATGTGCTGACCGACGAGTCGGACGGGCAGCTGTTGAAGGTCAGCCCGTCCGGTACGTAATCAGGTCACTGGGATCATCACCACGTTGCGATATGCCGGGCGCTCGCTCAGCTGCTGGATCCAGCGCTCAAGGTGCGGGCGCGGGGTCCAGCTAAGCCCCATATTGGTCAGGTTCCAGACGAAGGGGGCGACGGCGATATCGCCCACGCCAAACGCGTCGCCGGAGAACCAGGTCTGCTTCGCCAGCTCGTCGTCCATCATGGCAAACAGCGATTCGCAGGCGTCCTGGGCGGCATGAATGGCGGGATAATCACGATCGGCTTCCGGCGTGCGGATAAGCCCCATCAGGATCACGCGGTGCGTTGGGGAAAGCGTCTGGTTTGCCCAGTCCATCCATTTTTCGCCCTGCGCGCGCTGGGCCGGATTTTCTACCCACAGCCGACCCTGGCCGTACTGCGCGGCGAGGTAACGCACGATGGTGTTGGACTCCCACAGCGTGGCGTCTGTCTCATCATCGCGCAGCAGCGGCACCAGCCCGTTTGGGTTCATCGCCAGGTAGTCCGCGTCTTTATTCACGCCAAACTCCAGGCCCGCCATCACCTGCTTAAACGGTAAATCCAGCTCTTCCAGCGTCCACAGCACTTTTTTCACGTTGGTCGAATTGTTCCTGCCCCACAGCGTAATCATATTTACTCCCGATGAGATGTGAATCCGAGTCAGCTTTTCGCCATGGTGAGATAAACCTAACAATTACGCAACAGATGCTAAAAAAATCGCCGCAATCAAAGCGTATCTGAATGTTATTGCATAAACTTTAAAAACTTTACCTGGAACAGGTTTCTTTGAACGCTGTAGTGCGCTATTACTCATCGCTTCTTGCGACACGGTGATTGTGACGTGATTTTTAGAATGGACACTCGGGTGGCATTTATGACGCAAAAAACTTCCTCTCTGCGCAGCCTGGCGGCAGGCTCGGCGCTGCTTTTCCTTTTTGCCCCAACGCTCCACGCGGCGGAACAGACGGCGCCCGAAGCGCCGCCTGTCGATGCGCGCGCCTGGATCCTGATGGATTACGCCAGCGGGAAAGTGCTGGCGGAAGGTAACGCCGATGAAAAACTTGACCCGGCGAGCCTGACGAAAATTATGACCAGCTATGTGGTAGGTCAGGCGATTAAAGCGGGCAAAATCAAGCTGGACGACATGGTCACCGTCGGGAAAGATGCCTGGGCGACCGGTAACCCGGCGCTGCGCGGCTCGTCCGTTATGTTCCTGAAGCCTGGCGATCAGGTTTCCGTTTCCGATCTGAATAAAGGGATAATCATTCAGTCAGGAAATGACGCCTGCATCGCGCTGGCCGATTACGTGGCGGGCAGTCAGGACTCTTTCATTGGTTTGATGAATGGCTACGCGCAAAAGCTGGGCCTGACCAACACTACCTTCAAAACCGTTCACGGCCTGGATGCGCCGGGTCAGTTCAGCACCGCGCGTGATATGGCGCTGCTGGGCAAAGCGCTGATCCACGACGTGCCGGATGAGTACGCCATCCATAAAGAGAAAGAGTTTACCTTCAACAATATCCGCCAGCCTAACCGTAACCGTCTGCTGTGGAGCAGCAACGTTAACGTGGACGGCATGAAAACCGGGACAACCGCAGGCGCGGGCTATAACCTGGTGGCTTCCGCAACCCAGGGCGACATGCGCCTGATCTCGGTGGTGCTGGGGACGAAAACCGACCGCATTCGGTTTAACGAATCAGAAAAACTGCTGACCTGGGGTTTCCGCTTCTTTGAAACCGTCACGCCGATTAAGCCGGATGCCACCTTCGTGAGCCAGCGCGTCTGGTTCGGGGATAAAAGTGAAGTGAACCTGGGCGCGGGTGAAGCCGGTTCCGTGACCATTCCACGCGGTCAGCTGAAAAACCTGAAAGCCAGCTATACCCTGACCGAGCCACAGCTCACCGCGCCGCTGAAAAAAGGCCAGGTGGTCGGGACGATTGATTTCCAGCTTAACGGTAAATCCATTGAGCAGCGTCCGCTGGTGGTAATGGAAGCGGTAGAAGAGGGCGGCTTCTTTAGCCGGATGTGGGACTTTGTGCTGATGAAATTCCACGGCTGGTTTGGCAGCTGGTTTAGCTAAGTTTTTGCCGGGTGGCGCTGCGCTTACCCGGCCTACGTTCGAGCCGTTGTAGGCCGGGTAAGGCGAAGCCGCCACCCGGCACAACTTCAATACATCAACTTCACCTGCTGCGCCTTTGCATACGACACCAGCTCTTCATCCGGGCGGCAATCGCTGACGATGGCGTCAAAGCGCGACAGTTCTCCCATCCTTGCCGGACGGACCTTGCCAAACTTACTGTGATCAACCAC
Organism: Enterobacter cloacae complex sp. P15RS; assembly: GCF_014895905.1. Lineage (NCBI taxonomy): Bacteria > Pseudomonadati > Pseudomonadota > Gammaproteobacteria > Enterobacterales > Enterobacteriaceae > Enterobacter > Enterobacter cloacae complex sp. P15RS. The sequence goes on along the minus strand of NZ_JADBQL010000003.1, from coordinate 122,843 downwards.
CAGCACATGCTGCTGCGCGGCGTTGAGCGCCCAGTGTTTCACCGGCAACTCTTCAAGATTAAAGCAGGTTGCGCCCTGCTGCACGTTCACGCCCGCCGCAGAATAGAAGGCGATGTCGGGGCATACATTGCTCAGCGTGTCCTGAATATTCAGCGGCTTAAAGATGGCATTGCTGGCATGAAACTCACCGCCACACAAAATCACCCGGCACGCCGGTTTTTCCTGCAAGGCCAGAAAGGTATTCAGGGAATAACAGACGGCGGTAAAAGGAACGCTGCTGTCGATGGCCTCGATGATCCACGGCGTTGTCGTACCACAGTCAAAAAACAGCGTTTGATGCGGCTGCACCAGCGAGGCGGCGAGCCGCGCGGCTTTGCGCTTCTCTTCCACCAGACGCGTTTTTTGATCGCTTAACAGGTAATGGCTGGCGCTGCGCGGCTCCAGGACAATGTACCCGCCAAGCAGCACAACGGGGGCGCTGTCGCTGTTCAGATCGCGACGAATGGTCATTTCAGACACGCCAAGCAGGGTAGCGGCTTCCTTGAGATGCAGCTTGTCGCTGCGCTTCAGCGCCTGAAGCAGCTGAGCAATGCGGTCATCGCGACGTGTTTCCATAGATCCTCGGGCTAAAAAAGTGAGCCCCCGCAGGGCGGGGGCTCAAGTGTAACCTGACGGACCGGGGTTAGTCACGTATCCATCCTTTGCGGATCGGGAGGGCAAACAGAACGCGATAGGCCTGCGATAATCCCCGGTAAAGGGCCGGCCCAAAGAGGCTCCACATAATGGCTGCGCTGACGCAGCCCATCAGCCCCACCAGGAAACCGCCTACCATGTCCAGCGGCCAGTGCACGCCCAGATAGACGCGGGACCAGGCGACGGCGACGGCGACCCCCATCAGCACCACGCCGGACCACATGCGATGCCAGAACAGGAAGGCCAGCGCGAAGGTGAAGATCACCGTGCCGTGATCGCTCGGGAACGAGTCATCCGGCGCGTGGTGCAGGAAGTTATAGCCGACGTGCTCGACAAACGGCCGATCGTGCGGGAAGGCAAGCCCCAGCACATAGCTTGCCAGCACGCTGACGCCGATGGCCATCGCCATTTTAATCACCAGGTGGCGCTGGGCGGTGACCTGTTTGCGCGGGCCCCATAGCCAGAGGATCGCGGCCAGCGCCGGCACGATGCTGATCAAATCCTTAGCAATGAAGGTGGCGAGATCAATCATCCATTCCGGCGACGCTGGCGTGGCGTTGAGCAGGTAAAACAGTCCGTAGTTCAGATTCTCTAGCATCGTATCGTTACTCTTTAGCAAACCAGGTAGAAACCAGCCCGTAAACCAGCACCTGGGAAAACCAGACCCACCACCCGGCCCACAGGTTGTGAGAGAAAAAATGCGCGCCGCGCATGACCTGCCCGAAGCCCATCAGCAGCCCCAGAGCGGCCCCCAACGCGACAAAGATCCAGGCCAGGCGCGGACGTTCACGCCAGAAGGCAAAAAACAGCCCCATGACCATAAACCCGCTCGAGGCGTGGCCGCCGGGAAAGCAGCGTCCCGGTCCGCTGTCTGCCGGAATCGCGCTGAACAGGGGATACGAGACGGCTTTGCCGCCGTATTCCACCAGATCCCACGGACAGCTGTGGTGGCTCATGCTTTTCAGGGCTCCTACAACGAGCGCGCCCAGACCCATCAGAAGCGCGGCCGTCACCAGCCGGGCATTGCGTCTGTAAGCCCCATAAACCAGCGCGATGACGGCCAGGGCAATGGCCATATATTTCGCCAGGCGATGGTTCAGCAGATCCAGCAGCGGATTTTGCTGTAGCGGAAAATGGTGCGTCGCGGCGTCATACCAGAAGCCGGTTAGCCATCGGTCGAGCGATTCATCGCGAGAAAGCCAGGTAAAAAGCACCGCGAGGGCGATCAGCGCGAAAAGTTGATAACCATAAAAGCGGGCGGGCAACCGGTAAAGGCGTTTTGTCTTATTTATCGGTAAGGTAGATAATTCTGAAGGGCTGACGGCGTGTGTCATAATTTCGGTCAATAACGTGAAATAGCGCTATCTTAACGAGGGCAACTTAAGGAAACCTTAAACAACAACGATAAGTGCGTTATTTCTGTTTTCTCACGTTATTGTGCTATCTCAGACAGCGGCAATTCATTACACTCATCGCGATTTTTTCATACTAAAGAGATTGCATGATAAACCGTTCTTCTTCCGGTAATCGTCTGGGCCGTCAGGCGTTACTTTTTCCTCTGTGTCTGGTGCTTTACGAATTCTCTACCTACATCGGCAACGATATGATCCAGCCGGGCATGCTGGCCGTGGTTGAGCAGTACAACGCAGGTATTGAGTGGGTGCCAACATCCATGACCGCCTATCTCGCGGGCGGCATGTTTTTACAGTGGCTGTTAGGGCCGCTGTCGGATCGTATTGGCCGCCGTCCGGTGATGCTGACGGGCGTGGTGTGGTTTATCGTCACCTGTCTCGCCACGCTGCTGGCGCAGAACATTGAGCAGTTTACGCTGCTGCGCTTCCTTCAGGGCGTGAGCCTGTGCTTTATCGGCGCCGTGGGCTATGCCGCCATTCAGGAGTCGTTTGAGGAGGCGGTGTGTATCAAAATCACCGCGCTGATGGCGAACGTGGCGCTGATTGCACCGCTGCTGGGGCCGCTGGTGGGGGCCGCATGGGTGCACGTTGCGCCGTGGGAAGGGATGTTCGTCCTCTTTGCCCTGCTTGCGGCTATCTCTTTCTTTGGCCTGCACCGCGCGATGCCGGAGACCGCGACGCGTCTGGGAGAAAAGCTCTCGCTTAAAGAGCTGGGCCGTGATTATAACGCGGTGCTGAAAAACGGTCGTTTTGTCGCAGGCGCGCTGGCGACGGGGTTTGTCAGCCTGCCGCTGCTGGCGTGGATCGCCCAGTCGCCGGTCATTATCATCAGCGGCGAGCAGCTTAGCAGCTATGAGTATGGCCTGTTACAGGTGCCGATTTTTGGCGCGCTGATTATCGGAAACCTGGTGCTGGCGCGTCTGACGGCGCGCCGTACCGTGCGTTCACTGATAATTATGGGCGGCTGGCCGATTGCGGCAGGGCTGATCGTTGCGGCGGTAGCGACCGTTGCCTCGTCGCATGCGTACCTGTGGATGACCGCGGGGCTGAGCGTTTACGCGTTTGGTATTGGCGTGGCGAATGCCGGTCTGGTGCGCCTCACGCTGTTTGCCAGCGAAATGAGTAAAGGCACGGTATCCGCCGCGATGGGGATGCTGCAAATGCTGATTTTTACCGTCGGTATTGAGGTGAGCAAGCATGCTTACGCGTTTGGCGGCAACGGGCTCTTCAGCCTGTTTAACCTTGCCAACGGCGTGCTGTGGGTAGGGCTGATGGTGGTGTTCCTGAAGGACAAACGCGTCGGAAGCGCACTGCAACCGTAATCCTTATTCCCTCTCTCTGCGGGGGGAGGGCATCAGGCCGCAGTAAATTTTGCCCGGTGGCGCTGCGCTTACCGGGCCTACGGGCTGGGTGTTCTCCCTCTCCCTGTGGAGCGCAAGGAATCAATTAAACGGCGCCTTCCCATCCAGCACCTTATCAATCACGTCCAGTACGCCTTCGTCATTATTGTTCGGCGCTTCATAGCGGGCCACCGCCTTAATGTGCGGTTTGGCATTCGCCATCGCGAAGCCATACCCTGCCTGGCGCAACATCTCCACGTCGTTACCGCTGTCGCCAAAGGCCACCACTTCGCTGTCTTCAATGCCCCAGCGCGCCTGAAGGATCCGCAGGCCGTTAGCTTTATGCACGCCGGGGATGATCAGGTCGATACTGCCGTGTCCGGTGGTCACCGGCACCATGATGTCGCCGAGCTTTTCGTGCAGCAGCGCCTGAATACGCGGGATCTCTTCGTCGGAAACGTTAAGCCCGAACTTGAAGAAAATATCGTTGAGATGGTCAAAGCTGCTGACGCTTTCAAGACGGTGATAGTACTTTGCGGCGACCGCTTTGAAGAGGTCGTCATAGGTTTGCAGCGTGTAGGCGCTGTTTTTACCGCAGGCGATAATTTCAATGCCGGGTACCTCATTCAGCAGGGTGGCGACGGTCAGGAAGTGCGCTTTCGACAGTTCGCCGTTGAACACGTCTTCGCCGGCATCCACCACCCAGCCGCCGTTTTCGGCCACGAACGCGATTTCATGGGCGATCTCCGGGAAAAACGAGATCAGCTGGTAGTACTGGTTTCCGCTGGCAACCACAAAACGGATGCCTTGCTCTTTCATGCGCGCGTACTGCGCCAGAAAACGCGCACGATTATAGGTTTTCGCATCGCTCAGGAAGGAGCCATCCATGTCGACTGCAATCAGTTTAACGCTCATATCCCTTCTCCATTGACGTTGTTTCTGCTTCCGGTTTTGCCACCGCACGCGCCACCAGTGCGGCAATAATAACTAACCCTAATACCACCAGCATCGCGCTGCGTAATCCGTAGTGCTCACCGAGGAACCCAAGCAGCGGCGGCCCCACCAGGAAGGCGAGGTAGCCGGTGGTTGCCACCACGCTCACGCGCGTCGGCGCATCCGGGCCGGTATCGCTGGCAGCAGAAATGGTCAGCGGGAAGCCAAGGGAGGCGCCAAGTCCCCACAGGATCACCGACACGCCAGCAATCCAGTCAACATCCACAAAGATGATCATCGCGATGCCCAGCCCGCCCAGCAGAGCGCTGGCACGCACCACCGCCACGCGGCTGTAGCGGTCGATAAACCAGCCGCCGGTGAAGCGCCCGACGGTCATGCCGAGCGTAAACCCGGCGTAGATCAGCGAGCCGGAGGTGGGGCTAAAGCCGTGTCCGTCCACCATCAGCAGCGGCAGCCAGTCGTTGGCGGAACCTTCTGCAAACGCCATCGCCAGCACGACCACGCCAATCAGCATCAGCTGGAAGTCACGGTAGAAGGGCAACCCTTTTGCCGCAGACTTCTGTTCATCCGAGGCGTTTTGTCCCGTACCGGCGGGAATAGCCCTGATGCCGGTGAGGATAGGGATAATGCAGACCAGCGCCGCCAGCAAAATATGCACGTTAGCCGCAATGCCCAGCGCCGTCAGCGCCATCCCCACGCCCGCGCCCGCCAGCGTGCCGAGGCTGTAAAAGCCATGCATCATCGGCAGCACCGTTTTGTTCATCTCCTTCTCGACGGCGGCGCCTTCAACGTTAATGGCGACTTCTGCCGCACCAAAGCTCCCGCCGAACACCATCAGCCCGAGGGCGAACATCAGGGGCGAGGCAAACCACAGCGCCACGCTCAGCGCGACCATTCCGACCACGGCGAAGCACATGGTCGTGCGGATCACCGTACGGGTGCCAAAGCGCTTCACCAGCCAGGCCGAGCACAGGATGCCGCTCATCGAGCCAATCGACAGGCCAAACAGCACAATCCCCATCTCTGCCGTCGAGACGGATAGCGTATCGCGGATGGCCGGGGTGCGCGTCGCCCAGGAAGCCATCAGCAGCCCGGGTATGAAGAAGAACATAAACAGCGCCCACATGCGCAGATGCAGGGCTTTGCGGGGAGAAGATAACGTCATTGGGATCAGCACCAGAAGAACAACAATAGCGACAACACTAGCAACTTTGTGTACATTTGTACACAAACCGGATGAGGAATTTATGAGCAGACCACCGAACGACCCTAACCGTCGGGAGAAGATACTTCAGGCGACGCTGGACACTATTGCAGAGCACGGTATTCATGCCGTCACGCACCGCAAGATTGCCACCTGCGCAGGCGTACCGCTGGGGTCGATGACCTACTATTTCGACGGGATGGAGTCGCTGCTGGAAGAGGCATTCACGTGGTTTACGCAGCAGATGTCCAGGCAGTACCGGGATTTCTTCGCGGGCGTTACCGGGCGGGAGAGGGCATGCGAGGCCATTACCACGCTGATCCACAGCTCAGCCGTGACCACGCCACACAATATGGCGCTGATGTATCAGCTGTACGCCTTTATGCACCGCAGCGCCGCGCTGAAAACGGTCATGCAGGACTGGATGAAGATGAGCCAGACCACGCTTGAACAGTGGTTCGATCCGGCGACCGCCCGCGCGCTGGATGCGTTTATCGAAGGGATGACGCTGCACTTCGTGACCGACCGCGCGCCGCTAACCCGGGAGGAGATTCGGACGATGGTGGGACGCATCGCGCGGGAGCAGGTGCCCTGCGATTAACCGCAGGGCAACCGCGACGTTACCGTCCCTGAATTTTTTTGCCGGAAGCGTCTACAACCGCTTCGCCATCCTCTTTGGTGAACGCCCCTTTTTGTGCGTAGGGCAGAATATCCAGTACGCGCTCCGACGGGCGACACAGCCTCGTCCCCAGCGGAGTAACGACAATCGGGCGATTGATCAGAATCGGATAGTGCAGCATGTAGTCAACGAGCTGGCTGTCGCTAAACCTGTCTTCCGCCAGGCCAAGGTTTTCGTAAGGCTCCACGTTTTTTCGCAGCAGATCGCGGGGTGAAATGCCCATCTCAGCCAGCAGCTTCACCAGTTCGTCGCGAGACGGCGGCGTCTCCAGATACAAAATAATCTCGGGTTCGGTGCCGCTGTTGCGGATCATCTCCAGCGTATTGCGCGACGTGCCGCAGGCGGGGTTGTGGTAAATGGTAATGTTGCTCATATCAGGTACTCACTACAGTGTAACGGAGAGACGTAACGCCAGCGCGGCAAGCGTTACAAACAGGACCGGCAGCGTCATTATCAAGCCCGTCCGGAAATAGTAGCTCCAGGAAACGATCATGTTTTTCTGCGCCAGTACATGGAGCCAGAGCAGGGTGGCCAGGCTACCGATAGGGGTGATTTTCGGCCCCAGATCGCAACCAATCACGTTCGCGTAAATCATCGCCTCTTTAATCAAACCTGTTGCCGAACTGCCATCAATTGAGAGCGCACCAATCAGTACCGTTGGCATATTGTTCATTATGGATGACAGGAAGGCGGTGATGAATCCGGTGCCCAGCGTGGTGGCCCAGAGTCCATAACCGGCTAAGCGATCCAGAACGTCTGAGAGATGCTCCGTCAGCCCGGCGTTGCGCAGGCCATACACCACCAGATACATCCCCAGCGAGAAGATAACGATCTGCCACGGTGCGCCGCGAAGCACTTTTCCGGTATTGATAGCGTGCCCGCGTTTTGCGACGGCAAACAAAATCAGCGCGCCCACGCTCGCGATGGCGCTGACAGGGATGTCGAGAGGCTCAAGCACAAAGAATCCGACGAGAAGTAGCAGCAGCACGATCCAGCCCGTCCTGAAGGTTGGCAGATCGTTTATGGCCCGTGCCGGCTCCCGGAGTTTCGCCAGATCGTACGTCGGAGGAATTTCCCTGCGAAAGAACAGGTGCAGCACGATGAGCGTTGCGGCAATCGCGGCGATATCAACCGGGATCATCACCGAGGCGTATTCGCTGAACCCCAGCGAGAAGAAGTCTGCCGACACAATGTTGACCAGGTTGGAGACAATCAGCGGCAGGCTGGCGGTATCGGCGATAAAGCCTGCCGCCATCACAAACGCCAGCGTGGCTTGTTGACTAAACCCGAGTGCCAGCAGCATGGCGATAACGATAGGCGTCAGGATTAGCGCCGCACCGTCATTGGCGAACAGCGCCGCAACGGCCGCACCCAGCAGCACGATCCAGGTAAACAGCAACCGCCCCCGACCGTTTCCCCAGCGGGCAACGTGCAGCGCCGCCCACTCGAAAAAACCGGACTCATCCAGCAGCAGGCTGATAACGATCACCGCGATAAACGTGGCCGTGGCGTTCCAGACGATATTCCAGACCACCGGAATATCGTTAATATGAATAACGCCGCTCGCCAGCGCCAGCGCGGCGCCAATGGTCGCGCTCCAGCCAATGCTGAGCCCTCTGGGTTGCCAGATGACCAGCACCAGCGTGAATAAAAAAATCGCTCCTGCCAGAAACATTGTTTACTCCATTATATCTGATTTAGTGAATATGTTTTGCTTAGCATGCACCCGGAACTTTACCTTTCAGCTTCAGGCGGGTGTCTTCACGCAGGCAGTTCCAGCTGTTATCGATAATGGACGCTGCCCACGCGGGCATGTTCGGAGATAAACGGTAATGGACCCATTTCCCTTCACGCCGGTCGATGACCAGCCCGGCCTCGCGGAGCAGTGCCATATGGCGGGAGACTTTCGGCTGTGGCTCGTTGGTGGCGGCGCAGAGATCGCAGACGCACAGTTCCCCCGCTTCACGCAGCAGCATGACGATGGCGAGCCGCGTTTCGTCGGAGAGGGTTTTGAAAAGCTGAAGGGGGTGAAGCATTTGGTCATCCTGAGGGTATTTCATTCACATTCGATAAATCATATATGTTTACATGAGCTGGGGGAAGCGAAAATGGAAAGATGGGTAAATTTCAGGCAACAAAAAACCCATCAACCTTGAACCAAAACGGCGGGGTTGATGGGCTCCACAAATTGGGGACATCAAAGAAAAGCAGTGGCAATAGTTATGACTGTGACCTGTGTAAAAAGTTCTGCGCGTAACGAAAATTTTTTCAGCCACGCGCAAACTTGAGACTTATCCGAGTCCAGGCCAGATAATGACGATCAGCGTACCTGCCAGCGTCAGCAGCACGTTTGCGATCGCGTACGTGCCTGCATAGCCCAGCGCCGGGATATTGCTGCGCGCGGTGTCGCTGATGATTTCCATCGCCGGTGCGCAGGTACGCGCGCCCATCATCGCGCCGAAGAGCAGGGCGCGGTTCATGCGTAACACGTAGGCACCGAACAGGAAGCAGATCACCACTGGCACCAGGCTGACGACAAGTCCGGAAAGCAACATTTGCCAGCCGACAGCGCCCAGGCCGTTGCCAATGCCGCTCCCGGCGCTTAAGCCGACACCCGCCATAAAGACCATCAGGCCGAACTCTTTCACCATGTTCAGCGCCCCCTGAGGGATATAGCCGAAGGTCGGATGGTTCGCTCGCAGGAAGCCCAGCATGATCCCGGCGAACAGCAGGCCGGCAGCGTTACCGATGCCGAAGCTAAAGTTGCTGAACTGGAAGGTGATCATCCCAATCATCAGGCCGACAATGAAGAAGGCGCAGAACGCTAACAGGTCCGTCACCTGGCTGTGAATGGAGATAAAGCCGATACGGTCGGCAACCGTTTTAACACGTCGGGCATCGCCGCTGACCTGCAACACGTCGCCTTTATTGAGCACAATGTTATCGTCGATAGGCATTTCAATCTGGCTGCGGATCACGCGGTTGAGGAAACAGCCGTGGTCGGTCAGCTTCAGCTGCGCCAGACGGCGGCCCACGGCGTTGTGGTTTTTCACCACAATCTCTTCGGTGACGATACGCATGTCCAGCAGGTCGCGGTCGAACACCTCTTTCCCGTTGCGGAAGCTGGGATCGAGACGCGCGTGGGCGTCCGGGTAGCCGACCAGGGCGATGTCATCGCCCATCTGGAGCACCGCGTCACCGTCCGGGTTAGCCAGAATACCGTTACGACGAATTCGTTCGATGTAGCAGCCGGTCTGACGGTAGATCCCAAGTTCGCGCAGGTTTTTCCCGTCAGTCCAGGCAACCAGCTCCGGGCCGACCCGGTACGCGCGGATCACCGGCAGGTAAACCTTACGTTTGGAGTCCGTGTCCAGGCCGCGCTCGCGGGCAATGGTCTGGGCGCTGGTCTGGAGATCCTGATGCTGAAGTTTCGGCAGATAGCGCGCGCCAACAATCAGGCTTACCAGACCAATCAGATAGGTCAGGGCATAGCCCAGGCTCAGGTTGTCCAGCGCGACGGAAAGCGGCGTGCCTGCCATGCCAGAATGACGAAGCGTGTCCCCGGCACCCACAAGCACCGGCGTGGAGGTCATCGAGCCGGCCAGCATACCGGCCGTTAAGCCGATGTCCCAGCCAAACAGTTTGCCCAGCCCTAACGCAATCAGCAGCGCGCTGCCGACCATCACCAGCGCCAGCATCAGATAATTTTTGCCATCACGGAAGAAAATCGAAAAAAAGTTCGGGCCGGCTTCCACGCCTACGCAAAAAATAAACAGCATGAAACCTAAGTTAAGCGCGTCCGTGTTAATACTGAAATGTTGCTGACCTAATAACAGCGAGACGACTAAAACGCCAATGGAATTACCAAGTTGAACTGAACCCAGGCGCAATTTACCCAGACAAAGGCCCAGTGCCAGTACCACAAATAATAACAGGATGTAATTCCCATTTAACAAGTCTGCGACGTTTATATTCACGGAGGCTAACTTCTTGTTTACCAGTAAGTTGTTGAATGAAAGGACTATTTGGGCTACTGTTTTCAGAGTCAGGGAATCACTGAGACTCTCCCTGCTTCCTGATAAATACCCTAAACACTAGCAGGCGGTTAGTTTAATCGTAATAGCTACCGACAGCCACCTATTATCGCACGACTTCCGTGCGTGTTTTGGCAAGGATTGCCGCAATGCTTTATCTGACTGGGCGTCCACCGGACGATTTTTGTATTTGATAGAGATAAGTCAGGAGGATAGTTTGAACTTTAAACGAAACTGGGCTGGCGTCATCAGCTGTTTTTTGCTGTTTACGGTCGTTTGCATGTCGCTTGCATTTAACGTGAAGGGCGCCTTCAGAGCGTCCGGTCATCCGGAGCTGGGCCTGCTGTTTTTCATTCTGCCGGGGGCAGTGGCCAGTTTTCTCTCGCGCAAAGGCGAGGTGGTGATGCCGCTTCTGGGGGCAATCCTTGCGGCGCCCATCTGCTTGCTTCTGATGCGCGTGCTGTTTCTCTCGTCGAGAAGCGTCTGGCAGGAAGTGGCGTGGTTGTTGAGCGGCGTTTTCTGGTGTGCGCTGGGCGCGCTGTGTTTCTTATTTACGCGCAGCCTGCTGCAACAGCGGAAGCACCGTAAATAAAAACGCCCTCAGGGTGAGGGCGTCTTCGGATTGCCTTACTGAGCGGCAAACAGGCCAAGGTGCTCTTTGGCGTAGGCTTCAAAATCGGTGCAGCCGCCGATGTGTTTCTGGTCGAGGAAGATCTGCGGCACGGTTTCAACCGGTTTACCCACGGTTTTTTCCAGATCGGCTTTGCTGATGCCTTCCGCGTGGATATCCACGTAGCGGAAGTTAAAATCATCACGTTCTTCAGTCAGTTTCTCAGCCAGCTCTTTCGCGCGCACACAGTAAGGACATCCTGGACGACCAAAAATTACTGCAAACATTTCTCTCTCCTCAAAAAACAAGCCTGACGGCGAATAATGCCTATAGTGCACGATAACCTGTCGTCATGGAAAGAAGGTTTCACCTGTCACTTTGATACAGTCAGGCTATGTTTCGCCAATTACATCATGGGGATCATTGCCTATACTGGCTGCCATACGTTTTACGCAATACAAAGAGAGACAAAATGACGCCAACCATTGACCTGCTTCGTTCCCACCGTTCCATTCGCCATTTTACCGATGAGCCAATTACTCAGGCGCAGCGGGAAGCGATCATCGACAGCGCGCGCGGTACCTCCAGCTCCAGCTTTTTGCAGTGCAGCTCGATTATCCGCATCACCGATCCGGCGATGCGTGAACAGCTGGTGACGCTCACGGGTGGACAAAAGCACGTTGCCCAGGCGGCCGAGTTCTGGGTGTTCTGCGCCGATTTTAACCGTCACCTGCAAATCTGCCCTGAGGCGGAGCTGGGGCTGGCGGAACAGCTGCTGCTGGGCGTGGTCGATACGGCGCTGATGGCGCAAAACGCCTTCACGGCGGCGGAATCGCTGGGGCTTGGCGGGGTGTATATCGGCGGGCTGCGCAACAACATCGAAAGCGTGACCGAGCTGCTGAAGCTGCCGAAACACGTGCTGCCGCTGTTTGGCCTGTGCCTCGGCTGGCCGGCGGACAACCCGGATCTGAAGCCGCGTATTCCTGCCGCGATGCTGGTGCATGAAAACCACTACCAGCCGGTCGACCAGGACGTTCTGAATCAATACGACGAAGAGCTGGCGAACTACTACCTGACGCGCGACAGCAACAACCGTCGCGACACCTGGAGCGACCATATTCGTCGTACCATTATCAAGGAGAGCCGCCCGTTCATTCTTGATTACCTGCACAAGCAGGGCTGGGCAACGCGGTAGTCCATTCCTCCCGCGCCTCGTGTATGATAGGCAGGCTTTTACCATGTCTTTAGAGAGGTGCAGGGTGAAGATTGCCATATTGTCCCGGGATGGAACGCTCTATTCATGTAAACGTCTGCGAGAAGCGGCGGCGAAGCGCGGGCATCAGATTGAGATCCTCGATCCGATGTCCTGCTATATGAACATCGACCCTGCGGCGTCGTCGATTCACTACAAGGGCCGCAAGCTGCCGCACTTCGATGCGGTGATCCCCCGCATTGGCTCCCAGATCACCTATTACGGCACGGCTGCGCTGCGCCAGTTTGAAATGCTGGGAAGCTATCCGCTCAACGAGTCCGTGGCGATTTCCCGCGCCCGCGATAAACTGCGCTCGCTACAGCTGCTGGCGCGCCAGGGGATCGATCTGCCCGTCACCGGGATTGCCCACTCCCCGGACGACACCAGCGATTTGATCGACATGGTGGGCGGTGCGCCGCTGGTCATAAAGCTGGTGGAAGGCACGCAGGGAATCGGGGTGGTACTGGCGGAGACGCGTCAGGCGGCTGAAAGCGTGATTGACGCGTTTCGCGGTCTGAATGCCCATATTCTGGTGCAGGAATATATTAAAGAGGCCAAAGGGTGCGATATCCGCTGCTTTGTGGTGGGCGATGAAGTGGTGGCTGCCATTGAGCGGCAGGCGAAAGAGGGCGACTTCCGCTCAAACCTGCACCGCGGCGGCATTGCGCGGGTGGCCATTATCAGCGAGCGCGAGCGTGCGATCGCGGTGAAAGCCGCACAGACGTTAGGCCTGGACGTTGCGGGGGTCGATCTGCTGCGCGCCGAGCGCGGGCCGCTGGTGATGGAGGTCAACGCCTCGCCGGGACTGGAAGGGGTGGAAAAAACCACGGGCGTCGATATTGCAGGTAAAATGATCGCGTGGATTGAACGTCACGCAACGCCGGGATTTTGCCTGAAAACGGGCGGTTAAATGGATCGGCGCGCACTTTTTGCGTAATCTGGACAACGTTTTTATTTAAGAGGCTGCACAGCGATGGATTTACAGGTCGTACCTACACTGGATACGTTACGTCAATGGCTCGATGATGCCGGTATTACTTTCTTCGAATGCGACTCCTGCCAGGCGCTGCATCTGCCTCACATGCAAAATTTCGACGGCATTTTTGATGCCAAAATCGATCTGATTAACGACGTCATTCTTTTCTCGGCGCTGGCCGAAGTGAAGCCTTCCGCGCTGCTGGCGCTGGCGTCCGATCTGTCTGCAATTAACGCCAGCTCTCTGACGGTCAAAGCGTTTCTCGACATACAGGATGATAACCTGCCGAAGCTGGTGGTTTGCCAGTCTTTATTCTCCGGCGCCGGGCTCTCCTTCAAGCAGTTCGCCTGGTTTATGCGCCTGAGCGAAGAGCAGATTTCCATGGTAATGATGGAAGCCAACGCACACCACCTGCTGTACAGCGCGGAAGATGATGCTGAGAATAATGATGCATCTCCCAATTTTCTCCACTAATGCCGTCTGACTTTTGCGCAGTCGCTGCCAGAGCGGCTGCATAACACCGTTTTTTCTGCTGCTTTTAACCTTTCTTTAAAGAATTTTTCACCTCCTCTCAGGCCGTTTCGGCTTATCACGTAGACATAATCTGCATAAAAAATTGATAAAAGGCGTTTTTTCGTCTGGGCTATAGCCGGAGACACGGGCTACAGTTATTCTTGCGATGCTTAAAAAAGCGAGCGGATCCTGCCGGAAAAAGGGGGTTATATTTATTTCGGGCAGAGCGACAAACTATGCATGATTATTGCATATCTTCAGGCTGCACAGTTTTGGTTCGTTTGTTAACGAGCTTTCAGAAGGAATAACAATATGATCGCCTTGAATAAAAAATGGTTATCGGGTCTGGTTGCGGGTGCTCTGATGGCCGTCTCTGCCGGCACGCTCGCTGCGGAACAAAAAACGCTGCACGTTTATAACTGGTCTGACTATATTGCGCCGGACACCGTCGCCAATTTTGAAAAAGAGACCGGCATTAAAGTGGTCTACGACGTATTCGATTCCAACGAAGTGCTGGAAGGCAAACTGATGGCGGGCAGCACCGGCTTTGACCTGGTTGTGCCGTCGGCAAGTTTCCTTGAGCGTCAGCTGACCGCCGGCGTTTTCCAGCCGCTGGATAAGAGCAAATTACCCAACTGGAAAAACCTCGACCCGGAGGTGCTGAAGCTGGTGGCTAAGCACGATCCGGAGAATAAATACGCGATGCCATACCTGTGGGCGACCACCGGCATCGGCTTTAACGTGGATAAGGTCAAAGCCGCGCTGGGCCCGGACGTCAAGCTGGACAGCTGGGACGTGGTGCTGAAGCCGGAAAACCTTGAAAAGCTCAAAAGCTGCGGCGTCTCTTTCCTCGATGCGCCGGAAGAAATTTTTGCCACCGTGCTTAACTATCTCGGCAAAGATCCCAACAGCAGCAAGGCCGACGACTACACCGGTCCGGCAACCGACCTGCTGCTGAAGCTGCGTCCGAATATTCGCTACTTCCACTCCTCTCAGTACATCAACGACCTGGCGAACGGCGATATCTGCGTAGCGATCGGCTGGGCGGGTGACGTCTGGCAGGCGGCGAACCGTGCGAAAGAGGCGAAAAACGGCGTGAATGTTTCCTACTTCATTCCGAAAGAGGGCGCGCTGGCGTTCTTCGACGTCTTCGCCATGCCGGCTGATGCGAAAAACAAAGAGGAAGCGTATCAGTTCCTCAACTACCTGATGCGTCCGGAAGTGATTGCCCACATTAGCGACCACGTTTACTACGCTAACGGTAACAAGGCCTCCGTGCCGATGGTCAGCGAGGATATCCGCAATAACCCGGCGATCTATCCGCCAGCGGACGTCTTTGCCAAGCTGTTCACCCTGAAGGTGCAGGAGCCTAAGATCGACCGCGTGCGTACCCGCGCGTGGACGAAGGTGAAAAGCGGTAAGTAACGGCGTTTGATATCGTTGCCCGGTGGCGCTAACGCTTACCGGGCCGACACAACTCGTAGGCCGGGCAAGCGTTAGCGCCGCCCGGCGATGCGCACCCTGACGGTGCGTTTGCACCAGTGTTGATCTATGCCGGAGAGCACCCCGTGAATGACGCGATCCCCCGCCCGCAGGCGAAAGTCCGTAAAGCGCTGACCCCGCTTCTTGAAATTCGTAACCTCACCAAATCCTTCGACGGCCAGCATGCCGTGGACGACGTCAGCCTGACGATCTACAAAGGCGAAATATTCGCCCTGCTCGGCGCATCGGGCTGCGGTAAGTCCACGCTGCTGCGCATGCTCGCCGGGTTTGAACAGCCGACCGCCGGGCAGATAGTGCTGGACGGCGTTGATCTATCCAGCGTGCCGCCATACCAGCGGCCCATAAACATGATGTTTCAGTCCTACGCGCTGTTTCCGCACATGACCGTCGAGCAGAATATCGCCTTCGGCCTGAAGCAGGACAAGCTGCCGAAAGCCGAAATCACCGCGCGCGTGGCGGAGATGCTGAGCCTGGTGCACATGCAGGAGTTCGCGAAGCGCAAGCCGCACCAGCTTTCAGGCGGCCAGCGTCAGCGCGTGGCGCTGGCAAGAAGCCTGGCGAAGCGTCCGAAGCTGCTGCTGCTCGACGAGCCGATGGGCGCCCTGGATAAAAAGCTGCGCGACCGGATGCAGCTGGAAGTGGTGGATATCCTCGAGCGCGTGGGCGTGACCTGCGTGATGGTGACCCACGACCAGGAAGAGGCGATGACCATGGCCGGGCGCATTGCGATCATGAATCGCGGTAAGTTCGTGCAGATTGGCGAGCCGGAAGAGATCTACGAGCACCCGACCACCCGCTACAGCGCGGAGTTTATCGGCTCGGTGAACGTCTTTGAAGGGCTGCTGAAGGAGCGTCAGGACGATGGCCTGGTGATAGAATCGCCGGGGCTGGTGCACCCGCTGAAGGTTGACTCTGACAACTCCGTGGTGGACAACGTGCCGGTCTACGTGGCCCTGCGCCCGGAAAAAATCATGCTCTGCGATGAGCCGCCCGCCGATGGCTATAACTTTGCCGTGGGCGAAGTGGTGCACATTGCCTATCTCGGCGACCTGTCGATTTATCACGTTCGCCTGAAAAGCGGGCAGATGCTCAGCGCCCAGCTACAGAACGAGCACCGGTATCGCAAGGGACAGCCAACCTGGGGCGACGAAGTGAGCCTGTGCTGGGATGCGGACAGCTGCGTCGTACTGACGGTATAAGGAGCGGCCATGAGTACACTTGAACCTCCAGCCCGCAAAACACCGGGCGGCTTAGCGCGCTGGCTGGCGCGCGTGCAGATGGCGCATGGCCGCAAGCTGGTCATCGCCATGCCGTATATCTGGCTGATCCTGCTGTTTCTGCTGCCATTCCTGATCGTCTTTAAGATCAGCCTGGCGGAGATGGCGCGGGCGATCCCGCCTTACACCGATCTGTGGGAGTGGGCCGACGGGCAGCTGACGCTGACGCTAAATCTGGGCAACTTCCTCCAGCTCACCGAGGATCCGCTCTATTTCGAAGCCTATTTGCAGTCGTTGCAGGTGGCTGCCGTCTCGACGATTTGCTGTCTGCTGATGGGCTACCCGCTGGCGTGGGCGGTGGCGCACAGCAAACCGTCAACGCGAAACATTTTGCTGCTGCTGGTGATTTTACCGTCGTGGACGTCGTTCCTGATCCGCGTATACGCCTGGATGGGGATCCTGAAAAATAACGGCATCCTGAATAACTTTCTGCTGTGGCTTGGCGTCATCGACCAGCCGTTGACCATCCTGCACACCAACCTCGCGGTGTATATCGGGATTGTTTACGCCTACCTGCCGTTTATGGTGCTGCCGATTTACACCGCCCTGACGCGCATTGACTACTCGCTGGTGGAAGCCTCGCTGGATCTCGGCGCGCGGCCGCTGAAGACCTTCTTCAGCGTGATCGTGCCGCTGACCAAAGGCGGGATCATTGCCGGGTCGATGCTGGTGTTTATCCCGGCGGTCGGGGAGTTTGTGATCCCGGAACTCCTCGGCGGACCGGACAGTATCATGATTGGCCGCGTGCTGTGGCAGGAGTTCTTCAATAACCGCGACTGGCCGGTGGCCTCGGCGGTGGCGATCGTCATGTTGCTGCTGCTGATCGTGCCGATCATGTGGTTCCACAAGCATCAGCAGAAACAGATGGGAGATCGCGGATGAACAACTTGCCGGTAGTACGCTCTCCGTGGCGCATTCTGATCCTGGTGATTGGCTTCACCTTCCTGTACGCGCCGATGCTGATGCTGGTGATCTACTCGTTCAACAGCTCAAAGCTGGTGACCGTCTGGGCGGGCTGGTCAACGCGCTGGTATAGCGCGCTGTTCCACGACGAGGCGATGATGAGCGCGGTCGGATTAAGCCTGACCATTGCAGCGCTGGCGGCGACGATGGCCTGCGTGCTGGGCACGATTGCCGCGCTGGTGATGGTGCGCTTTGGCCGCTTCCGCGGGGCCAACGGCTTTGCGTTTATGATCACCGCGCCGCTGGTGATGCCGGACGTGATCACCGGCCTGTCGCTGCTGCTGCTGTTTGTGGCGCTGGCGCACGCCATCGGCTGGCCGGCGGATCGCGGGATGCTTACCATCTGGCTGGCGCACGTGACCTTCTGTACGGCGTACGTGGCGGTGGTGATCTCCTCGCGTCTGCGCGAGCTGGACCGCTCCATTGAAGAGGCGGCGATGGATCTCGGCGCCACGCCGCTGAAGGTTTTCTTCATCATCACGCTGCCGATGATTATGCCGGCGGTCATCTCCGGCTGGCTGCTGGCGTTCACGCTCTCGCTCGACGATCTCGTTATCGCCAGCTTTGTCTCGGGGCCGGGCGCGACGACGCTGCCGATGCTGGTCTTCTCCAGCGTGCGCATGGGGGTAAATCCGGAGATTAACGCTCTGGCGTCTATCATCCTTGGCGTGGTCGGAATTGTCGGATTTATCGCCTGGTATTTGATGGCGCGCGCGGAAAAGCAGCGCGTTCGCGATATCCAGCGTGCAAGACGCGGCTGAAGGAATTATTATTTCCAGTGATGTGCCGCGTATGACGCGGCACTGTTTTTCAGGGAAGTAAAAACATTGGGATTCTTGCAAAAAACACGTCATTCGCACGCCCGTCCGAACGTCCCTGCGCTGGTTCAGGTGGCGGCGCTCGCCATTATTATGATCCGCTGCCTGGATGTGCTGATGATTATGAACACGCTGGGCCCGCGGGGCATGGGGGAGTTCATTCATCGCAGCGCGCAGACGTGGAATCTGACGCTGGTGTTTCTCAGTAGCCTGATGTTGGTGTTTATTGAGATCTACTGCGCGTTCTCGCTGGTAAAGGGGCGCAACTGGGCGCGCTGGGTCTATTTTCTTACGCAGATCACCGCTGCCAGCTATCTGTGGGCCGCCTCGCTGGGCTACGGCTATCCGGAGCTGTTCAGCATTCCCGGCGGTTCCCGCCGCGAGATTTTCCATTCCTTAGTGATGCAGAAATTGCCGGACATGCTGGTGCTCTGCCTGCTCTATGTTCCCGCCTCCAGTCGGCGGTTCTTCCGCCTGCAATAATGTGTATAATCGCAGCCCTCGTTTTCCTTGAGGTTTTCATATGCAGTGCGCACTCTATGACGCCGGTCGCTGCCGCTCCTGTCAGTGGATAGAACAGCCGGTCTCTCAACAACTCACCGCCAAAATGGCCGATTTACAGCAGCTGCTTGCCGGCCACGCGGTAGGCGAGTGGTGCGCACCCGTCAGCGGGCCGGAGCAGGGCTTTCGCAATAAAGCCAAAATGGTGGTCAGCGGCAGCGTCGAAAAGCCGCTGCTGGGCATGCTCCACCGTGACGGCACGCCGGAAGACCTCACCGCCTGCCCGCTGTATCCCGCTTCGTTTGAACCGGTGTTTGCCGCACTGAAGCCGTTTATCGCCCGCGCGGGGTTAACGCCCTATAACGTTGCCCGCAGGCGCGGCGAGCTGAAATACCTCCTGCTGACCGAAAGCCAGATCGACGGCGGCATGATGCTGCGCTTCGTGCTGCGCTCAGAGAGCAAGCTGGAGCAACTGCGCGCAGCGCTGCCGGCATTGCAGACCCAGCTTCCGCCGTTGCGGGTGATTACGGCCAACATTCAGCCGGTGCACATGGCGATTATGGAAGGGGAGAAAGAGATTTTCTTCACCGAACAGCATGCGCTGGCGGAGAACTTTAACGGCGTGCCGCTGTGGATCCGTCCGCAAAGTTTCTTCCAGACTAACCCCACCGTCGCCAGCGCGCTGTACGCCACCGCGCGCGACTGGGTGCGCGCGTTACAGGTTCATCATATGTGGGATCTGTTCTGCGGCGTCGGCGGCTTTGGCCTGCACTGCGCCACGCCTGAGATGCAGCTCACTGGGATTGAAATCTCTGCTGAGGCCATCGCCTGTGCGAAACAGTCCGCCGCGGAGCTGGGGTTAACCAATCTGCACTTTCAGGCGCTGGACTCCACCCGGTTCGCGACCGGGCAGGGCAACGTGCCGGAGCTGGTGCTGGTGAACCCGCCGCGCCGGGGCATTGGCCAGGCACTGTGCGATTACCTGAGCCAGATGGCGCCTAAGTACATCGTTTATTCCAGCTGTAACGCACAGACTATGGCGAAAGATATCGCCAGCCTGCCGGGTTACCGCATTGAGCGCGTTCAGCTCTTTGATATGTTCCCGCACACCGCGCATTACGAAGTGCTGACGTTGCTCGTGAAATCTTAAACAAAATGTGAACTCTTCATCCCTGCGAAATCAGGTAAGCTTACGTCATAAAAATTGAATAAAGGCTTACCGATGAAGCAGATCCTGCTGGTGGAAGATGACCACGATATTGCGGCGCTCCTGCGCCTCAACTTAGAAGATGAAGGCTACACCATTACCCACGAGCCGGATGGGGGGAAGGCGTTACCGCTTCTGGAAAAACAGCCGTGGGACGCGGTGATCCTCGATCTGATGCTGCCGAACGTCGACGGCCTGGAAATTTGCCGCCGTATCCGCCAGATGACCCGCTACCTGCCCATTATCATCATTAGCGCCCGCAGCAGTGAAACCGATCGTATTACCGGCCTGGAAACCGGGGCGGATGATTATCTGGCAAAACCGTTCTCGGTGCAGGAGCTGATTGCCCGCATTAAGGCGCTGTTCCGTCGTCAGCAGGCGATGGGGCAGGCGCAGGCGGACGGCATTATCCAGGCGCACGGCCTGACTATCGATCCGCTGGCGCGCAGCGTGCGTCTCAACGGCCAACACGTCGATCTCACCCCGCGCGAATTTGAGCTGCTCTATTTCTTTGCCCGTCATCCCGGCGAGGTCTTCTCGCGGCTGGCGCTGCTGGAGCAGGTGTGGGGCTATCAGCACGAAGGCTACGAGCACACCGTCAATACCCACATCAACCGCCTGCGCATCAAAATTGAGAAAGATGCCGCCGAGCCGGAAATCATTCGCACCGTCTGGGGTAAAGGCTATAAGTTTGCGGAGCGTAACCATGATGCGTCGCTTTAGCCTGAGCCAGCGCCTGACGCTGCTGTTTACGGCGTTATTGCTGCTCTGCGCTACCGTTGCCTGTGCGGTGCAGCTCTACAGCAGCATGCAGTACGGCAACGCCATGGTGCAGCGGCTCTCCGGCGGCCTGGCGCAGCAGATCGTCCAGCGGGAACCGATTCTGGACGCGCAGGGCAGGGTGGATCGCAGTGCCTTAAAGCCCCTGTTCGACCGGCTGATGACCTTTAATCCGAGCGTCGAGCTGTATGTTGTCTCCCCGGATGGCGATATCCTGGCTGATGCCGCCCCGCCGGGCCACATCCAGCGGCAAAAAATTGACCTTGCGCCGATTCAACATTTCCTGAGCGGGACGGTGATGCCGGTGCTGGGCGACGACCCCCGCAGTCAGAATAAAAAGATCTTCAGCGCCACGCCGCTGCGTCAGGACGGCGAGCTGAAAGGCTATCTGTACATTATTTTGCAGGGGGAGGAGTTCAACGCGCTGGCGGAGACGGCCTGGCACAAAGCGCTCTGGAGTACGGCGCTGTGGTCCATGATGCTGGTGGCGCTGTTTGGCCTGCTGGCGGGGGTGCTCATCTGGTACTGGGTGACGCGTCCGGTCAAACAGCTCACGATGGACGTGGCCGGGCTGGAGCAGGACAGCATCAGCGCGATCAAGCAGCTGGCGACCCAGCCGCTGGCGCCTGCCGGCCAGGATGAAGTGGCGATCCTGCGCAATACCTTTATTGAGCTGGCGCGCAAAATCACCTCTCAGTGGGATCGGCTGGCCGACAGCGACCGTCAGCGCCGGGAGTTTATCGCCAATATTTCACACGATTTGCGTACGCCGCTGACCTCGCTGCTGGGGTATCTGGAAACGCTGTCGCTGAAATCCGCGACGCTGACGCCGCAGGAGCACCAGCAGTACCTCGCCACCGCGCTGCGTCAGGGGCAAAAGGTGCGCCATCTGTCGCAGCAGCTGTTTGAGCTGGCGCGTCTTGAGCACGGCGGCATCAAGCCCCAGCGCGAGCGTTTTGCCATGGCCGAGCTGATTTCCGACGTGGCGCAGAAGTTTGAGCTGGCCGCCCGCACGCGGGAGTTAAATCTGCATATTGATGTGCCGGGTCCGCTGCCGCTGGTGAACGCCGACGTCTCCATGATTGAACGGGTGGTGACGAATCTGCTGGATAACGCGATACGCCATACGCCACCGGGCGGAGACATTCGTCTGGCGGTGTGGCAGGAGAACGACCGGTTGCAGGTTGAAGTGGAAGATAACGGCGCGGGCGTCGATGCGGCCTTGCGGGACGATCTGTTCCAGCGGCCTTCAGCGTTAAATCCTCAGGCGTCGCGGGACAACCGGGGCGGATTAGGGCTATTGATCGTGAAAAGAATGCTGGAGCTGCACGGCGGGGGGATCCGGTTGATGGAGTCCGTAAGCGGGGCGCGGTTCAGGTTCTTTGTGCCGCTGTGAGAAATTGCCGGGTGGCGCTGCGCTTACCCGGCCTACAGACCCCCCCCGTAGGCCAGACCACCCGGCAAAAAGCGATTACTGCGGGAACCACTGCTCGCTGATTTTCTGGTACGTACCGTCAGCCTTGATCGCTTTCAGCGCGCCGTTCAGTTTCTCCAGCAGGGCTTTGTTATCCGGGCGTACCGCGATGCCGAGGCCTGTACCGAAGTATTGCGGATCGGTCACTTTCTCGGTCGCTGTCCCCAGCTGCGGGTTGGTTTTCAGCCATTCGTTCACCACGGCGGTGTCGCCGAATACGCCGTCAATACGGCCATTTTTCAGGTCGATAATCGCGTTCTGGTAGCTGTCATAGGCCACGGTTTTGACTTCAGGATGCTTGTCCTGGAGATATTTCTGGTGCGTGGTGCCGTTTTCCATGCCGATGCGCTTGCCTTTCAGCTGGTCAAAGGAGGTGTACGCGCCTTTCTTCGCAATCACCACCGCAGAGTTGGCGTAGTACGGGTCGGTGAACGCGACCTGCTTGCTGCGCTCTGGCGTGATATCCATACCGGAGATCACCGCATCGTATTTTTTGAACTTGAGGGACGGGATCAGGCTGTCAAACGCGTGGTTAGTAAAGGTGCAGTCGGCCTGCATCTGCTTGCACAGCGCTTTCGCCAGGTCGATGTCGAAGCCGACGATCTGGTTGCTGGCATCCAGCGATTCAAACGGTGGATAGGTGGCAGAAACGCCGAAATTGATTTTATCTGCGGCTGACGCGCCAGCGGCGAAGGTTGCCAGTAATGCGGCCAGAACTAATTTTTTCATTGTGTTGCTCCCGTCTGTAGGTCTTATGAACGTACAATGCCATTTAATGAATTTATATGCAATATAAATGATTAAATATTAGATGGTGGACAAAAAAAAACGGATAACCAAAAGGTTATCCGTCACGTGTATTCACGTTTATGCATTTCCTGTCGGGCGGGCCCGGTCTACGATCTCCGCTCGAATGCCAGCGCCTTACGCTCGATCAGGCGCATCATCAGCGTCAGCAGGCCGTTGACCACCAGATACACCAGCCCGGCCGCACCGAACACCATCACGTCGTAGGTGCGTCCATACAGCAGTTGCCCGTGGCCCATCACTTCCATCAGGGTGATGGTGTAGGCCAGAGAGGTACTTTTGAACACCAGAATGACTTCGTTGGAATAGGAAGAGAGCGCGCGCTTAAAGGCGTACGGCAGCAGGATCGCCAGCGTGTCCTTCTTGCTCATGCCCAGCGCGCCGCAGGACTGCCACTGGCCTTCCGGGATCGCGCGGATCGCACCGTAAAACAGCTGCGTGGTGTAGGCGGCGCTGTTCAGCGAGAGGGCAATCAGGGCGCATAGCCACGGCTCAGAGAGCAGGTGCCAGATCACCGGGTATTGCTGTAACGACGGGAACTGCCCCGGGCCGTAGTAAATCAGGAAAATCTGCACCAGCAGCGGCGTACCGGTAAACAGCGTAATGTAACCGCGTACAATCCACACCAGCACCGGCGTTTTCAGCGTCAGGACGATGGTGAAGATCAGCGCCAGAATCAGCGCCACGATGATGGACGCGACGGTCAGCGTCAGGCTGGTGTGCAGCCCTTTCATCAGTTCGGGTAAATAGTCCAGCATCAGCCTGGTCTCCGTTCAAAACGCGTTGCACGCAGATCAATACGCTTAAGAACGTACTGGCTCAGCAACGTGATCGCCAGGTAGATCGCTGCCGCCACAATGTACCAGGTAAAAGGCTCCTGCGTACGGGTGGCGATGCTTTTGGTTTGCAGCATCAAATCGTTCACGCTGATCAGGCTCACCAGCGCGGTATCTTTCAACAGGACCAGCCACTGATTACCCAGCCCCGGCAGGGCATGACGCCACATCTGCGGCATCACCAGGCGGAAGAAGATCGCCGCTTTCGACAGGCCCAGCGCCTGGCCGGATTCCCACTGACCCTGCGGCACCGCCTTCAGCGCGCCGCGCAGCGTTTGTGACGCATAGGCCGAATAGAGCAGGGAGAGCGCAATCACGCCGCACAGGAACGGGCTGACGTCAAAGTTCTCGATCTGCATCTGCACCGGGATCTGCGCAACGCCGAGGTTAAGGGTGAAGCCGTCCGACAGCGTGAGCAGCAGCTGTGAGGAACCGAAATAGATAAACAGGACCACCAGAATTTCCGGTAGCCCGCGCAGCACGGTTACCAGCGCTGAACCGAGCCATGCGACAGGGCGCCACTTAACGGACTCCCACACCGCAAAGAACATCGCCAGTACCAGGCCGATAATCAGTGCACAAACGGCAAGGCCGACGGTCATCCCGGCGGCGCTTGCTAAAGGAAAAATTTCATTCATCAGGAATTACTTCTGGAACCATTTTTTGTAGATGGTTTCGTAGGTGCCGTCTTTCTTCACTTTTTCCAGCGCAGCGTTGAATTTCTGCTGCAACTCGGTGTTGCCCTGACGTACGGCAATACCCAGACCTGTACCGAAGTAGTCTTTATCGGTCACCTTGTCACCCACGGCGGCCAGCTTGTCGTTCGCTTTCAGCCATTCAGTCACGACAGCCGTGTCCCCGAAGACCGCATCGATACGACCGTTTTGCAGGTCCAGCTTCGCATTCTGGTAGCTGTCATACGGTACGGTGGTGATTTCCGGATGCTTATCCATGATGAATTTCTGGTGCGTGGTGCCGTTTTG
Organism: Enterobacter cloacae complex sp. P15RS; assembly: GCF_014895905.1. Taxonomy (NCBI): domain Bacteria; kingdom Pseudomonadati; phylum Pseudomonadota; class Gammaproteobacteria; order Enterobacterales; family Enterobacteriaceae; genus Enterobacter; species Enterobacter cloacae complex sp. P15RS. Next base: position 98,027 of record NZ_JADBQL010000003.1, on the reverse strand, counting down.
AACGCCCACCTTCTTGCCTTTCAGCAGATCGACAGAAGCGTATTTGCCTTTCTGACCGATGAACAGGGCAGAGTTGTCATAGTAAGGCGCAGTGAACAGAACCTGCTTTTCACGCTCCGGGGTGATGTCCATACCGGCCATCACCGCGTCGATGCGGCGGAACTTCAGGCTCGGGATCAGGCTGTCGAACGACTGGTTGCTGAAGGTGCAGGTCGCGTCGATCTCTTTACACAGGGCGTTGGCCAGGTCCACGTCGAAGCCAACAATTTTGTTGTTCGCATCGATGGATTCAAACGGAGGATAAGACGCTTCGGTGGCGAAACGGATGGTCTGGGCTGCGGTAGCGGAAAGGCTGACGCTAGCGAGCAGCGCGGCAATCAATACTTTTTTCATTATAATTTCCCTAACACGTCAGTGAGATAAGTAATTTTTGAAGGCATCGGTTTGCGGGTTGGTGAAGCAGCTCGCGTCACCTTGCTCAACGATATACCCGTTTTCCATGTAGACCACGCGGCTGGCGGTTTTGCGCGCCACTTCCACCTCGTGGGTCACGATGACCTGGGTAATGTTGGTTTCCGCCAGCTCGCGAATAATACTCACGATCTGAGCAGTAATTTCCGGATCCAGCGCCGCGGTCGGCTCGTCAAACAGCAGCACCGCCGGCTCCATCATCAGCGCACGGGCAATCGCCACGCGCTGCTGCTGACCACCGGAGAGGTGAAGCGGATAGCGGTCGCTGTAGGGCTTCAGGCGCAGACGTTCCAGCAGCTTGTCGGCACGCGCCATCGCCCGATCCTTGCTTAAGCCGAGCACGCGGCACGGGGCTTCAATCAGGTTTTGTACCACGGTCAGGTGCGGCCAGAGATTGTATTGCTGAAAAACCATGCCCACGTTTTGACGCAGTTCACGAATCGCTTTATCAGAAGGGGTTTTCGCAAAATCAAAATGGTTACCGGCAATGGCCAGCGTGCCCGAGCGGGGCATTTCAAGCAGATTCAGAACGCGCAGAAGGGAGCTTTTTCCCGCGCCGCTTGGGCCGAGCAAAACCAGCGTTTCGCCCTCCGGGCAGCTCAGCGTAATGTCGAACAGCGCCTGGTGTGCGCCGTAGAAGCAGTTAATGCCGTTTAGTTTAATACTCATCGGGGCAGTCTTTACTCATCCAGGCAATCTATAGCAATTGAGGCCGCAGATAGTACCGTTGACAGAATAGTTATGCAATATTTCTGCGTTAAAAGTTAAATATAACCCGTGTTTCTTCTTAAACATAGCACAAAATAGCGAAGGGGGAGGGGGGCGAGAATAAATGTCGGCATTCCGCCTGAAATGCCGGACATTTTACGGGGTTAACGTTTATTTCGCCGCTGCGTTAGCGGTTTTCAACGGACTGGCGCAGGGTGCCAGCCGGGGCATGAACGCTGCCGCCAATGTAGCGAACATCATCGATGGCCCAGCACTGCCCTTCACGGATCATCAGCACTTCATCCTGCCAGGTCTGGGTGCCCTGTGTTAGTTTCACGCGCAGCGGAATATTGCGCGCGTCGGTGTTCGGGATGGTTGACGCGCTGGCAACCTCGGCGCTGTCGGGCAGCGTCGCGCGGCTGGAGAACGGATCGGCAGACAGCAGCGCGTTATGCTGCGGATCGCGCGAGGCGTCGTTAAGCAGTTTCGCCAGGTTATCGCTCAGGTACGGGCGCAGGGCGGTGAGGTCATTACCGCGATGCTGAATGCGATAATCATAGAACTGTTGCGCCACGGCGTCCGGGCCGCCCTCGATGCAGGGGCCGCTGCGGGAACCGATATCCTTAAAGGCTGGCGTGACCGGCGTAGTGCAGGCGCTGAGCACCAGCGCGCAGGGCACTAAAAGCGTTAAAGCAGAGTAGCGCATGTTGATTTCCTTATTTATTAACTATCCTTTCAATCATAGCGTAACGAACCGATAATGCAGTTGCTAACGCATTGAACGCTAAAGAAGGAGAGAAAGTATGCAGTTTTCAACGACCCCAACCCTGGAAGGGCAACCGATCACCGAGTACTGCGGCGTGGTCACCGGCGAGGCGATCCTTGGCGCTAACGTCTTCCGCGACTTTTTTGCCGGCATTCGCGACATCGTCGGCGGGCGCTCCGGCGCGTATGAAAAAGAGCTGCGTAAAGCGCGAGAGATTGCGTTTAAGGAGCTGGGCGAGCAGGCCAAGGCGCTGGGCGCGGATGCGGTGGTGGGTATTGATATCGACTACGAAACAGTCGGTAAAGATGCCAGCATGCTGATGGTGAGCGTAAGCGGCACGGCGGTGAAGATCCGTTGATGACGCGTTCGCTCTCAGCCGTCCTGCTGGCGCTGCTGCTGGCAGGATGCGCCGCGGAAAAAGGCATCGTTGATAAGGGTGCTTATGAGCTGGATACGCGCCATCAGGCGCAGGCTGCCTACCCGCGTATAAAGGTGCTGGTTATTCACTACACCGCAGACGATTTTGACACCTCGCTTGCAACCCTGACCGATAAAAACGTCAGCTCCCATTATCTCATCCCCGCCAGGCCCCCCGCGCCGGACGGTAAACCACGCATCTGGCAACTGGTGCCGGAGAGCGAGCTTGCCTGGCATGCGGGCATCAGCTTCTGGCGCGGCACCAACCGCATCAACGATACCTCCGTGGGGATTGAGCTGGAGAACCGTGGCTGGCAGAAAGTTGGAGGGGTAAAAACCTTCGTGCCCTTTGAACCGGCACAAATCGCGGCGCTGATCCCTCTCGCTAAAGACATCATTGCCCGCTACGACATCAAACCGCAGAACGTGGTGGCCCATGCCGATATTGCCCCGCAGCGTAAGGACGATCCCGGCCCGCTGTTCCCGTGGCGCGAGCTGGCGCAGCAGGGGATAGGCGCGTGGCCCGATCCGGCGCGCGTGGCGTTCTATATGAACGGGCGATCGCGTTATGAGCCGGTGGATACCGCAACGCTGCTCGATCTGCTGGCCCGCTACGGCTACGAGGTGCCCGAAGACAGCACCCCCGCGCAGCAAAAACGCATCATCATGGCGTTCCAGATGCATTTCCGCCCGCAACTGTGGAACGGTGTAGCCGACGTTGAATCCCTGGCTATCGCCGAAGCGCTGTTAGAGAAATACGGACAGGGGTAATCCTTCGGAATACCCCCGAATAGGTATATTCTCCTTACTTGTCATAAGATTAATCTTAAGTACATCGTCAATTAACTTTTAGTAAATTGACTTAAAATTATCCGGATTTAAGATAGACACATAGCTTGCTAACTAAATTGGCAAATAAATAAAAGCATTATTCTTTCTTTTTTTTCTTGAGAATTTCATCAGGACTCATATTCAGGTTCCGGCAACAGGCCGGGGCCATTATTAATCATTAAAATCTTAAATCGGGTATAACAATGTTAAGAATATACGCTAATAAATTACGTCCGCAGGCCGAGATGGAAAAAATTATTGCTGCCACTTCCGGCGTTGAGGAAAAAACGCTAAAGAAATGGCAAAAACTTTCTACGGCTGATTCCGAATATATCCATATTATCGTCAGCGGGGAAGTAGAGTTTCGCCGCGAGTCTGACGAGTTGTGCATGTTTACCGTAACGGGATACTGCATATTCGGCCTCTCCTCAATGTACTACCAGTCCGCCCATATGTACGGCCTTGTGCGGGCGAATACCGTGGTTCGCTCCATTAAGAAAGAGGATTTCGCCCGGCTGATGACCGAGAAAAACCTGTGGCCTGAACTGACGAAGGTGCTTTCCTGGTATATCTGCATGCTGAGCAAACGCGACGATGTTCTGGTTGCCCGCAGCGCGTATTCTGTTGTCCGCGAATTTTTATATGAAATAAACGATCTGATTGTCCAGCATCAACGCGATATCAACGTTTATGATTACATTCAGGAATACACTAACCTGGCGCGCAGCACCATTATTAAAATTCTCTCCGACCTTAAAAAAGGCCAGTATATTGTGGTGGAAAAAGGTCGACTGCTTAATCTCACCTCACTGCCTGAAAAATATTAATGCTGCTCCCGCCGGTCTCCTGAATCAACTGACGGAGGCCGGCTATTATCGCTCTGTTTTACGCTTGCCTGCGTATTATCCTGCGTTTCGTCTACCGGCGGCGCGGGTATTTTTCCCTGCGAATAATCCTGCTCCTGTTCTTTTAACGCCTGCTTAAGTAATTCTTCCAGCGACGCATCGTTGCTGCCTGCGCTGGCGGGCGCGATGTCGCGTTCGTGCGCCTCGGTTCCCGGCAGGGTATCCCGCGACGTGTCCTGCGGCACCGCGCCGTCGGGCGCCTGCTGCCAGTCGGCATCATCACTGTTTATGGGCAGATCCTGCATGGGCGGAACATCAACATGCACCGGCGCAGGTTTAGGCTGCGGATGCGGGAACGGTTTACTCACATACACGTAATGCATATCTGAAAGCTGCGTTTCCGGCTTCGCCACGCTGGCTTTGACCGGTTCGGGCGACGGGTGGCGGAGGTGCCAGTACACATGTGCATACAGGCCGGCAACCAGCATGGCGCAAAGCCCGAACGCCCATAACACCGTTTTGCCGAATACGTTTTTCAGGCTGGGGAGACGGTACGAGAACCAGACCGCCTCTCCGGTTGAGTAGCTGCGCTGGGCCGCAAGACAGATGGTCGACATTAGGCTTTTTTCTCCTGCGTTTTCGCGTCCGCAGTGGTGCGGGCGGCCTGAATCAGTACGCTCGGCGTGCTGTTGGTCACGCGCATTAATTGCATCAGCGTGTCTTCTCCCGGGATGCCGTCCACATGCAGTTTCATTTGTTGCTGGAACTCGCGGGTGCGTTTCATCATCTCTGCGGTCCAGATCCGGGCGTGCGTTTCCGGCCTGCTGAGCGCGAGGCTTAACTGCTGATCGAGCCAGGCCATGTCTTTACCGTCGCTGGCGGCGCCGATCGCGTCCTGGCCTTCCGGCGTCAGGCGGTGCAGTTGAGTGAAGTTGCCGGTCGCATGCTGGTTAAACCAGCTGCGGCTCACCTGCCAGGTCCGGTTATTCATGAGCAGGTCAATCGACGTATCGCCGACCCGGGCGACAACCGCATAGTTAAGGTGACCGCCGGTTTTGAGCTCGCTGACCCACGGATACCCCTCCCGCGCCAGCGCGTCCGGCGTCGCGTTCCCCTGCTTACACATCAGGTTCACCTTCGCGGCGTTATGGCACAGGGCCTCTTCTGCCGAGGCGTCATACCCCCACATCAGATAAAGCTGGTGCATCGCATCCGGCTGATTCACCATTTCGTTGTCGATAACCGGCACCACGGCTGCTTCAGGTTTTGGCGTCGGCTGTTTCCAGCTGACGGGGACCGGCAGCGGGATGGGAAGGTGCGCGCTGATCGACGAGGTCAGATACCAGCCGCAGGCGGCAAACAGCACCGACGCGAACAGCCCCACGGTCGCCAGGCGCTTACCGTGTTTTTTGGCGGGCAGGATCTCTCCCGCCGCCAGGCGTAAATGACGCGGGCTGACCTGCGCCGCGCGTTCCGTCCAGGCGGCGAGCATTGACAGGTGTGCCAGAGCATTCAGTTTGCTGATGTTGCCTTTGGTCAGCGCGTGCATTTTGCGCACGCGGGCTGGCGTTAACGGCGAATTTTCACAGCCGTGTTCTTCACACTGCGCCTGCACGTAGCTCAGGTATTCGCGGCAGGTCAGGGGGCGCAGAACATGATGGGTGTGCATATATTCGCGCAGTTCAGGTTGCTTAATCAGGCTTTCCCGATCCGCTGCGCCCATTAGCACCACGGACAGGCGGACGTTCAGCTCCTGGGCACGCGTGAGCAGCGTTCCCAGGACTTCCAGACAGCCCTCTTTCATGGCTTCGCAGTGGGCGATGGTCAGCACTCTGGATTTCGCTTTTCCCTCCTGCCACTGGCGCAGTATGGCATCCACCGCCTGCATGCGGTTGCCGATCGCTTTCGTTCCCGGGTTGAGCTTGTACAGCAGGCTACTGGCACTCAATTTTGGAAACGCGCTGATGGCAAGCACGTTGCCGCTGCTGGTTTTCAGCGCATCGCTGAAGTGAGCCAGGAGCGGCGCGTCGTCGCTAAAGAGCCCGATAATGCCCGCCTGCTGGGTTTTCTCTTTCAGCAGGTTAAACACATCCTGATGATAAGGTACCAGAAAATCCCCGGATAAACGGGCGATCGTCCTGAATGGCGGGTTTTTAAAATTAAAGTGGCTCTGATACATAACGACTTACCGTCTCTGATTAGGAATAGCAACAGCACCAGAAAGTAAGTTAATGCTCTGAGGTGGTCAATTTGCAAACAGGGTAAAAATATCCTGCTGGCAGCGCCTAACATCTGGATTTTATACGGTCAATATTTTTCTTTATGAAAGTTAGCGGCAAAGTCAGTGGTCGCATTTGCAACAGCTTATTACTATTTTCATCCATATTGGCGCAGTATGACGCTGCTTATTTTTGCTTTGCTATAGGCCGGATAAAAAATGAGGTTCTCATTTCTGTCACGGTGGATAACGCCTTGTATTATGTTTGTGTTGCTGATTTTTTGCGGCCAGCAAGGGTATCTCACCTTTAAAGATTATAAAAAAGTTACGAATAAGTTGGCTAATTCTGACGAGCAGCCGCTGAAAACCTTGCGTGAGGAAAAAACCTTTACGCTATTCACCGCGGCCGTGCGTCAGGATAACGTGCCCGCGGCGGTAAAAGCCCCGCTGGCGGCGGAAATCGAGGGCATCGTGAGCAGCGATGACGCCTGGCTCTCCTTTGCCGTCATCAAGACGCCGGGCGGCCAGAAAAGCTACCGCGAGGGCGAACCGCTCACCGGCTTTAACGACGCATTTATTCAGGAAATTAATAAAGACAATGTGGTTGTTAATTATGAAGGTGCTACGCAGGTACTGGCATTAAATAAGCCGGACTATTTTAAGGGCGGCACAGAAAGCGGCCCGGTGACCAAATCGACAAAAGATCCCGGTGCAGACAGTTTGCATCTGGATGATTATCTGGTGTTAAAGCCGTTAATAGAAAAGGGCCAGCTGGAAGGCTACAGGATCAACCCACGGAATGCCTCCTCGTTCTACAGCCAGTCTGGTCTGGAAAAAGGGGATGTGGCGGTGAAAGTTAATTCTGTCGATATGACTGATGAAGCAAAAGCGAAAAGCATTATTGCTAACTGGTCGAAAATGAAAGAGGCGGAGGTCGTAGTTCGGCGTCACGCTCACCTTGAAAATATTCGGGTCAATGTTCTAAACAATTAACAAGTGTACAGACATGAAGAAATTTCCATGGGCGTGCGTGGCGCTGACCGCATTGTCGTTATATTCCAGTTCGCTGCTTGCAGCTAACTTTAGCGCGAGTTTTAAAAATACCGATATTCGCGAGTTTATCGATACGGTAGGCCGCAATCTCAACAAAACCATTCTGGTCGATCCGTCCGTTCAGGGCACCGTCTCGGTCAGAACCTACAACGTGCTGACGGAAGATGAGTATTACCAGTTCTTCCTGAGCGTGCTGGACCTGTACGGCCTGTCGGTGATCCCGATGGACAACGGCATGGTCAAAGTGGTGCGCTCCAGCGTGGCACGTACTGCCGGTGCGCCGCTGGCGGACAGCAAAAACCCGGGCAAAGGTGACGAGATCATCACCCGCGTGGTGCGGATGGAAAACGTGCCGGTGCGCGAGCTGGCCCCGCTGCTGCGCCAGCTGAACGATGCCACCGGCATCGGTAACGTGGTGCATTTTGAGCCGTCCAACGTGATGTTGTTAACCGGTAAGGCCTCGGTGGTGAACCGTCTGGTGGATCTGGTGCAGCGCGTTGACAGAGAGGGCGTTCAGCGCCGTGAAATCGTGCCGCTGCGCTTTGCCTCTGCCAAAGATCTCTCCGACATGTTGAACAACCTCAACAATGAAGAGCAGAAGGGGCAGAACGCGCCGCAGCTCGCCACCAAAGTGGTGGCGGATGACGAAACCAACAGCCTGGTGATCAGCGGTTCGGAAGATGCACGCACGCGCACCCGCTCCCTGATTCACCAGCTCGATCGCGAGCAGAACAACGAGGGGAATACCCGCGTCTTCTACCTCAAGTACGCCAGCGCCACCAAAGTGGTTCCGGTGCTGACCGGAATTGGCGAGCAGCTGAAAGACAAGCCGGGTGCGGCCAAAGCGAAAACCGCGAGCGCCGCGACGGACCTGAATATTACCGCCGACGAGTCAACCAACTCGCTGGTGATCACCGCCCAGCCTAACGTGATGAACTCCCTGGAGAAGGTAATCGACAAGCTCGATATTCGCCGTCCGCAGGTGCTGGTAGAAGCGATCATTGCGGAAGTGCAGGACGGTAACGGCATGGATCTCGGCGTGCAGTGGACCGGCAAGCACGGCGGCGTGCAGTTCGGCGCCACCGGCTTACCGATTAGCCAGATCAAGAACGGCACCATGAAGGGGGCGAGCTTCACCGGCCTGGCGACCGGATTCTTTAACGGCGACTTCGGCGCCCTGGTGACCGCGCTCTCCACCGACGGCAAAAACGACATCCTCTCCACGCCGAGCGTGGTCACGCTGGATAACAAAGAAGCGTCGTTTAACGTGGGTCAGGACGTGCCGGTGCTTTCCGGCTCGCAGACCACCAGCGGCGACAACGTCTTCAACTCCGTTGAGCGCAAGACCGTGGGTACCAAGCTGAAAATTGTGCCGCAGATTAACGACGGCGACATGATCCACCTGAAGATTGAGCAGGAAGTCTCCAGTGTTGACAACAGCGCGACGGAAGACGCCAGCCTCGGCCCGACCTTTAACACCCGCACCATCAATAACGAGGTGATGGTCCACAGCGGCCAGACGGTGGTGCTCGGTGGCCTGATGGAAAACGTCACCAAGCAGTCGGTCTCTAAGGTGCCGCTGCTCGGCGATATCCCGCTGGTCGGCCAGCTGTTCCGCTACACCTCGCAGGATACGTCCAAGCGCAACCTGATGGTGTTTATTCATACCACCGTCCTGCGTGACGACGACAACTACAGCGCGGCGTCGAAGGAGAAATATGACCAGATCCGGGTGCGCCAGATGCAGCGGCTGGAAGAGAAAAAGCTCGGCATCATTGCGCCGAGCGACAATGCCGTCCTGCCCGCGTTCCCTGTCGACGCCAGCGCCGCGCCGGTGAAAACCAGCGCCACGCGCAATCCGTTTAAAGAATAGTGCGGAGGGAGCAACGTGGACGAACTGAGTAAAGCGCTGTGCAGCAGCAGCTACGCAATGGATAACGGCGTTCTGTTTTATAACAACGAGGTCTTTATCCGTGAGGACACCCCGGCGTATGCACTGCTGGAGGTGCGCCGTGTACTGGGACGTGCGTTCGTTCCGGTCACCCTGACGCCGGAAGCCTTCGATGAGCTGCTGGCTAAAATCTGGCAGCAGAGCAGCGGCGTTTCGCAGCAGCTGGTGGACGATATGGACGCGGATATCGACCTGATGGCGCTAACCGAGGAGATCCCGGATAACGAAGATCTGCTCGATAACGACGAAAACTCGCCGGTGATCCGCCTGATCAACGCCATTCTCAGCGAGGCGGTGAAGGACGGCGCGTCGGATATTCATATCGAAACCTTCGAGCGCACGCTGAGCATTCGCTTCCGCGTCGACGGCGTGCTGCGCCCGGTGCTACAGCCGGCGCGTAAGCTCGCCCCGCTGCTGGTGTCGCGCATCAAGGTCATGTCGAAGCTGGACATCGCCGAGAAGCGCCTGCCGCAGGATGGCCGTATCTCCCTGCGCATTGGCCGCAAGGCGATCGACGTGCGCGTGTCGACCATTCCGTCCCAGTACGGCGAGCGCGTGGTCATGCGTCTGCTCGATAAAAGCAACCTCAAGCCCGACATCAACAAGCTCGGGCTGATTGATGAAGAGCTGGAGAAGCTGAAGGGGCTTATCGAGCGCCCGCACGGGATCATCCTCGTTACCGGACCGACGGGTTCCGGTAAAAGTACCACCCTGTACGCCATTCTCTCGGCGCTGAACGGCCATGAACGCAACATCCTGACCGTGGAAGACCCGATTGAATACGAGCTGGAAGGGGTGGGGCAGACGCAGGTTAACCCGCGTGTCGATATGACCTTTGCCCGCGGGCTGCGCGCGATTTTGCGTCAGGACCCGGACGTGGTGATGATCGGGGAAATCCGCGACGGGGAGACCGCGCAGATTGCGGTGCAGGCCTCGCTCACCGGTCACCTGGTGATGTCGACGCTGCACACCAACAGCGCAGCCGGGGCGATAACCCGCCTGCGGGATATGGGGCTGGAGTCGTTTTTGATTGGTTCATCGCTGCTCGGCGTCATTGCCCAGCGTCTGGTGCGTCGGCTGTGCACGCACTGCCGGACCACCAGTCCGCTGGACGCCAATGAAAAAGCGCTGTTCAGCTTTATGGACGCGCCGCCAAAAGCGATTTACCGCGCGGTGGGGTGTGAACACTGCCGCCAGAGCGGCTATCAGGGCCGCGCCGGTATTCATGAATTTCTGGTGGTGGACAGCACCATGCGCCGCGCCATTCATGAAGATAAGGACGAAATGTCCATTGAAACGCAGCTGTTTAAGCAGGCCTACAGCCTGCGCGAAAACGGGCTGCTGAAGGTGATTAGCGGCGTGACGTCTCTGGAAGAGGTGATGCGCGTTACCGCCGAGCGTGGGGGGGATGCGTAATGGCCTTCTACGCCTGGACGGCGACGGATGCCGCGGGGAAAAACCAGCGCGGTACGATGCAGGCCGAGGGGCAAAAGCAGGTTCGCCAGACGTTGCGCGAACAAAAGCTGATGCCCGTAAGCATCACCGAAACCCGCGAAGCGGCGGCAGCCGGAAAAGCAAAAACCGGGGCGAAGCTCTCCACGCCGGTGCTGTCGATGTTTACCCGCCAGCTCTCGACGCTGGTGAACGCCGCGCTGCCGCTGGAGAGCGCGCTGAAGGCCATCTCTAAGCAGACGGAAGACAAAAAGCTGGCGGCGATGGTCGTGGAAATCCGCGAGAAAGTGGTGGAAGGGCATACGCTGTTCGACGCCTTCAGCCAGTTTCCGCGCACCTTCGACAAGCTCTACTGCACGCTGGTGATGGCCGGTGAAAAGACCGGCCACCTGGGCGACGTGCTGGAGAAGCTGGCGGAGTACAACGAGCAGCGCCAGAAGATGAAAAGCAAGCTGACGCAGGCGATGGTCTACCCGATTACCCTCACCGTGGTCGCCATCGCGGTCATCAGCATTCTGCTGGTGGCGGTGGTGCCACAGGTGATTGAGCAGTTTACCCACATGAAGCAGCAGCTGCCGATCACCACCCGCACGCTGATTGCGGTCAGTGATTTCCTGCAAGCCTGGGGCATCTATATTGCCGGCAGCCTGGCGGGGGCATTCGTCGGCTTTAAAACCTGGGTGCGAAACGTGAAAAACCGTTTTCGCTGGCACAGCTGGCTGGTGAACGGCTCGCCGATTAAAAAGCTGGTGTGCGCCATCAACAGCGCCCGCTATATCCGTACCCTGAGCATTTTGCAGGCCAGCAGCGTGCCGCTGCTGGAGGGCATGTATATCGCGATGGACGGGATTGAAAACCTCTATGCCCGGCAGGTGCTGGAGCAGGCCGCCGACACCGTGCGCCAGGGGGCGTCGCTGTATGCGGCGCTGGAACAGGCGAAATTATTCCCGCCAACCATGCTGTATATGATTGCCTCCGGCGAAGAGAGCGGGGAATTAGGTAATTTAATGGATCGCGCGGCGGAAAATCAGGAATCGGCTTTACAACATCGAATTACATTAACGCTGTCGGTTTTTGAACCGGCGCTGGTGGTATCCATGGCGACGATTGTTTTATTCATCGTGCTGTCAATATTACAACCGCTTCTGCAACTTAATAATATGGTAGGTTAAATCATGGCTTTAAAACGTAAAAACCTGGCTCGCCAGGCGGGCTTCACCTTGCTCGAATTAATGGTGGTCATTGTTATTCTCGGCGTTCTGGCAAGTATGGTGGTGCCAAACTTAATGGGAAATAAAGAAAAAGCGGATGAGCAAAAGGCCACCAGCGATATTGTCGCGCTCGAAGGTTCGCTGGATATGTACAAGCTGGATAACCACCGCTACCCGACCACAGAGCAGGGCTTGCAGGCGCTGGTGACCAAACCTGAAATCGCACCCATCCCGAACGGCTACCGCGCGGACGGCTATATCCGTCGCCTGCCGCAGGATCCGTGGGGCGGTGATTATATTCTGGTTAGTCCGGGTGAACACGGTGCGGTGGACGTTTTCTCCGCCGGTCCGGACGGCGAATCGAATACCGCCGATGACATTACCAACTGGTCTCTGGATAAGAAAGAGAAATAATGAAAAATCAACGCGGCTTTACGTTGCTGGAAATTATTCTGGCGCTGGTGATATTTGCCAGTTGCGCCATGATGGTGGTGTCAACCATACCTTCACGCAGCGGTGCGGATATATTTGGCCAGCAATTAAAAGCCCTCGTTGATTATGGTTCAGACCGTGCGGTCATGGACGGAAATATTGTCGGGCTGGTGATGACCACGGATAAATATCAGCTGGTGACGATCGACGATAAAAATGGCGAACGTCACTGGGTGCCATTATCCGCCGGACGTATTACCACCAAAGGTCATTTCCCGGAAGAGATGCACGTCTCGCTCTCGCCGCAGCGCCTGGCCGCAACGGTGACGTCCGAGCCGCAGGTGATCTTTTTACCGGACGGTGAAATCAGCCGCTTTACGCTGACGCTGCAAAGTTTCGACAAACAGCACCATTTCCGCGTGGTGTCGCAGGGTGCGGCACCGGTATCGGTAGAAAACGATGACTAAGGGCAACAAAAAGCAAAAGGGGATGACGCTGCTGGAGGTGATGGTTGCCCTGGTGATTTTCTCCACTGCCGCGCTGGCGCTGATGAACTCGGTCTCCCTGAACGTGCGGTTTACCCATGGTCTGGCCGACACCTTGCAGGCCAGTTGGGTAGCGGAAAACCAGCTGGCGGAAGCACAGCTCACCAAAACCGACTTCCCGGATGCCGAGCAGCGGGGGACGGAGATGATGGGCGGGCGCAGCTGGAACTGGCGCAAGCAGCGGGTGAAAACCGCCGACAACGTCTGGGCGAACGCCATTCGCGTCTATGCGGAAGGCGACGAGAGCCAGCCGGTCATCTCCCTGCATGTCATTCCGCCGGGAGAAAGCAAGTGAAAAAAACGCGACGCCAGCGCGGGTTTACCCTGCTGGAGATCATGATTGCGCTGACCATCTTCGCGGTGATCAGCACCCTGGCCTGGCAAATTCTGGACGGCGCGATGCGTACCAGCTCGGCGACGGATGCCAGCGCCGCCAGCCTCAACCAGCTTCAGCGCGCATGGAGTCTGATGGAGCGTGATTTTTTCCAGCTCCAGGCGCGGGCCCCGCGCAATGAGCCGGAGCTGTTTCGTCAGGAGGACGATGCCCTTGAGCTGACCACCCTGAACGGCGTGAGCGGAACGGTCCAGCTGGAGCGCGTCCGCTGGCGGCTGGAGGAGGGGCGATTGTATCGCGACGTCTGGCCGGTGATTGACGGTCCGGCAGACGTGAAGCCCGACGACGTGCCGATTGTCAGCGGGGTGAAAACGTTACGGTGGCAGTTTTATCGTCAGGGCTGGCTGAAGTCCTGGCCCGATGCCACCCATCTGCCGGACGGTGTGGAGGCGACGCTGACGATGGATAACGGGGAGACCTGGCGCTGGGTGTTTACCACGCCGGGCGATATGCCGGAAGTGACCGCTGCCGCAGCGCCTGAGAAAGCCGCCGACGCGCCGGCGGCGACCCCGGATGCCGCTCCTTTGCCGGAGGCCAAACCATGAGCCGGATCCGTCAACAGAAGGGCGTTGCCCTGCTGGTGGTGCTGATTTTACTGGTGATGATGTCTGCCCTGGCCGCCAAAATCAGCCAGCAGTTCTGCCGAAATTTGCAGAAAACCCATTATCAGGTAAGCCAGCAGCAGCTGCGCTGGGCGATGCAGGCTCAGGAAAAAGTGGTGAAGGATCGGTTGCAGACTGACGCCAGCGGCGAAAGCAAGCCGCTGTCGCTGGACGGCGACTGGCATCAGCCGCTTGAGACCCGGGGTGAAGACTACACGGTCGTGAGCCAGGTGGAAGATGCCCAGGACTGCCTTAACGTCAATAACCTGTTGACCGCCGAAGTCGCACCTCAGGGACAAAGCGCGCCCGCCGTGGTGGAAAAACCGCGTAAAGAGCAGAGTGTTGAACAGCTGCTGACGGAGAGCGGCCTTAGCCAGAGCACGGCGGAGGAGGTCTATTTCCAGCTGGTGGATTATCTCGATGGTGACAGCACAACGGCGAAAGAGGGCGCCGAAAGCGACGCGTGGGCCGGCGTCGTGCCCGCGCGGCAACCGGCAAACCAGATGATGCGCAGCATCGCGGAAATCAAGCTGCTGCCGGCGTTTCCTGCTTCGGCCTACCCGAAGGTGAGCAAGCTGCTGTGCGCGCTGCCGGACGCCGCCAGCAAGGTTGACGTGAACACCCTGCAACCGGAACAGGCCGCCGTGCTGGCGGCCATGTTCCCCGGAAAACTCACGCAGGATGACGCCGTTCGCCTGCTGGATTCGCGGCCTGAATCGGGCTGGGAAAATATGGAGGCGTTCAGCAAAGCGCTGGAGCAGACCTTTCCGCAGGTCAAAGACGATCTCCCGCAGGTGGCCGATCGCTTTTCTGTAAACAGCCGGTACTTCCGCGTGAACTACAGCGGCAATACCGACGAATTAACGCTTCGCGTGGTCAGCCAGCTTCAGATTAATAACGAAGCCGGCGAGATCGTGACGTGGCAGCGCCGTTACCGAATGATTGAATAAGAAAAGTAGAACGTTATGAAACAGGTACTTTTTGTTCGTCCCGACAGCCGCGAGGGCGGGAAAATAATGTGGTGTGAGTCCGGCAGCGAGCACGTTGAGGTGCTCGACAGCCTGGAGGCGCTGGCCGATCACCCGCTGGCGGCACGCGTCTGTCTCCTGCTGCCCGCCGGTGACATGATTTTCCGCCACTTCACGCTGCCGAAAAAGGTGGCTTCTCAGGCGATGGCCTTCTCGTGGATGGCGGAAGAGACGCTGATTGGCGACGTGGACACCCTCCACTGGACGGTGCTTCACAAAAAGGGGGCCGAGGTCGACGCCGTGGCCATTGACGCCGACCGCCTGCGCGCGGCACTGGCCCGCTGTCAGGAGGCCGGACTCCGCGTGATTCAGGCTCTGCCTGATGCCTGGCTGCTGCCCGTGGCGGCAGGCGGCAGCACGCTGGTCGCGCAGGATAATGGCTACTGGCTGCGCTTATCGCCCCACGTGGCGGCAGAAATGGAGGCTAGCCTGCTGCCGCTGCTGATGCAGAAAGCCGGGGAAGGCGAGGTGTGGTGCTACGGCGACGCGCCTGAAAACGTCACCGTTGATGTGCAGCATGCCTGGCAGCATCCGCTGGTGCTGATCCAGCCGCAGTGGCAGGCCTGTCGTGTGAATCTGCTTCACGGTGAGTTCAGCCTTAAGGCCGGTAACGGGCGCGTCGCGAAACGCATGAAAGCCGCAATGGCGGCGGCGGGCCTGCTGTCCGTTGGCCTGCTGCTGGGGCCGCGCATTGCGATGGCCTGGATGCTGGTGCAGCAGGAAAACCAGATACAGGAGGAGATCCTCCAGGTGTATCAGCACCATTTCCCCAGCATGCGTCACCAGACCAACATCAAATATCACTTTGGTCAGAACGTCAAAAAACAGAGCAAGGGGATCTTCCTTCAGCTGGACGAGCTGGCCGCCGCCCGGCAGTCAGTCCCTGCGATGGAAATCGATCTGCTGGAATACGATGCGCAGCAAAACACGCTAACGCTGAGCGTCAGCGCGCAAAACCAGCCCGCATTGCAGGCGTTTGTTAATCAGACCCGTGAGAATTTCGATTTCACCTTACAGCCTGTTTCAACCACCGAACCGTATACCGCCATGATCGCAGGGAAACATAAATGAAAGAGCGAATCGCGCAGCTGAAATCACGCTATCAGAATTACAGCGCCCGGGAGAAAGTTATTTTAAAACTCTGCATCGTTGCCCTGTTTGGGGCTGCGGTGTATTACGCAGGAGTCATCCCTTTGGATAATATGATTCAAAATAGTAAATCGACGCTTAAAAGACAAAAAGAGACGCTTAACTGGATGCGCAGTGAAATTAATAAAAATCATCTTCAGGTCCAGTTAGTCAAAACGGATAATCCACGTACGGTGGTTGAGAAAAGCGCCCATGAAATTAACCTTTCACTGACGGACGTGCGCCAGGAGGGACAAACGTTATCGTTCGTGGTGAGTCGGGTAAACGTGTATGAATTAAAAAACTGGCTGCGCGAAATTAATCAGACCTCCGGCGTCAGGTTACAAAAAATAAACCTCACGCCGGTTGATCACCTCAGCGATGTAAAAGCGCAGGTGCAGCTCACCTGGGCAAAAAACGCATGAATACCGTCTCGCTGATCCGGGAGGCCTGTCCGGTTAGTTTCGCGATGATGAGTGCGATCCTGGGCGGGATTATGGGCAGTTTTCTGGGCGTTGTGGCCGAGCGCCTGCCGGGGATGATGATGGCCGAGGAGGGGAGCGGCAATCTGCTCTTTCCTGCCTCGCACTGCCCGGTGTGCCAGCACACGCTGGCCGCATGGGAAAATATTCCTCTGGTCAGCTGGCTGTTATTACGGGGGCGCTGCCACCAGTGCGGCACGACCATCCCGCTGCGGTTATTTTTGGTCGAATTGTTCTCCGCGCTGTTTTTTGGCGTCACGGCCTGGTGCATGCCGGACGTTCAGGCGCTGTTTTCCCTGTGGTTACTGGCGCTCTTTTTACTGCCTCTGGCGATGATTGACTGGCAGCATCAGCTTCTCCCGGACTGCCTGACCCAGCCGCTGCTGTGGACAGGTCTCCTGCTCCATGCGTTTGACCATAAATTGCCGTTGCACGACGCGCTGTTCGGCGCGGTAGCGGGCTATTTGTCGCTCTGGCTGCTCTACTGGGCCTTTCGTTTGGTCACGGGGCGGGAAGGCCTGGGCTACGGCGATTTTAAACTGCTGGCGGCGCTGGGCGCCTGGTGTGGCTGGCAGGCGCTACCTACCATTGAGCTGGCGGCAGCGTTAAGCGGTATTGTCGGTTATTTCGTCCTGAATAATGTAAATAAAAATAACCTCACTATTTCTTTCGGACCTTATCTCGCCTTTGCTGGAATAATTGTGTTTATCAGCCAGCAACTGGTTTCCACATTTTAAATATAACGGTCAAGTTATTTTATAAATTTTTTTGACGGTGGAAGAGAAGGACGTCTCTTTACGCCCGGTGTATCGTAAGGGATATAAGCTAGACGGAATTCAGGCTTGTATCTTTTTATGGAGGAATACAACGCAGTAAAAAGCTTTTTTTCACGGCATTCAGGTTGGTTAAATACGCATTATGCGAAGCGCATCCATGATCTCACGGAAGACATGGATTATTAACGTTACGAATAAATTTATCAGGAAATAAAAATGAAATTTATGAAGCCTAAATATCTGGCGCTTTTTGTTGCAGCCGCAACGAGCTCGGTATTTGCAGCGGCACCGGGTACACCGTCAATTACATCAGGCAACGATAAGTTTGCGCTGGTAGAGGTGGATCAGGCGGCACAGGACTACAACAACCTCATCAAAGTGCACAAAGATGGCGTTGACGTGAAGGTTGAGTGGAACGTGTGGAGCGGCGACGCCCCTACGTCGGCAAAAGTGCTGCTGGACGGCCAGACCGTCTGGACCGGAGCGGGCAGCACCGCCGGCTCTGCGACGTTCAAAGTGAAAAAAGGCGGACGCTATCAGGAGCAGGTCGAGCTGTGTAACGACAGCGGCTGCACCAAAAGCGCCAGCAAGCTGATCATCGTGGCGGACACCGACGGTAGCCACCTGCTGCCGCTCAACACCCCGCTGCTGGAGAACAACAAAGCGTTCGCGCAGCACACTGATAAAGTGGTTGGTGCTTACTTCCCCGAGTGGGGCGTGTACGACCGTAACTTCTCTGCGGACAAAATTCCGGCGGCGAACATCAACCACCTGCTGTACGGCTTCATTCCAATCTGCGGCGGCGACGGCATTAACGACAGCGCCAAATCCTCCGGCGCGCTGGAATCTCTGAAGCGCGCCTGCCAGGGCCGCCAGGACTACACCGTGGCGATCCACGATCCGTGGGCGGCGTTGCAGAAACCTCAGCAGGGCGTGACCGGCTGGGATGAACCGTATAAAGGCAACTATGGTCAGCTGATGGCGATGAAAAAAGCCCATCCGGACCTGAAAATTCTGCCATCCGTCGGCGGCTGGACCCTGTCCGACCCGTTCTATCAGATGGATAACAAAGTGCTGCGCGACCGCTTCGTTGCGTCCGTGAAAGACTTCCTGACCACCTGGAAAGTGTTCGACGGCGTGGATATCGACTGGGAGTTCCCGGGCGGCGGCGGTGAAAACGCCAAGCTGGGTAACCCGCAGACCGATAAAGCGACCTACACCGCGCTGATGCACGACCTGCGCCAGATGCTGAACGAGCTGTCTGCGGAAACTGGCCGTACCTACGAGCTGACCACCGCTATCGGTGCAGGCAAAGATAAGATCGAAGACGTGGACTACAACACCGCGCAGCAGTACATCGACCACATCTTCCTGATGAGCTACGACTTCTACGGTGCGTGGAGCAATACCGACCTCGGCCACCAGACCGCGCTGTACGGTGCGTCCTGGAAACCAGACACCAACTACACCACCGATAACGCGGTGAAAGCGATGCTCGAGCAGGGCGTACAGCCTGGCAAGATCGTGGTTGGCGCAGGCATGTACGGACGCGGCTGGACCGGCGTTCACGGCTACACCGGCGACAATCCGTTCACCGGCACCGCCACCGGCCCGGTCAAAGGCACGTGGGAAAACGGCATCGTTGACTACCGTCAGATTGTGAACCAGATGCTGGGCAAACCGGGCTGGGAGTACAAATACGACGAAGCGGCAGAAGCGCCGTACGTGTTCAACAAGTCTACCGGCGAGCTGGTGACCTACGATAACGCCCGTTCCGTGAACGCGAAGGGCAAATACGTACTGAACAAAAACCTGGGCGGCCTGTTCGCGTGGTCTATCGAATCCGATAACGGCGACATCCTGAACGCCATGAACGAAAGCCTGCTGGGCGGCAGTTCAACGCCTGTAGAGCCGGTTGTAACCAACCATGCACCGGTCGCGTCTGCTACCGACATGACGGTAACGGGCCCGGCGACGGTCACGCTCGACGGTTCAGCCTCCAGCGACCAGGACGGCGATGCGCTGACCTACAAATGGACGCAGGTTTCCGGCGCTACCGTGACCCTGGCGAACAGCACCAAAGCGAAAGCCAGCTTCAGCGTACCGGCTGTGACCAGCGATCAGAACCTGGTGTTCCGCCTGACCGTGACCGACGCGAAAGGCCTGAGCAACGCGATCGACGTGCAGGTTGTGAACAAAGCGCCGAAAGCGAACCAGGCGCCAGTAATCAATGCCATGGACGCCGTGACCGTTGAATCCGGTGAAGCGATTTCCCTGCATGCACAGGCGACCGATCCAGACGGCGACGCGCTGACCTACAGCTGGAGCGTACCGGCAGACATGAACGCAACGGGGACAAATACCGCCAACGTTCGCATTACTGCGCCAGAGGTCAACAACACCTCTTCCTACACCCTGAGCGTTGTGGTCACCGACGGCAAAACCAGCGTGCAGTCTAACGTGCAGGTAACGGTGAACCCGAAAGCGGCCCCGGCCCCGGCGCCTGTGGACGAAGACACCACCCCGGCCGACGAAGGTAACGTGCCGTCTGATGAAGGGAATACCCCGTCTGACGAAGGCACTACCCCGGCGGATCAGGGTACGGTAACCGGCAGCTGTGATGCGCCAGTTGACCCGGCGGCCAGCCAGCATGCGGTTTGGGAATCCAGCAAAGTCTACAACGGTGGCGACATCGTGAGCTTCGACAACCTGGTGTGGAAAGCGAAGTACTGGACTCAGGGCAACCAGCCTGGCTTCGGCGCAGAAGCGTGGGAGCTGGTCAGCCAGGTGAAATTCAACTGGCGTTCCGATGTGGTCTATAACGGCGGCGAAACCACCACGTACGAGGGCAATGTTTACCATGCGAAATGGTGGACCCGCGGTGATAACCCTGCGAACAGCGATGTATGGGTGAAAGAAGGCGCAGCACCAGACTGCAAATAATCTGACCCGATAAACGCTCACCGCGCCCGTCACGGTGCGGTGAGCGATTTAAATTCATTTTACAGGATGTGGGTAAGGAGAAATAACCGATACTGTCAGCAGGTAAAAATGAAAAAGCTCATTTTGTTATTATTAATAATAAGCCAAAGCGCACTGGCGAACTGTTGGGATAAAGCGGCGCATTATTATCATGTCGATCCTTATTTATTGTATGCCATCGCGAATGTGGAATCTGGAATGAATCCGTATGCGGTTGGACAAAACCGCGACGGCACGCGTGATGTTGGACTGATGCAAATTAACAGCACGCATTTTACTGCGCTGGAAAGCCGGGGCATCGATGAGTATCGCTTAATGACGGAGCCGTGTACGTCCATCATGGTGGGCGCCTCGATTCTCTCCGGCATGATTAAAGTGTATGGCTATAACTGGGAAGCCGTAGGTGCCTATAACGCTGGGTTAAAGAAAGAGAATTATCCGCAGCGCATGAAATATGCCCATAAGGTCTGGGCGAAATACCAGCAGCTGAAATTAGCAGCACGGTATTAACGTTTTTTATTTTTGAAGAATTCCTGAAGGTGTTCTTCGAAAAGTGAAAACAGCTGAATGTGGTTTATGTATTAACGGAATAATACCTAAGCCGGGATTTTAACGTTTAATCTGAATAAACAGGAATACTGAAATGAACAAAAGGACGTTACTGAGTGTACTCATTGCGGGAGCCTGCGTGGCGCCATTAATGGCCCAGGCTGCAAATCTGAAGGAAACCAGCAGTGAGCCGTACACCATGAAAGCCAGCGATCTGGCGAAGAAAGAAAAAGAATTAACCGATTTCCCGCTCATGACGTCGGTTAAGGAGACCATCAGGACGCTGGATAACGCGCAGGTCGAAATGATTGAGCCAGGCCGCGCGGCGAACCCGGAAAACGTTAAGCGCGTTGAAGGGATTGTGAAAGCCAGCGACTGGGAATATCTCTTCCCGCTGCGCGCTCAGGCCTATACCTACAGCAACTTCCTGAAGGCCGTGGGTAAATTCCCGGCGCTGTGTAAGACCTACGACGACGGTCGTGACAGCGATGCCATCTGCCGCAAAGAGCTGGCCACCATGTTTGCCCACTTTGCCCAGGAAACCGGCGGCCACGAAAGCTGGCGTCCGGAAGCCGAATGGCGTCAGGCGCTGGTGCACGTGCGTGAGATGGGCTGGAGCGAAGGGCAGAAGGGCGGCTATAACGGCGAGTGTAACCCGGACGTCTGGCAGGGGCAGACCTGGCCGTGCGGTAAGGATAAAGACGGCGACTTCCTGAGCTACTTCGGTCGCGGCGCGAAGCAGCTGTCCTACAACTACAACTACGGCCCGTTCTCCGAAGCGATGTACGGCGACGTGCGTACCCTGCTCGACAAGCCTGAGCTGGTGGCAGACACCTGGCTGAACCTGGCGAGCGCGATCTTCTTCTTCGCCTACCCGCAGCCGCCAAAACCAAGCATGTTGCAGGTTATCGACGGAACGTGGCAGCCGAACGATCACGATAAAGCCAACGGCCTGGTGCCGGGCTTCGGCGTTACCACCCAGATCATTAACGGCGGCGTTGAGTGCGGCGGTCCAACCGAGATTGCCCAGTCCCAGAACCGTATTAAGTACTACAAAGAGTTCGCCAACTACCTGAAAGTACAGGTTCCGGCAAACGAAGTGCTGGGCTGCGCCAACATGAAGCAGTTCGACGAGTACGGTGCGGGCGCCCTGAAGATTTACTGGGAGCAGGACTGGGGATGGAGTGCGGATACCCCAGACGGTAAGACTTACTCTTGCCAGTTGGTGGGCTACCAGACGCCGTTCAGCGCATTCAAAGACGGTGACTACACCAAGTGCGTGCAGAAGTTTTATAACGTCAATATCGTGAACGATGACGGCTCTGCCGACACGCCGGTGACCCCTGCGCCAACGCCAGCTCCGACGCCAGCCGAGGACGAAACGCCGGCCCCTGCGCCAGCGCCTGTTCCGGATGAAACGCCGGCTGAGCCTGTCGTGGTGAACCACGCGCCGGTTGCGCAGATTGCGGGCCCAATCGGTGCCGTTGAAGCGGGCGCGCAGGTTTCGCTGAGCGCGGAAGGCTCTACCGACGCAGACGGCAACACGCTGACTTATACCTGGCGTGCTCAGGACGGTCAGACCGTGGCTGGCGAAGACAAAGCGGTAGTGACCTTCACTGCACCGGAGTCTGCAACGGCGCAGCAGTATGAAGTGAGCCTGACCGTCAGCGACGGCGAGCTGAGCAGCACCACGACTTACCTGCTGAACGTGAAGGCGAAAGCGTCTACGCCATCCGAAGAAGACACGTCTTACCCGGCATGGAGTGCGAACAGCAAGTACAACGCGGGTGATATCGTGAACAACCACGGTAAGCTGTTCCAGTGCAAACCGTTCCCGTACAGCGGCTGGTGTAACAACGCCCCGTCGTACTATGAACCGGGCGCAGGCCTGGCATGGGCTGATGCCTGGACGGCTCTGTAAAAGCAAACGGCAACCCTCGGGTTGCCGTTTTTTTGTTTGCTCTTTCCCCTCACCCTAACCCTCTCCCCAAAGGGGCGAGGGGACAGTACGGTGCAGTTGTAGGCCCGGTAAGGCGAAGCCGCCACCGGGCAAAAAGGCTAGCGGTGCAACTTCCCGTGATCCCGTAACCACGCCGCCGTACGCACAATCCCTTCATCCAGCGATACAATCGGCTTGTACCCCAGCTCATTCTCCGCGCGTGAGATGTCCAGCGTAAAATCAAAGTTGAGCTTCGACACGCCGTAATGGGTCAGCGCAGGCTCCTTCGCCGATTTACTGCCAAAGCGCTCCATGCTGCGGGCAATCATGTCCAGCATCGGGTAAGGCACGGAACGAATGCGGCAGTCGATTTTCAGCTCGTCAATCAGCCTTTGCACAATGCTGCGCAGGGTGCAGGGTTCGCCGTTGGTGATGTTATACGCGCGGCCCGACACCAGCGTATCGCAGTCCGGCTGGCTCGCCAGCCACATGGCGTGAACGGCGTTCTCGTAATAGGTCATGTCCACCAGCGCATCGCCGCCGCGCGGTAACAGCACGCTGCCGTAGTGGTGCATCATCTGGGCCAGCCGCGGGATGAATACTTTGTCGTGCGGCCCGAACAGGCTCTGCGGACGCAGCACGGTAAAGCGGGTATGCGGGTTTGACTGGGCCAGCAGGTCGATCACCTCTTCGCCAGCCGCTTTACTGCGGGCAAACTCACAGGCGAAGCGCGCCGGGCGGAAATCTTCCTGAATATCGCGGTGGTGGTGGTAGTCAAAATAGAGCGACGGGGAGGAGATATGAATAAAGTTACGCACGCCCCAGGCGACGGCCCATTCGCCCAGACGGCGCGTGGCGCGCACGTTCGCGAGATCGAAGGCTTCCTGGGTCCCCCACGGAGAGGTAAAACTGGAGCAGTGCCACAGCGTATCGATACCGGCGAGCATCACCTTAGCCTGAGAGGAGACCAGCTCCGTCAGGTCGGCATGGACAAATTCAGCGCCCATTTTTTGCAGGAGCTTGCCCATCGCCTCGTTGCGACCGGTGGCCCTGACGCTGATGCCTTTGTTGCGCAGAAATTCGACCGCATTTCGGCCTAAGCCGCTGGTCGCCCCGGTAACCAGTACCTTCATAACAATCCACTGTGTTGAAAAGAATTTCGTGCGCATTCTTTCGTGAATTACGATGTGTTGCAATGGGAAAGGTGAAAGAAAAAGGGTTTTATTTACTTACCTTCCCGCTTTTCTTCTGCCAGTTGCGCAATCCGTTTCGCCATTCCACGGAAGATAAACAGGTGTGCCGGGATCATCAGCAGCCAGTAGAACAGGCCCGGCATCCCGTGCGGGTGCCACCACGCCCGAACGTCCAGTTCACGGTGGTCGCCGTGGTCCTTAAGGGTGAAGCAGAGCCGCCCCAGCCCCGGCGCCTTCATGCCAAACAGCAGCGCCAGCTGTTTCTCTGGCTCAACGATGATCACCTTCCAGCTGTCGACCGTATCGCCCACGTTCAGATACGGGGCGGCAGGGCGGCCTTTTGCCAGCCGGTGACCCACCAGCAGATCCAGCGCCCCGCGCGTCTGCCAGAGGATATTGCCGAAGAAATAGCGCTCTTTGCCGCCGATCTGGTTCACCACGTCCCACAGCGCGCTAAGGCTGGCCGAGGTTTTTACCGTACAGCCCGCCTGTTTCGGGTAATAGCCGTACTCGGGTCGCCAGCGGGCAAAGGCCTGCGCGTCGTAGCCCCAGTCGCTGGAGTTCACCAGCTTCTCTTCTTCTTTCAGCGTATTGCGCACCGCGTCGTCAAAGCGGATCAGTTCCTGCGGGATCAAGGCCCGCAGCGCGCGATCGTCCGCCAGCAGATCGTGCTTCAGTCCCTGGATCAGCGCCTTCGCGGTTGTCGGAGGAACAGAGGTAATGACGTTTAAAAACCACACCGAGATCCAGCGGGTCGGGAAGGGGATGGGCACCAGCCAGCGTTTGCGGCCGCTCACCCGCATAAAATGTTCGAACTGCTCCTGATAGCTCAGCACCTCCGGGCCTGCCGCCTCCAGCACGCGGTGTTGCTCCGCCGGGTGATCCAGCAACGCCACCAGATAGTGGAGCAAATTCTCCAGCGCAATGGGCGTGGTGCGCGAGCGTACCCAGCGCGGCGGGGTCAGCACCGGCAGGTTATAGACCATATCGCGCATTACCTCGAACGCGGCGGAACCCGCGCCGACGATGATCCCGGCCCGCAGCTCGGTAACGGGAATATTCGCGCCGCGCAGCGTGTCCGCCGTCAGCTGGCGGGCGCGCAGGTGATCGGATTGCTCGTTCTCAGGGGCCTGGAGCGAGCTTAAAAAAATCACCTGCTTCACCGGCGTTTGCAGCAGCGCGTCGCGGACGTTCATCGCCACCTGACGCTCGTGGGCGATAAAATCCCCGCCTTCGCCCATGCTGTGCACCAGGTAGTAAAGCGTGTCCACCCCTTCCAGCAGCGCGGGAAGCATCTTCGGCCAGCTAAGGTCAAGGTGGTGACAGGTTACACCGGGCAAATGGCGCTTTTGCAGGCGCTCAGTGTTGCGTGCCGCTGCCAGCACCTGATGTCCCTGCTGGCTTAACGCAGTGGTCAGATGCTGACCGATATACCCGCTGGCACCGAGCACCAGAATACGTTGCGGCACGGTATGCTCCTTAACGCTGTAAAAACGCCTGCCAGTGTTTCACCACGTCAGTTAACTGTTCGCGGTTAACGTCCAGATGCATCACCAGACGCACGACCGGCGAGGCGTTGATCAGCACGCCGCGCGCTTTCATAAATTCGCCCAGCGCAGCGTGTTCATCGCCGACGCGGACAAACAGCATGTTGGTGTCGTGACGCATCACGTCAGCGCCGATATCCCGCAGCTGTGCCGCCATCCACGCAGCATTGTCGTGATCGTCCTTCAGGCGCGCCACATTATTTTTCAGCGCGTACAGTCCGGCAGCCGCCAGGATCCCCGCCTGACGCATCCCGCCGCCGGTCATTTTGCGCCAGCGGTTGGCGCGCTTGATGTAGTCTGCGCCGCCGACCAGCAGCGAACCCACCGGCGTACCCAGCCCTTTTGAGAGGCAAATGGTGAAGGTGTCGCAATATTGGGTGATGTCCTTCAGCTCGCAGCCATACTCCACCACGGCGTTAAAGATGCGCGCGCCGTCCACGTGCAGGCCGAGGTTGCGCTCGCGAGTGAATTCCCACGCTGCTTTCAGGTATTCGCGCGGCAGGACCTTGCCGTTGTGGGTATTTTCCAGACTGAGCAGCTTAGTGCGGGCGAAGTGAATATCGTCGGCTTTGATTTTCGCCGCGACCTTATCCAGCGGCAGCGAGCCGTCCGGCGCGGCATCGATCGGCTGCGGCTGGATGCTGCCGAGCACCGCCGCGCCGCCGGCTTCGTACAGGTAATTATGCGCGCCCTGGCCGACAATATACTCTTCCCCGCGCTCGCAGTGGCTGAGCAGCGCCACCAGGTTGGCCTGGGTGCCGGTGGGCAGGAACAGGGCGGCCTCTTTGCCGCTAAGTTCGGCGGCATAGCGTTGCAGTTCGTTGACCGTCGGGTCATCGCCGTAGACGTCGTCCCCGACTGGGGCGGCCATCATCTCTTCGAGCATGGCGCGACCCGGGCGGGTAACGGTATCACTACGTAAATCAATCATTTCACATCCCTTTACTTTAAGAGGTCATGTGAAATGTTTTACCTGAGCCAGTTGGTTTTTGCCAGTTCGATCACCTCGTCACCGCGCCCGCTGATGATGGCGCGCAGCATGTAGAGGCTGAAACCTTTGGCCTGTTCCAGCTTGATTTGCGGCGGGATCGCCAGCTCTTCTTTGGCCACCACCACATCCACCAGCACCGGGCCGTCGATGGAGAAGGCGCGTTGCAGGGCATCGTCCACCTCTGAGGCTTTCTCCACCCGAATGCCGGTGATGCCGCAGGCTTCGGCAATGCGGGCGAAATTGGTGTCGTGTAGCTCGGTACCGTCCGTGAGGTAGCCTCCGGCCTTCATCTCCATCGCCACGAAGCCCAGCACGCTGTTGTTAAAGACCACGATTTTCAGCGGAAGCTTCATCTGCGCCACCGACAGGAAATCCCCCATCAGCATGCTGAAGCCGCCGTCGCCGCACATCGCTACCACCTGACGTTCAGGTGCCGTCGCTTTTGCGCCCAGCGCCTGCGGCATGGCGTTCGCCATCGAGCCGTGGTTGAACGAGCCAAGCAGGCGACGCTTACCGTTCATCTTCAGGTAGCGTGCGGCCCAGACGGTGGGTGTACCCACGTCGCAGGTGAAAATGGCATCGTCGTCGGCGAAGTGACTGATCTGCTGCGCCAGATACTGCGGGTGAATGGCTTTCTCGCTCGGTTTGGCGAGGTCGTCCAGCCCCTTGCGCGCATCGCGATAATCGCTCAGGGCTTTATCGAGGAATTTGCGGTCCGTTTTCTCTTCCAGCAGCGGCAGCAGGGCGGCGAGGGTAGATTTAATATCGCCGATAAGCGCCATATCCACCTTGCTGTGCGCGCCGATACTGCCAGGGTTGATGTCGATCTGAATAATTTTGGCGTCCGTCGGGTAGAACGCGCGGTACGGGAACTGGGTGCCGAGCAGGATCAGCGTGTCGGCGTTCATCATGGTATGGAAGCCGCTGGAAAAACCGATCAGCCCGGTCATGCCGACGTCGTACGGGTTATCGTACTCAACGTGCTCTTTCCCGCGCAGGGCATGGACGATTGGCGCCTTCAGCTTAGCGGCAAATTCCACCAGCTCATTATGCGCACCGGCACAGCCGCTGCCGCACATCAGCGCGATATTGCTGGAGTATCGCAGCAGCTGCGCCAGCTTTTTCAGCTCTTCTTCAGCGGGGGTGACGGTCGGCTGCGGCGCCGAGTACCAGTGGGTGGTGGCGGTTTCAGGTGCGGCCTTCAGCGCCACGTCGCCCGGCAGGACGACCACAGAAACCCCACGATTCAGGACCGCCTTACGCATGGCTATCGCCAGCACCTGCGGGATCTGCTCCGGCGAGGAGACCAGCTCGCAGTAGTGGCTGCATTCACGGAACAGCTCCTGGGGATGCGTCTCCTGAAAATAGCCGCTGCCGATTTCGGATGATGGAATGTGTGCGGCAATCGCCAGCACCGGCACATGGTTGCGGTGACAGTCGAAAAGACCGTTGATAAGGTGAAGGTTACCTGGCCCGCAGGAGCCGGCACAGACGGCGAGTTCGCCCGTGAGCTGCGCTTCGGCTCCCGCGGCAAAGGCGGCGACCTCTTCATGGCGGGTGGGCATCCATTCAATGGTCTTCATCTTGTTAAGGCTGTCGCTGAGTCCGTTCAGCGAATCGCCGGTGACGCCCCAGATACGCTTTACGCCAGCCTGCTCAAGGGTTTTCGCTATGTATGCAGCCACGGTTTGTTTCATGGTTGTCCTTCTCCTTTATGTGATATCGCTTACAAGCTTAGAAGAAAGTGACTGTATTGCCTGTGCAACAACCTGCATTTAACGATGGCTTTCACTGCAATGGGGGGGCATGTGGCGAACCCGGCAAACTCTTGTTACGACTTGCCTTACAGGCGGCAGGCACAACGTAGGCCGGGTAAACGCAGTGCCACCCGGCAAAAAAGCCCGGTGGCGCTAACGCTTACCGGGCCTACAAGGGTTGCAGAGACAAATGAGCGGGTCGTCGCTACCACCCGGCAAAAAAGCCCGGTGGCGCTGACGCTTACCGGGCCTACAAGGGTTACAGAGACAAATGAGCTGGACCGGCTAAAAGCCCGGTGGCGCTAACGGTTACCGTTTATGCGAGCACCAAATCCCCCTGCGGGTGACACGAACACGCCAGCACGTAACCCTCTGCAATTTCCGCGTCGGTCAGCGTCATGGTGCTGGTGACGGTGTACTCACCGGAAACCACTTTAGTCTTGCAGCATCCGCACACCCCAGCGCGGCAGGCTGCCGCTACCGGCACGTTGTTGCTTTCCAGCGCTTCAAGCAGCGTGGTGCCCACGCGGCCAAAGAAGGTCTGCGCCGGTTGCAGCTTCGTGAACTTCATCCCGCTGGTCGCCGCTTCCGCCACGGGCGTGAAGAACTGCTCTTTGAAGAAGCGGGTCACGCCCAGCGCTTTCACTTCTTTCTCCACACTCTCCATGTACGGCGCCGGGCCGCAGGTCATCACGGTACGGTTCGCAATGTCCGGCACGCTTTGCAGCAATTCGCGGCTCAGGCGGCCCGCAATAAACCCGTGCGTGGCATTGTTCTCCGCAACCAGCGTCACCGGATAGTTGCGCCATTCTTCGGCAAAAATCACATCTTCCGGGGAGCGCACGCTGAAGATCGCCTGCACGTCGGCCTGCGGACGGTATTTCGCCAGCCAGCGACGCATCGACATAATCGGCGTCACGCCACAGCCCGCCGCCAGCAGCAGGAATTTATCTTCCATCTTATCGTCACAGGTGAACTCGCCCTGCGCGTCAGACAGCCAGAGATAATCCCCGCGCTTCACGTCACGGGTCAGCCACTGGGAGCCTGCACCGTCATCAATGCGGCGGACGGTGAGCGTAATGTATTCGCTCACGCCCGGCGTTGAGGAGATCGTGTAGGCGCGCAGGGTGTCCGCCGAATTGCGCACGCTGACCAGCGCATACTGACCCGCGCGGTACGGATAGTAGTCATGGCACAGCAGCGACAGCGTCCACACATCCGGCGTCTCCTGATGGATGTGATGTACCTGCATCCGCCACGGACATTGTGAGGTTGGCATGGTCATGAATTACTCCTTACGCGCTCAGCAGCTGTTTCATATCATCTTCAACATTGGTCACGGAACGCAGACCAAATTTCTCGTTCAGGATGGCCAGCAGGTCCGGCGTCAGGAAGCCTGGCGCGGTCGGCCCGGTGACGATGTTGGTCACGCCGAGAGAAAGCAGGGTCAGCAGGATGACGATCGCTTTCTGCTCGAACCAGGAGAGCACCAGCGACAGCGGCAGATCGTTCACGCCGCAGCCGAGTTTTTCCGCCAGCGTGACCGCCAGAATGATGGCCGAGTAAGCATCGTTACACTGGCCAGCATCCACCAGGCGCGGCAGGCCTTCAATGTTGCCGAAGTCCAGCTTGTTGAAGCGGTACTTACCGCAGGCCAGGGTCAGGATCAGGCAGTCATCCGGCACGCGGGTGGCGAAATCGGTGAAGTAGTTACGTTCGCCGCGCGCGCCGTCACAGCCGCCGATCAGGAAAATGTGGCGCAGTTTTTCACGGCTGACGAGGTCAATCAGAGAATCTGCCGCCCCCAGCAGCGTTTCGCGGCCAAAGCCGACGGTGATCAGATGTTCGATTTCACTGTACGGGAAGCCCGCCATCTGCTGCGCCTGGGCGATAACCGGACCGAAATCATCCCCTTCAAGGTGGCTCACGCCCGGCCAGCCGGCGATGCTGCGGGTCCAGATGCGGTCATCATACGCGCCCACGGTAGGGTCGATGATGCAGTTAGAGGTCATCACGATAGGGCCAGGGAAGCGGGCGAACTCCACCTGCTGATTCTGCCAGCCGCTGCCGTAGTTACCCACCAGATGACTGAACTTGCGCAGTTCCGGGTAGCCGTGGGCGGGCAGCATTTCGCCGTGGGTATAGACGTTAACCCCGGTGCCTTCGGTCTGCTTCAGCAGGTTGTAGAGATCTTTCAGGTCGTGGCCGGAGATCAGGATGCATTTGCCTTCGGTCGCTTTGACGTTGACCTGCGTCGGGGTTGGGTGGCCGTAGGTGCTGGTTTCACCGGCATCCAGAATGCTCATGACCTTGAAGTTCATCTGGCCGATTTCCATTGCGCATTCGAGCAGAGCGTTCATGTCGGAAGGCCAGGTGCCGAGCCACGCCATGATTTTGTGGTACTGGGCGTAGATATCGTTGTCGTACTGACCGAGCACGTGCGCGTGTTCCATATAGGCCGCTGCACCTTTCAGGCCGTACAGGCACAGCAGACGCAGGCCGAGGATGTTCTCGCCAATCGCCGCTTTGTCCTTATTGGGGGTAAATTCTGCTGCCTGGCGCTGTAGCTCGCCCAGGTCGTCGCTCACCAGCTGAAGCTCCGCCATTGGGTTGTCCACGTGGGCACTGACATCGGCATTCAGGCACTGCGCTTTCAGAGCTTCACGCAGGGCAATCGCTTCACGGGCATAGCCCACAATACGTGGAGAATCGAAGTTAACGTTGGTCAGCGTGGAGAAAAATGCGCGCGGCGCAAAGCTGTCGACATAGTGATCGACAATGCCATATTCACGGGCCTTGAAGGCCCAGGCGGACAAGCCTTGTAGCGCTGCAATCAGCAGATCCTGAAGATCGGACGTTTCTGCGGTTTTACCGCACATACCCTGCGCGTAAGAGCAGCCGTTGCCTGCCGGGGTACGGATGGTTTGTTCACATTGCACACAAAACATAATCACACCTGTTAAAGTTATATTTGAGATACATGTTTAAGGTTATGCCTGTGGCACAACGGAGAAAAGTGCTTTCTTGTACTAAATGGAGGGTTATTGATTTAGCGCAATTTTGGCGGCAGGGTCACTACCGCCAAAGCAGTATCAGGCTGAGAAAAACGCCATCAGAATGGGCACCAGCAGGCTCAGAATAAAGCCGTGTACGATGGCGGCAGGGACCATTTCCAGCCCCCCCGAGCGCTGTAGCACCGGCAGGGTAAAGTCCATCGAGGTGGCGCCACACAGGCCCAGCGCGGTAGAGCGGCTGCGGCGTACCAGACCGGGGATCAGCATGATGGCTATCAGCTCGCGCGCCAGATCGTTAAAGAAGGCGGCGCTGCCAATCACCGGGCCAAACGATTCGGTCAGCAAAATACCGGAGAGAGAATACCAGCCAAAACCGGATGCCATTGCCAGGCTGGTTTTCAGCGGCAGGTCGAGAATAAAGGCGTTAATCACGCCCCCCGCCATTGAGCTGACCACAACGATAACGGCAACAATCATTCCCCGGCGGTTAAGGACAATCTGTTTCAGCGTCATGCCGTTATTGCGCAGCTGAATACCGATCAGGAACAGCAGGAAAATCAGCGTATATTCGCTGGCTTCCGTTGCGTGTTGTAAAAATGCCCATCCGGTCAGCCCCAGTAAAAAACCGAGCACCACAACGCCGCACAGCTTTAATGATTCCAGCGCCATCGCAATTCGGGAGGGAAGCTTTTCCTGATGGTGGTGATTTTTCCAGGGAATAGTGCGTTCCAGCCACAGTAGCGCGGCAATATTGCACAGCAAAATAACCACGACCGTGACCGCAGAATAATGCAGGATGGAAAGTAAATTTGTCGCCAGATTATCCAGGAAGGCCAGGCTGATCCCCATAAAGAAAAGAATGACGTAAACAATCCAGCTGAGAAAACGATTAATGAGCTTTAAGGCCGATTCATGACGCAGCGGAATAAGGTAGCCCACAATCAGGGGCAGAAGAATGATGAGGAGTCCTGAGAACATGAACAGCCGGTCCTTTTGAGTTTTCGTTAAGCGCCAGAGACACTACCCAATAAAGGCTGTACAGTAAAGCGGCAAAAGAAAGCCGGGTGGCGGCTGCGCCTTACCCGGCCTACAAAGTGCACACTCACGTAGGTCGGGTAAGCGTTAGCGCCACCCGACATTACAGGCCGCACTTAATTAATCGCGTTTTTCCAGCAGGGTGCGGTACAGCACGCCGCCCAGAATACCGCCGACGATCGGCATCACCCAGAACAGCCACAGCTGCTCAAGCGCCCAGCCGCCCTGGAAAATGGCGACGGCGGTGCTGCGCGCCGGGTTTACGGAGGTGTTGGTCACCGGAATGGAGATCAGGTGGATCAGCGTCAGCGCCAGGCCAATCGCGATAGGGGCGAAGCCGGCAGGCGCATGTTTGTCCGTCGCGCCGTGGATCACCAGCAGGAAACCGGCGGTGAGGACAATTTCAATCATGATGGCAGACAGCATTGAGTAGCCGCCCGGAGAATGTTCGCCGAAACCGTTCGAGGCAAAACCGCTGGCCGCTGCGTCAAAGCCCGCTTTACCGCTGGCAATTACGTACAGTACCGCCGCGGCAATAATACCGCCAATAACCTGAGCAATAATATAGCCAATAATGTCTTTCGCCGGGAAACGTCCGCCCGCCCATAAGCCTAACGTAACGGCCGGGTTGAAATGTCCCCCGGAAATATGCCCCACGGCGAAGGCCATGGTTAATACCGTTAAACCGAATGCCAGCGCAACGCCGACAAATCCAATACCTAATTCCGGAAATGCGGCTGCCAGTACTGCGCTACCGCAACCACCCAATACCAGCCAGAATGTACCAAAACATTCTGCCGCTAATTTTCTGAACATAACCACCTCAAAAATAAACCTCCGCACGCAGCTTTGCGCGCGGTTTATATCGTCATAAAGGGATGACGACGCAAAGAGCCAGTATTTTGAAACCATCAACTTTCCTCCGCCACTCAAATAAATTCACTAAATTTGATTTAAGGCAATGTGATGTCATTCCTTGTTCAGAACGGAGGGAACCGCGCATGGCCCAATGATTAATCGGGCATATATTCTGCTGTCGTGACACATAGCCTGCCGCTATACTGCTGATAACGTGAAGGAAAAAGTGGCCGAAATGCGGGGGATGTATGCTACTCGAACGTGTGGAGATTGTCGGGTTCCGCGGGATTAACCGCCTGTCACTACAGCTGGAACAGAACAACGTCCTGATAGGCGAGAATGCCTGGGGTAAATCCAGCCTGCTGGATGCCCTGACGCTGCTGCTTTCGCCCGAAGAGAACTTGTACCACTTCGTTCATGACGACTTCTGGTTTCCGCCGGGGGATGTCAACGGACGAGAAAAACATCTGCATATCATACTGACCTTCCGCGAATCCGAGCCCGGTCGCCATCGCGTGCGTCGTTTTCGTCCGATGTCCCCCTGCTGGGTACCCTGTGAAGACGGTTTCCACCGTATTTTCTATCGCCTTGAGGGCGAAATGGCGCAAAACGACGGGGTACTCACCCTGCGTGAATTTCTTGATGAGAAGGGAAATCCGATCCCGCTCGAACAGATTGACGATCTTGCCCGCCATCTGATCCGCCTGTCTCCCGTGCTGCGCTTACGTGACGCGCGCTTTATGCGGCGGATCCGTAACGGCACCGTGCCGAATATGCCAGAGGTGGAGGTGACCGCCCGCGAGCTGGATTTTCTCGCCCGGGAACTGGTTTCGCGGCCGCAGAACCTCACCGACGGCCAGATCCGTCAGGGTCTTTCTGCCATGGTGCAATTACTGGAGCACTACTTTTCCGAGCAGGGAACGGGCCAGGCACGCCACCGCCTGATGCGCCGCCGCTCGCACGATGAGCAACGAAGCTGGCGCTATCTCGATATCATCAACCGCATGATCGACCGCCCCGGCGGACGCACGCATCGGGTGATCCTGCTGGGACTCTTCTCCACGCTTTTACAGGCGAAAGGGACGGTGCGCCTGGATCGGGACGCGCGCCCGCTGCTGCTGGTGGAAGATCCGGAAACGCGTCTGCACCCGATTATGCTTTCCGTGGCGTGGCATCTTCTGAATCTGCTGCCGTTGCAGCGTGTCACCACCACGAATTCCGGCGAGCTGCTCTCCCTGACGCCGGTAGAGTACGTCTGCCGCCTGGTGCGTGAATCGTCGCGCGTTACCGCCTACCGGCTCGGGCCCGGCGGGTTAAATGCTGAAGATGGCCGTCGAATTGCGTTTCATATCCGTTTTAACCGCGCCTCTTCCCTGTTTGCCCGCTGCTGGCTGCTGGTGGAAGGGGAAACCGAAACCTGGGTGATAAACGAGCTGGCTCGCCAGTGCGGACACCACTTTGATGCTGAGGGGATCAAGGTGATTGAATTTGCCCAGTCCGGCTTAAAGCCGCTGATCAAATTTGCACGCCGGATGGGGATCGAGTGGCATGTTCTGGTAGACGGCGATGAGGCGGGGAAAAAATACGCGGCGACCGTGCGCAGCCTGCTCAATAACGATCGTGAAGAGGAGCGGGAGCATCTGACCACGCTGCCCGCGATGGACATGGAGCACTTCATGTACCGCCAGGGATTTGACGACGTTTTTCACCGCGTGGCGATGATCCCGGTAGACGTGCCCATGAATATGCGTCGGGTGATTGCCAAAGCCATCCAGCGGTCGTCGAAGCCGGATTTGGCCATTGAAGTGGCGACGGAAGCGGGCAGGCGGGGCGTGGAGTCGGTGCCGACCCTGCTGCGTAAAATGTTCTCCCGCGTGCTCTGGCTGGCGCGCGGGAGGGCAGATTAGCGGCCGGTCGCCTGCGAAACCTGCTGGATCAGGCTATCAAGCAGGGCATAGCGGCGGCGGTATTCGGCCCGTTTTTTACTCGCAATCTCTTCCATCGGTTTACGGGGCATGGTTAAAGGCAGAGCAAAGTGGCCATTCTCCTGCTGCTGTCCGCCAAGAGAGCGCCAGAAGCTGTCGTAGTCAGCCAGCAATTTTCCCTCTTTTTTCTTGCGATAGCGCCAGCTGCGGTAGATGTGGGTGGCGTTGCTCACCGCGAGGATCTGCTCGACCGGGAAAGCGTCTGCCAGCGTCATGACTGCTTCAACCAGCAGACGTTTTGGGAACAGCCCGTGGCAGGCTTTTGTCGCAAGCTGAATGTGCTCGTGCGGGACATGCGCTTTCGCCCCCTGCATTCCGCCGATAAATAGCGTTGTCTTGCCTTCATATTTGCACAGCGTAAAGGTCAGTTCGGCCAGCACCGTGTTCTGGTGGTCGCAAAACGTAAGGGTCGCTTCCCCTTCTTTATCCAGAAACGCATCCGCGCTCAGGCGAATGCTAAACTGCTGCTCCTCTTTGCCCGTTAACGTCACCAGCGTGATGCCCTGGCTGGAGAGGTAGCCGTTCAGCAGCGACGCAGGAAGATGGCGGTTCATCATCTGATAGTGCTCGTTCAGCGCCTCCAGCGTATGCTGACGGTCCATGTTGACGGTCAGCCACGGTCGGTGCAGGCGGCACGGCAGGCCGGGCTGCACGCGCAGGAGCTGCATCAGACGGGGCTGTTTCGCAAGGTTCGCGAGCAGGCGCGCAGTGGTCAGAGGCGTTGCCAGCGAGCGCAACATAAACTTACGTCGATAGGCCGGATTTTGCCACGCCAGCCCCGGCGTGAGGGAACCCGATGCCAGGCTTTTGAACAGTTGCCAGCCTGATTTAGGCTGGGGCAGCGTTGAATAGGGTGTATCGACGATGGAAGACATGTTAGATCCTGCTTCTGGTGGAATGTCGCTATTTCAGCAGGCGCTTTATCAACATCGGGTAAACAATTCCCGACGATTACGGGGATCGGGGGTTTCGTTGAGGAGTGGTTTAGATAAAATCAACGTTGATGGTAGCCAGAACAACTATTTGGAATATTTATGAACCTGAAGGGAAAACGCAGAAAGCTGTTTCTGCTGCTGGCGGTAGTGGTGCTGGCGGGCGGATTCTGGTTATGGAAGGTGCTGAACGCGCCGGTGCCACAGTATCAAACGCTGATTGTCCGTCCGGGCGAGCTGCAACAGAACGTGCTGGCGACGGGGAAACTGGATGCTCTGCGTAAAGTTGACGTGGGCGCGCAGGTCAGCGGCCAGCTTAAAACTCTGTCAGTTGAGATTGGCGATAAGGTTAAAAAAGGCCAACTGCTGGGGGTGATCGATCCTGAGCAGGCGCAAAACCAGATCCGCGAAGTGGAAGCGACGCTGATGGAGCTGCGCGCGCAGCGTGCTCAGGCTCAGGCAGAGCGTAATCTTGCCCAGGTCACCCTGACGCGCCAGCAGGCGCTGGCGAAAACGCAGGCCATCTCGAAGCAGGATCTGGACACTGCCGCCACGGAGCTGGCGGTGAAGCAGGCGCAGATTGGCACCATCGACGCGCAGATTAAGCGGAATCAGGCCTCGCTGGATACGGCGAAAACCAACCTTGATTACACGCAAATCGTTGCGCCTATGGCCGGGGAAGTGACGCAGATCACCACCCTGCAAGGCCAGACGGTTATCGCCGCGCAACAGGCGCCGAACATCCTGACCCTTGCAGACATGAGCACCATGCTGGTGAAAGCTCAGGTGTCCGAAGCGGACGTCATTCACCTTAAGCCGGGGCAGAAAGCCTGGTTTACGGTGCTGGGCGATCCACAAACCCGCTATGAGGGCGTGCT
This sequence comes from Enterobacter cloacae complex sp. P15RS, assembly GCF_014895905.1. Taxonomy (NCBI): domain Bacteria; kingdom Pseudomonadati; phylum Pseudomonadota; class Gammaproteobacteria; order Enterobacterales; family Enterobacteriaceae; genus Enterobacter; species Enterobacter cloacae complex sp. P15RS. Next base: position 61,057 of record NZ_JADBQL010000003.1, on the reverse strand, counting down.
GAAAGATATCCTGCCGACGCCGGAAAAGGTAAACGACGCCATCTTCTACTACGCGCGTTTCGAGGTGCCAAACCCGCAGGGCGTGCTGCGTCTGGACATGACCGCCCAGGTGCATATTCAGCTGACCGGCGTGAAAAACGTGCTGACGGTTCCGCTCTCCGCGCTGGGCGAATCCGCCGGGGATAATCGCTACAAGGTGAAAGTGCTGCGCAACGGCGAAACCCGCGAGCGGGAAGTGGTGATTGGCGCGCGTAACGATACCGACGTGGTGGTGGTGAAAGGGCTGGAAGCGGGTGAGGAAGTGGTTACCAGCGAAAGCCTGCCCGGAGCCGCGCAATGACGGCGCTGCTTGAGCTGAATGACATTCGCCGTAGCTACCCGTCCGGCGACGGGCCGGTGGAGGTGCTGAAGGGCATCTCCCTGCGCGTCGAAGCCGGAGAAATGGTGGCGATTGTCGGGGCGTCAGGCTCGGGTAAATCAACGCTGATGAACATCCTCGGCTGTCTGGATAAACCCACCGGCGGCACCTATCGCGTGGCCGGCACGGACGTGTCCACCCTGGATGGCGACGCGCTGGCGAAGCTGCGCCGCGAGCATTTTGGCTTTATCTTCCAGCGCTACCATCTGCTTTCACACCTGAGCGCGGCGCAGAACGTGGAAGTGCCGGCGGTGTATGCGGGCGTGGAGCGGAAAAAGCGCCTTGAGCGCGCAAAGGCGCTGTTAACGCGTCTTGGGCTGGCGGAGCGGGTGGATTATCAGCCCTCGCAGCTTTCCGGCGGTCAGCAGCAGCGCGTGAGCATTGCCCGCGCGCTGATGAACGGCGGACAGGTGATCCTCGCCGATGAGCCAACCGGGGCGCTCGACAGCCATTCCGGTGAAGAGGTGATGGCGATCCTCCACCAGCTTCGCGATCAGGGGCATACGGTGATTATCGTCACCCACGATCCGCAGGTGGCGGCACAGGCCGAACGGATCATTGAGATCCGCGACGGGGAGCTTGTTAGCAACCCTCCGCCGCGTCAGTCCAGAGCGGCCGCGCCGAAGGAAGCCTTGCCCGCGTCTGGCGGCTGGGGACAGTTCTCCAGCGGCTTTCGCGAGGCGCTGACCATGGCCTGGCTGGCGATGGCAGCCAACAAAATGCGCACGCTGCTGACCATGCTCGGCATCATCATCGGTATTGCCTCGGTGGTGTCGATTGTGGTGGTGGGCGATGCGGCGAAGCAGCTGGTGCTGGCGGATATTCGCGCCATCGGGACCAACACCATCGACGTCTATCCCGGCAAAGATTTTGGCGACGACGAGCCGCAGTATCAGCAGGCGCTGAAGTATGACGATCTGGCGGCGATTCAGAAGCAGCCGTGGGTCAATTCCGCCACGCCTGCCGTCTCGCAAAATCTGCGTCTGCGCTACGGCAACATTGACGTGGCGGCCAGCGCTAACGGCGTCAGCGGAGATTACTTCAACGTCTACGGCATGACCTTCAGCGAAGGGGCGACCTTTAACGCCGAACAGCTGGCGGGCAGGGCGCAGGTGGTGGTGCTGGATGCCAACTCGCGCAGGCAGCTTTTCCCCAATAAAACGAACGTAGTGGGCGAGGTGATCCTCGTCGGCAACATGCCTGCCACGGTGATTGGCGTGGCGGAGGAGAAGCAGTCGATGTTTGGCAGCAGCAAGATCCTGCGCGTCTGGCTGCCGTACAGCACCATTTCCGGGCGCATTATGGGGCAGTCCTGGCTCAACTCCATCACCGTACGGGTGAAGGAGGGCTACGACAGCGCGCTGGCGGAACAGCAGCTGGAGCGGCTGTTAACCCTGCGCCACGGGAAGAAGGATTTCTTCACCTGGAACATGGACGGCCTCTTGAAAACGGCGGAAAAGACCACACGTACTCTTCAGCTGTTCCTGACGCTGGTGGCGGTGATTTCGCTGGTCGTCGGCGGGATCGGGGTGATGAACATTATGCTGGTGTCGGTGACGGAGCGTACGCGGGAGATTGGCATCCGCATGGCGGTCGGGGCCAGAGCCAGCGACGTGCTTCAGCAGTTTTTGATTGAAGCGGTGCTGGTCTGCCTGGTGGGCGGTGCGATGGGAATTGCGCTCTCGATGATGATCGCCTTTGCGCTCCAGCTCTTCTTACCGGGCTGGGAGATTGGCTTCTCGCCGATGGCGATCCTGACGGCGTTTTTATGTTCCACCTTCACCGGTATTCTGTTCGGCTGGTTGCCGGCGCGAAACGCGGCGCGGCTTGATCCGGTGGATGCGCTGGCGCGAGAATAACCCGAAAATAAAAATGCCAGCCGATCGGGCTGGCATTTTGCCTGCGGGGTGTACACAATGAATCAGAGAGCTATGCAACCGTTTCTGCTTCAACGGGCACGATAAGACTGGCGTGATTGCCTTTTGGCCCCTGGTGTACATCGAACCGGACGGACTGCCCGGCTTTGAGCGTCCTGTAACCATCCATCTGAATGGTGGAATAGTGAGCGAAGATATCCTCGCCGCCGCCTTCGGGGCAGATGAAGCCAAACCCCTTGGCGTTGTTGAACCACTTAACAGTACCCATTTCCATGCTTCGACATCCTTCGTAAATCTTATAAATTAAGATGGAATGAACCGGTGGTGGAGTGGGGGCTGTTCAAAACCTCGCCAACTCACGCTTGTACAATTTAGAGAATCGGAAGACGCCGTCAAGCGTTTGGCGCTGGAGTTGGGACAATAATCAACCAAAATTTGAGGCAGTTAACGCTATTGCAACAGTTTGTGACAGACATCGCGGATGACAGTAATAGATGATTGTTATCTAACATCTGAGGTAGATTCAAAGTGGTTATGCATCATGGGTAAGACCAACGACTGGCTGGATTTTGACCAGCTGGCGGAAGATAAAGTGCGCGACGCGCTAAAACCGCCATCTATGTATAAAGTTATGTTAATGAACGATGATTACACGCCAATGGAATTTGTTATTGACGTGCTACAAAAGTTCTTTTCTTATGATGTTGAACGTGCAACGCAACTGATGCTTACCGTTCATTATCGTGGGAAAGCGATCTGCGGCATCTTCACTGCCGAAGTCGCGGAAACCAAAGTAGCGATGGTGAACGACTATGCAAGGGAGAACGAGCATCCGTTGCTGTGTACGCTGGAAAAGGCCTGATAAGGCATAAAATTGGGGGAGGTGCCTATGCTCAATCAAGAACTGGAACTCAGTTTAAACATGGCTTTCGCCAGAGCGCGTGAGCACCGACATGAGTTTATGACCGTCGAGCACCTGCTGCTCGCATTGCTTAGCAACCCATCTGCCCGCGAAGCGCTGGAAGCCTGCTCCGTGGATCTGGTGGCGCTACGTCAGGAACTCGAAGCCTTCATCGAACAAACCACACCGGTGCTGCCCGCCAGTGAAGAAGAGCGCGACACGCAGCCGACGCTCAGCTTCCAGCGCGTATTGCAGCGCGCGGTTTTCCACGTCCAGTCTTCCGGACGTAGCGAAGTGACTGGCGCAAATGTCTTGGTCGCCATCTTCAGCGAACAGGAGTCCCAGGCGGCCTACCTGCTGCGCAAACACGAAGTCAGCCGGCTCGACGTGGTCAACTTCATCTCTCACGGAACGCGAAAAGACGAGCCTAACCAGGCGTCGGATCCCAGCGGGCAGATCAACAACAGTGAAGAGCAAGCAGGCGGGGAGGATCGTATGGAAAACTTCACCACCAACCTTAACCAGCTTGCTCGCGTCGGCGGTATCGACCCGCTGATTGGCCGCGACAAAGAGCTGGAGCGTGCCATCCAGGTGCTGTGCCGTCGCCGTAAGAACAACCCGCTGCTGGTGGGGGAATCTGGCGTGGGTAAAACCGCGATTGCCGAAGGGCTGGCCTGGCGCATTGTGCAGGGCGACGTGCCGGAAGTGATCGCTGACTGCACCATCTACTCGCTGGACATCGGTTCGCTGCTGGCGGGCACTAAATACCGCGGTGATTTTGAAAAACGTTTCAAAGCGCTGTTAAAACAGCTGGAGCAGGATACCAACAGCATCCTGTTTATCGATGAGATCCACACCATTATCGGCGCAGGCGCAGCCTCCGGTGGACAGGTGGATGCCGCCAACCTGATCAAACCGCTGCTCTCCAGCGGCAAGATCCGCGTGATGGGCTCCACGACGTACCAGGAGTTCAGCAACATTTTCGAGAAAGACCGTGCGCTGGCGCGTCGTTTCCAGAAAATCGACGTCACCGAGCCGTCGGTTGACGAAACGGTGCAGATCATCAACGGCCTGAAAACGAAGTACGAAGCGCACCACGACGTGCGTTACACCGCGAAAGCGGTGCGTGCGGCGGTGGAGCTGGCGGTGAAATACATCAACGATCGTCATCTGCCGGATAAAGCGATCGACGTGATTGATGAAGCGGGTGCGCGTGCGCGCCTGATGCCGGCCAGCAAACGTAAGAAAACCGTGAACGTGGCGGATATCGAGTCCGTGGTCGCCCGCATCGCGCGTATTCCTGAGAAGAGCGTTTCTCAGAGCGATCGCGATACGCTGCGCACGCTCGGCAATCGCCTGAAAATGCTGGTCTTTGGTCAGGATAAAGCCATTGAGGCCTTAACCGAAGCGATCAAGATGGCCCGTGCTGGCCTGGGGCATGACCACAAGCCTGTTGGTTCCTTCCTGTTCGCCGGCCCGACCGGCGTGGGGAAAACCGAGGTGACGGTTCAGCTCTCTAAGGCGCTGGGCATCGAGCTGCTGCGCTTTGACATGTCCGAGTATATGGAGCGTCACACCGTCAGCCGTTTGATTGGTGCCCCTCCGGGATACGTGGGCTTTGATCAGGGTGGCCTGCTCACCGACGCGGTGATCAAGCATCCGCACGCGGTACTGCTGCTCGATGAAATCGAGAAAGCGCACCCGGACGTGTTCAACATCCTGTTGCAGGTGATGGACAACGGAACGCTGACCGATAACAACGGGCGCAAGGCGGACTTCCGCAACGTGGTGCTGGTGATGACCACCAACGCCGGGGTGCGTGAAACCGAGCGCAAATCCATCGGCCTGATCCACCAGGATAACAGCACCGATGCGATGGAGGAGATCAAGAAGATCTTCACGCCGGAGTTCCGTAACCGACTGGACAACATTATCTGGTTCGATCACCTGTCTACCGAGGTGATCCATCAGGTGGTGGACAAGTTCATCGTCGAGTTGCAGGTTCAGCTGGATCAGAAAGGCGTGTCGCTGGAAGTGAGCCAGGAGGCCCGCAACTGGCTGGCTGAGAAAGGCTACGACCGTGCGATGGGTGCCCGTCCGATGGCGCGCGTGATTCAGGACAACCTGAAGAAACCGCTGGCGAACGAGCTGCTGTTTGGCTCGCTTGTGGACGGCGGCCAGGTGACCGTAGCGCTGGATCAGGCGAAGAACGAGCTGACGTACGATTTCCAGAGCGCGGCGAAGCACAAGCCGGAAGCGGCTCACTGATTTCTAACGTAGGTCTAAAAACCGGGCAATAGCCCGGTTTTTTTATGCCTGCCTTTCTCCCTCTCCCTGTGGGAGAGGGCTGGGGTGAGGGCATCAGGCCGCAGCGATTTTGCGAGGCGCTTTCCAGTTTCGTTCGAAGTTGGTTGCTGGATAAATCCACAGTAATAAAATGGCGGCGCACCTGCAAAATCAGGTGCCGGGATTGGCGTCCTGATTACACACGAGAAATGATGTTGATACGTTCAACTATCATCAGGTTCGTTCACACTTTTGAAAGCTAGCGATATAATCCGCAGACTCAATTATGGTGGGCTGAACCGGGGCTTCTTTTGAAGCGCCGATTTTCCCGTGTGGGTCGGTACGCCAAACCGGTTCAGTCTGCCACCTGAGTTGGCGTTCGGGTGGAGATCTCATCATTTCACACGGAGTCATAATCAAATGGAAAATAACAATCTTTCTCAGCTCTATAGCGAACTCTCACTCAACCCCGATCTCCCAACTCTTGCCGAACGCTGCAACCTGCTCACTGAAATCCTGCTCGACTGTCATTCGCTCCCACAAACGCAGCCCGTTTGCCGCTGTCTCGGAGCTTATCTGGAAGTAGTTAAAACCGGACTCGCAGAATCCATGCGTGATTTTCAGGTGGTGGAACTTGAGGACGAAGCGGAACAACCGCGACAAAAAGAGTGGCTACTGGAAGATACCGAAACGAAGTGCGACTACTGCCGGGCGTTAAACCACGTGCTGCTGGTGTCGCATTTTGACCGCGATATGTTGCCGCACCTGACGGGATTACTCCATGACATGGCTCATTCTATGGCGGGGGATTTAATCGCTCCTGTACAACCATGGATGACAATACATCTGCCGACACAGCCACACTAAGACCCTAAATAAAAAAGGCCGGGATTATCCCGACCTTTTAAATATTCATCTGCCATTACAGGCGAAAACAATTAGCGACTACGGAAGACAATGCGGCCTTTGCTCAGGTCGTACGGGGTCAGTTCAACAGTCACTTTGTCGCCCGTCAAAATGCGGATATAGTTTTTGCGCATTTTACCGGAGATGTGCGCAGTTACCACGTGACCGTTTTCCAGTTCTACGCGAAACATGGTATTAGGCAACGTATCAAGTACGGTACCCTGCATTTCAATATTGTCTTCTTTGGCCATCTAATCCTCTGGGGTATCACTACCAAGTTTTGAACCGGCAAGATAATGCCGAAATTCATCAATTAAGTAAAGAATTGCGCGTTTAAAACGCAGCAAAACAATTTCAGCGTATTGCCCAAGCGTCACGGTACAACCGAACGGAAAGCGCATTCGTAAAGGGGAGACGACAGGATAAACGTCAGGACGTTATCTGAAGCGGGGGTCCCAAACGGCGGCGGGGCAACAGGCAGAAGCTACTCTGCGGCGTAATTATAACACCCTCATAAAAAATATGCGGAAAACATTTAGGCATTGGGCATAAAGAGCGTTCTGGGTACCCAAAAATCGCGCGGAAGGGTCTCCTGTCGGCACTGTTCAAGGTGTTCGATATAGCGTCGGCGGGAAATTTCCACGGCGCCCAGCGAGGCGGTGTGCTCATTCAGCACCTGGCAATCCATCAGCTGTCCGCCACGTTGGGCAAATTCCTCGCTAAACACCAGCAGCGCGGTTTTCGACGCATTGGTAGCGCGGGAGAACATCGACTCGCCGCAGAACAGCGTGCCCTGCGCCACGCCGTACATTCCGCCAACGAGCTCATCCTCTTTCCATACTTCGATGGAGTACGCGTAGCCCAGCTCATGAAGCTGGTGGTAGGCGATAATGATGTCGCGGGTTATCCAGGTGCCTTCGTGACGATCTTCAGCGCAGCCTTCAATGACCTGCCCGAAGGCGTGGTTGAGCGTAACGCGATAGGGCGATTTTGCGTGAAAACGCTTCATGCTGCGGCTCAGGTGAAACTGCCCAGGCCATAGCACGGCTCGCGGGTCGGGAGACCACCATAAAATCGGGTCGCCGGGGGAAAACCACGGGAAGATGCCGCGCTGGTAAGCCATCAGGAGACGCGCCGGGCTGAGATCGCCGCCCAGAGCCAGCAATCCGTTAGGTTCACGCAGCGCCCCCTCCGGAGAAGGGAACGCAATATTATGGCGAGAAAGCTGCACCAGGCGCATGACAACAGAACTCCAGTACGCGAGAGAGGACGCTACAAATATAGTCTACAGGCGCTGTTTAAACTGGTAGTAGCGACCCTGTTTTGCCAGCAGCTCTGCGTGATTACCTTGCTCAATTATGTGTCCGTTGTCCATCACAATTATCCGATCGAAATTCACCAGCCCGCGCAGGCGGTGAGTGACCATCAGCACGGTTTTGCCTTTCATCACATTTGTGAGTAAATCAAGAATTTGACTCTCTGTTGTCGCATCCAGACCTTCTGTTGGTTCATCCAGCAGCATCAGCGGCGCATCGTGCAGCAGGGCGCGCGCGATGGCCAGACGACGCAGTTCGCCGCCGGAAAGCTGTCGACCCCCTTCACCCAGCCAGCTGTTTAACCCGTCGTCCTCAAGCAGCTTGTGCAGCCCAACCTGTTCCAGCATCGCCCGCAGCGTATCGTCGGAGGCGTCTGGTGCCGCCAGAAGAAGATTATCGCGCAGCGTAGCGCTGAACAGATGCACCCGCTGAGGCACGACGCTGACCGTTTTACGCAAGGCCGCTTCGCTAAAACGAGGAAGCGGAATGTCGTTAAGCCGAATCTCGCCCTGCTGCGGATCCCACGCGCGCGTGAGAAGTTGCAGAAGCGTCGATTTGCCACATCCCGTACGGCCAAGGATCGCAATGCGCTGCCCGGCATCAACAGACAGGCTGATGTCTTCCAGCGCGTTTTGCGCCTGCTTGTCGTAGGCGAAGGTGACGTTGCTGAGCGTCAGCGCGACCTGCTCCGGCACGGCGGTTTGACCGGCGCTAAACTTCACTTCCGGCTCCTGCTCGGCAATGTCCGTAATGCGCAGCGCAGAGGCGATGACCTGGCCGAGATGCTGAAACGCGCCCGTGACCGGGGCCAAGGCTTCGAAGGCAGCCAGGGCACAGAAAACAAACAGCGCAATGAGCGGACCGGGCTGCGCGTTACCGCCCACGCCACCGGAGGCCATCCAGAGCATGGCGATGACGGCAATCCCACCAATTAACATCATCAGCGCTTGGGAAAACGCGGTCAGCTCAGACTGGCGACGCTGGGCTTCATGCCAGTTAAGTTCCGTATTTTCCATACGGGCGCGGTAGCGTTTGCTGGCGCCAAAAATGGTGAGCTCGGCCTGTCCCTGCAACCAGGAGGTGAGCTGCTGGCGGTATTCTCCACGCAGACGCGTCAGGTTTTCCCCGGTGGTTTTACCTGCACGATAAAACAGGGGGGGCAGAATAATCAACGTCATCAGCATGATGCCGCCGAGCGTCAGCGCGATAGGAACATCAAGGAAACTCAACCCCAGCGTGACCACGACAATCACCACAAACGCGCCCACCATGGGCGAAATGACGCGGAGATAGAGGTGATCCAGCGTATCTACATCCGCAACCACGCGGTTGAGTAATTCGCCCTGACGAAAACGTGCCAGTCCGGCAGGGGAGAGGGGCAGCAGCTTGCTGAACGTATAAATGCGCAGGTGTTGCAGCACGCGGAAGGTCGCGTCGTGGCTGACCAGACGCTCGAAGTAGCGCCCGGCAGTTCGCGTAATCGCCGTGCCGCGCACCCCGGCGGCTGGCAGCATATAGTTAAAGCTGTACAGCCCGGCAAAGCCTGCGGCCGCAGACGCGGAGAGGAACCAGCCGGAAAGCGTAAGCAGGCCGATGCTGGCGAGCAGCGTGACGATCGCCAGCACAATCCCGAGCGTCAGCATCCATTTGTGGCGTTTATACAGTGCAAGATAGGGAAGCAGGGCGCGCATCAGATGTCCTCCTGACGATTCGCCAGCAGGTTCGCAAACGGCCCCTGCGCGGCAACAAGCGCGGCGTAATCGCCTTGCTCAACAATGTGTCCGTTTTCCATCACCCAGATCCGATCCCAGTCGGCAATACCTTCCAGCTGGTGGGTCACCATCAGGGTGGTTTGCTGGCGTGAGGCGGCGTTAAGCGCATCCATCACGCGCTGCTCGCTGTGTGCATCCAGGCTGGCCGCGGGTTCGTCCAGCAGCATTAGCGAACAGGGGTTCAGCAGCGCACGGGCAAGCGCGACACGCTGTGCCTGGCCCACCGACAGCCCGGCAGACTGATCGCCAATGACCGTATCGACGCCCTGCGCAAGCAGCGGCAGAAACTCGCTGACCCAGGCGCGGTCGAGGACCGATTGCAGCTCATCGTCACGCGCATCCGGACGTGCCAGCAGCACATTCTCGCGCAGCGTCGGGGCAGGCAGCTGCGGGTTTTGACCCACCCAGCTCAACTGCTTACGCCAGGCATCAGGATCAAGCTCGCGCAGCTCCGTTTTGTTAATACGCAGCGATCCGGTGTAGGCCATAAAGCCTGATAGCGCATTCAGCAATGAGCTTTTACCTGAACCGCTGGTGCCCACCAGCACCACACGTTGCCCGGCGGGCAGGGTAAAGTTCAGCGGACCTGCCAGCACTTTGCCTTCAGGCGACAGAACAGAAAAATCCTGTGCTTCAATGGTCACCGGATCGTTCGTATTCAGCGTCACTTCACCACGCTCAGGATGCGCCAGCGGCGTTTCCATGAAGGTTTTCAGGCTGTCGGCAGCGCCAACCGCCTGCGCTTTAGCATGGTAAAAGGTGCCGAGATCGCGAAGCGGCTGGAAAAATTCCGGGGCGAGGATCAGCGCCAGGAACCCGGCGGAAAGCGTGACCGCCGTACCGTAGTGGCCAAAGTCGAGCGCGCCGAGGTAGGAGAAGCCAAAGTAAACCGCCACCAGCGCAATCGACAGGGAGGTGAAGAACTCGAGCACGCCGGACGAGAGGAAGGCCATGCGCAATACTTCCATGGTGCGCTGACGAAAATCCTGCGACGCCAGGCGAATGTTTTCGGTTTCCGCTTCACCGCGACCAAAGATACGCAGGGTTTCCATGCCGCGCAGACGGTCCAGGAAATGACCGCTTAACCGGCCCAGCGCCAGGAAGTTGCGGCGGTTTGCATCTGCCGCGCCCATGCCGACCATCGCCATAAATAGCGGGATCAGCGGGGCGGTCCCCAGCAGGATCAGCGCTGCCACCCAGTTAACCGGGAAGATGGCGATAACAATCAACAGGGGCACAAATACCGCCAGCGCCATCTGGGGAAGATACCGCGCGTAGTAATCGTGCATATCGTCGATTTGCTCAAGGATCAGCGTCGCCCAGCTGCCGGCTGGCTTACCCTGGATCCACGCAGGCCCGGCTTCCGAAAGCCGATCGAGCACCTTGCGGCGAATCTCATAGCGGATGTGCTGCCCGGCGTGGAACCCAACCCGCTCGCGCAGCCAGACCACCCACGCACGCAGAATGAAAACCAGCACCAGAATGATAAACGGCAACAGCAGTGCTTCGCGCGGAATGTTCTCCATGATCATATGATTGAGAATGCGGGCCAGCAGCCATGCCTGGGCAACAATCAACAGACCGCTGATGAATCCCAAAACGCGGGAAATCATAAGCCAGCGGCGGGATAGAACGCTTTGCTGTTTCAGCCAGCGTGTTAACTCTTGTTGACGGGTTTTTTCCATTGCGTACTTTGCAGGTGACGTTATAAGAAATTAGACCTCTGCATGTTACACGTGAGCAAAAATAAAGGCGACCAATGGCCGCCTTTATTTACGTTTGTTACTGACTTGTAAAGATTATTTACCTTGTTCAGCCAGTCCGTCCAGATAGCGTTCTGCGTCCAGCGCGGCCATACAGCCGGTGCCCGCAGAGGTGATCGCCTGACGATAAATATGGTCCATGACGTCGCCTGCCGCAAAGACGCCCGGAACGCTGGTCTGGGTCGCGTTGCCGTGAATGCCGGACTGCACTTTAATGTAGCCGTTTTCCAGCTCCAGCTGACCTTCGAAGATAGCCGTGTTCGGGCTATGGCCGATGGCCACGAACAGGCCCGCCACCTCCAGCGTTTCGACGGTGTCGGTGTTCTGCGTATCACGAATACGCAGACCCGCCACGCCCATCTGGTCGCCGGTCACTTCTTCCAGCGTACGGTTGGTGTGCAGCACGATGTTGCCGCTCGCCACTTTATCCATCAGGCGTTTGATCAGGATCTTCTCGGCGCGGAAGGTGTCGCGACGGTGGATCAAGTGCACTTCCGAGGCGATGTTCGCCAGGTACAGCGCTTCTTCGACCGCGGTATTACCGCCGCCGATCACCGCAACTTTCTGGTTGCGATAGAAGAAACCGTCGCAGGTTGCGCAGGCTGACACGCCGCGGCCTTTGAACGCTTCTTCAGACGGCAGGCCGAGATAACGGGCAGAGGCGCCGGTGGCAATGATCAGCGCATCGCAGGTGTATTCACCGCTGTCACCCGTCAGGCGGAACGGACGGTTCTGCAAATCCACTTTGTTAATGTGGTCGAACAGGATTTCGGTTTCGAATTTGGCGGCATGCTCGTGCATGCGCTCCATCAGCAGCGGCCCGGTCAGGTCGTTCGGGTCGCCCGGCCAGTTCTCCACTTCCGTGGTGGTGGTCAGCTGACCGCCTTTTTCCATCCCGGTGATCAGTACCGGTTGCAGGTTAGCGCGTGCAGCATAGACCGCTGCGGTATATCCCGCAGGTCCAGAACCAAGGATTAGCAGCTTACTGTGTTTGGTCGTGCCCATGAGATCCCCATTGTTGTTGGCAGGCAATGGGCTGGATTGTAGGGAATTTGTTGCCGTAAAAAAAGAGCACGGCAGTTTTGCTTCCGATATATGCAATAGCCGCGCCCTATGAATCAGATGCGTTCATATCACGTCTGCTACTGAAAATCGCGCGTTTATAAGGCAATAAAATGAGGATTAATACCCCTCCGTAATGAATATCCGGCATCTTGTACTAAAAATCGATGTTTTGCTTTGACAATCCCCTGCGCTTTTGCGAAAACATTCAAGGAAGAAAAAAAGACGCATGAACTGCATGCCGAATAGACATGCACGTAAATGCCATTTTTACCGGGTCAGTGAAATCTACGCATGGTGTGGACAGACGCCATACGTGATGTCTGTGACTGCTTTCGGGCAACGGTCTTCTTACCGCAGAACCCGAATCCACATCGCGTCAAATACATAACCAGGCGATGTGATGAATAACGGGTGCAGGCTCTGAACAGTGATGTGCACAGGGTCCAGGCAGGAGTAGGGAAGGAATACAGAGAGACAATAATAATGGTAGATAGCAAGAAGCGCCCTGGCAAAGATCTCGACCGTATCGATCGTAACATTCTTAATGAATTGCAAAAGGATGGGCGTATTTCCAACGTCGAGCTTTCAAAACGTGTGGGACTTTCCCCGACGCCGTGCCTTGAGCGTGTGCGTCGACTGGAAAGACAGGGTTTTATCCAGGGCTATACGGCTCTGCTGAACCCGCATTATCTGGATGCCTCACTTCTGGTATTTGTTGAGATTACTCTGAATCGTGGTGCACCGGATGTGTTTGAGCAATTTAACGCCGCTGTACAAAAACTTGAAGAAATTCAAGAGTGTCATCTGGTTTCCGGTGATTTCGACTACCTGTTGAAAACCCGTGTGCCCGATATGTCCGCCTACCGTAAGCTGCTGGGTGAAACCCTGCTGCGTCTGCCAGGCGTGAACGACACCCGTACTTATGTGGTGATGGAAGAGGTCAAACAGAGCAATCGTCTGGTTATTAAGACGCGCTAACACGGAACAGGTGCAAAATCAGTGTAGTTTGATTACACTCCTGTTAATCCATACAGCAACAGTGCCGGGGATACCCGGCGCTGTTGTCCGTTTTAGCACACAGGCAGGACATGCCTGATACCTGGAGAGCCTTTCTTGAGCCAGGAATACACTGAAGACAAAGAAGTCACACTATCGAAGCTAAGCAGCGGACGTCGTCTCCTCGAGGCTTTGCTGATTGTTATTGCCCTTTTTGCCGTCTGGCTGATGGCCGCCTTACTCAGTTTCAACCCCTCAGATCCCAGCTGGTCACAAACCGCATGGCATGAGCCTATCCATAACTTAGGTGGCGTTCCCGGCGCCTGGCTTGCGGACACGCTCTTTTTCATTTTCGGTGTGATGGCCTATACCCTGCCCGTCATCATTATTGGCGGATGCTGGTTTGCCTGGCGTCATCGACAGAACGACGACTACATCGATTATTTTGCCGTTTCGCTGCGCCTGATTGGCGCCCTGGCGCTGATCCTCACCTCCTGTGGACTGGCGGCGATCAACGCCGATGATATCTGGTATTTCGCCTCCGGCGGGGTGATCGGCAGCCTTCTGAGCTCCGCGCTGCAACCGATGCTTCACAGCAGCGGCGGCACGCTGGCGCTGCTGTGTATCTGGGCGGCGGGGCTGACGCTGTTTACCGGCTGGTCCTGGGTGAGCATTGCTGAGAAGATCGGCAGCTTTATTCTGACGCTACTGACGTTCGCCAGCAACCGTACCCGTCGTGACGATACGTGGGTCGATGAAGATGAATACGAAGATGAGTATGACGAAGACGATGCGCCTGATGAGCGTCGTGAGTCTCGTCGCGCGCGTATTCTGCGCGGTGCCCTGGCGCGCCGCCAGCGCGTCGCTGAAAAATTTGCGAACCCGTTAGGCCGTAAAACGGACGCCGCGCTGTTCTCCGGCAAACGTATGGATGAAGACGAGCAGATTGAGTATCGCGGTGCGGTCGTCGATCCTGATGACGTGCTGTTCTCTGGTCATCGCGCCACGCCGGGTGAGTATGACGAATACGATCCGCTGCTGAATGGTCATTCCGTGACTGAACCGGTAGCCGCTGCTGCTGCCGCAACGACGGCGGCGCAGGCCTATGTTGCACCTGTTGAAGCCGTGATGCCGTCCTCGCCTGTGCCTGCCCCGGAGTCCGCGATTCAGCAACCGCAGGTAGACTGGCAGACTGCGCCTGGCGTCCATACGCCTGAGCCGACCATTGCGCCTGAGCCAGAAAGCTATATTCCCGTTCAGCAGGAGCAGTGGCAGCAGCCGTATCAGCCGCCTGAGCCTGTCACCGAGCCGCAACAACCGTATCAGGCTTATACGCCAGAACCCGTTGTACATGAACAGCCCTACGTTGCGCCGGAGCCTGAACCTGAAGTGGTCGAGGAAGCGAAGCCGTCTCGTCCGCCACTGTACTATTTTGAAGAAGTGGAAGAGCGCCGCGCCCGTGAGCGCGAGCAGCTTGCCGCCTGGTATCAGCCCGTGCCCGAGCCGGTACAGGAGCTAGTTGCAAAAGCGCCTTCGGTCAGCGTTCCACCTGTAGACCCTACGCCAGCCGTTGCGTCGGGTACTGAAGCCGTGAAGCAGGCAACGGCAGCCGCTGCCGCGTCCGCTCCGCTATTCAGCCCGGCAACCGACAGCGCCCCGCGTCCTCAGGTGAAAGAGGGCATTGGTCCACAGCTGCCGCGCCCTAACCGCGTGCGCGTACCGACTCGCCGGGAGCTGGCCTCTTATGGCATTAAACTGCCTTCCCAGCGTATGGCAGAAGAGAAAATGCGTGGTTCTGACTACGAAGATGATGCAGACGAACTGCATCAGGACGAGCTGGCGCGTCAGTTTGCCGCCCAGCAGAATCAGCGTTACGGCGACGAGTATCAGCACGACGTGCCTTCACAGCAGGACGACGACGTTGCGGCCGAAGCGGAGCTGGCGCGCCAGTTTGCCGCTACGCAGCAGCAGCGTTATTCCGGTGAGCAGCCTTCGGGGGCAAACCCGTTCTCGCTGTCGGATTTCGAATTCTCACCAATGAAAGATCTGGTGGATGATGGCCCAAGCGAACCGCTGTTCACGCCGAGCGTAATGCCGGAAGTGGAGCCGGTGCGTCAGGCGCCAGCGCCACAGGCTTACGCGCAGCCGCAACAACCGGCGCCGCAGGCGTATGCTCAGCCGCAGACGCCTGCCCAACCGCCACAGCCGCAGTTCCAGCAGCCGGCACCGCAGCCGCAGCCGCAGGAGAGCCTGATTCATCCGCTGCTGATGCGTAACGGAGACAGCCGACCGCTGCAACGTCCAAGCACGCCGCTGCCGTCGCTGGATCTGTTAACGCCGCCGCCGGCTGAAGTCGAGCCGGTTGATACTTTTGCCCTCGAGCAGATGGCCCGTCTGGTGGAAGCGCGTCTGGCTGACTTCCGTATTAAAGCGGACGTGGTGAACTACTCACCGGGCCCGGTGATCACCCGTTTCGAACTGAACCTGGCACCGGGCGTAAAAGCGGCGCGTATTTCTAACCTCTCCCGCGACCTGGCGCGTTCCCTGTCGACTGTGGCTGTTCGCGTGGTGGAAGTGATTCCAGGCAAGCCTTACGTTGGCCTTGAGCTGCCAAACAAGAAACGCCAGACCGTCTATCTGCGTGAAGTGCTGGACAACACCAAGTTCCGCGATAATCCTTCCCCGCTGACCGTGGTGCTGGGGAAAGACATTGCGGGCGATCCGGTGGTTGCCGATCTCGCGAAAATGCCGCACCTGCTGGTTGCGGGTACTACCGGTTCCGGTAAATCGGTCGGTGTGAACGCCATGATCCTCAGCATGCTCTACAAAGCGCAGCCTGAAGACGTGCGTTTCATCATGATCGACCCGAAAATGCTCGAACTGTCCGTCTACGAAGGTATTCCGCACCTGCTGACGGAAGTGGTCACCGACATGAAGGACGCCGCCAACGCACTGCGCTGGAGCGTCAATGAAATGGAGCGTCGCTACAAGCTGATGTCGGCGCTGGGCGTGCGTAATCTTGCCGGTTATAACGAGAAGATCGCCGAGGCGGCGCGCATGGGTCGTCCGATTCCGGACCCATACTGGAAGCCGGGTGACAGCATGGATGCCCAACATCCGGTGCTGGAAAAACTGCCTTACATCGTGGTGCTGGTGGATGAATTTGCCGACCTGATGATGACCGTTGGTAAGAAAGTGGAAGAGCTGATTGCACGTCTGGCACAGAAAGCGCGTGCGGCGGGTATCCACCTGGTTCTGGCTACGCAGCGTCCGTCCGTGGACGTTATCACCGGTCTCATTAAGGCAAACATCCCGACCCGTATCGCGTTTACCGTGTCGAGTAAAATTGACTCGCGTACTATCCTTGACCAGGGCGGAGCAGAGTCGCTGCTGGGGATGGGTGATATGCTCTACTCCGGGCCGAACTCCACCTCGCCGGTGCGTGTTCACGGTGCGTTTGTTCGCGACCAGGAAGTGCACGCGGTTGTGCAGGACTGGAAAGCGCGCGGGCGTCCGCAATACGTTGACGGCATCACCTCCGACAGCGAAAGCGAAGGTGGCGGCGGTGGTTTTGACGGCGGCGAAGAGCTGGATCCGTTATTCGACCAGGCGGTTAATTTCGTCACCGAAAAACGTAAAGCGTCCATCTCGGGCGTGCAGCGCCAGTTCCGTATCGGCTACAACCGCGCGGCGCGTATCATTGAGCAGATGGAAGCGCAGGGCATCGTGAGCGAACAGGGGCACAACGGTAACCGTGAGGTGCTGGCGCCACCGCCGTTTGAGTAACCTTCAGCGATTGCAAAGAAGGGTAAATCAGCAAAAATTAAGCATATTCTTCTGTCGCCTGCCTTCGGGCAGGTACAGAATGGAAACGGAACCCCCATATCGGGAAGACGTATTTTAAGGAATAACAATGAAAAAAATCGCCATCGCCTGTGCATTACTCTCCAGTTTTGTTGCCAGCAGCGTCTGGGCTGATGCAGCCAGCGACCTTAAAAGCCGACTGGATAAAGTGAGCAGCTTCCACGCCAGCTTCACGCAAAAAGTGACTGACGGCAGCGGCAACGCGGTGCAGGAAGGGCAGGGAGATTTGTGGGTGAAGCGCCCAAATCTGTTCAACTGGCACATGACCCAGCCGGATGAAAGCGTTCTGGTGTCTGACGGTAAAACCCTGTGGTTCTACAACCCGTTTGTTGAGCAGGCGACCGCCACCTGGCTGAAAGACGCGACCAGCAATACGCCGTTTATGCTCATTGCCCGTAACCAGTCCAGCGACTGGCAGCAGTACAACATTAAACAAAACGGCGACGAGTTTGTCCTGACGCCAAAAGGCAGCAACGGTAACCTGAAGCAGTTCACCATTAACGTGAGCAGCAACGGCACCATCAATCAGTTTGGCGCGGTTGAGCAGGACGATCAGCGCAGCAGCTATCAGTTGAAGTCTCAGCAAAACGGCGCTGTTGATGCATCGAAATTCACCTTTACCCCGCCGCAGGGCGTAACGGTGGATGACCAACGCAATAAGTAAGAGGCATGAGTGAGCAACCTGTCGCTCGATTTTTCAGATAATGCGTTTCAACCTCTGGCCGCCCGTATGCGGCCAGAAAATTTAGCGCAGTACATCGGTCAGCAACATCTGCTGGCTGCGGGGAAACCCTTGCCGCGCGCCATCGAGGCCGGGCATCTGCACTCCATGATCCTCTGGGGGCCTCCCGGCACCGGAAAAACCACGCTCGCTGAAGTGATTGCCCGCTATGCCAACGCGGACGTTGAGCGCATCTCGGCGGTCACGTCGGGGGTGAAAGAGATCCGCGAGGCGATCGAACGGGCGCGACAAAACCGCAATGCCGGACGTCGCACCATTCTGTTTGTCGACGAAGTTCACCGCTTCAACAAGAGCCAGCAGGATGCCTTCCTGCCGCACATTGAAGACGGTACGATTTTCTTCATCGGCGCCACCACGGAAAACCCGTCGTTTGAACTGAACTCTGCGCTGCTGTCCCGTGCGCGCGTGTATCTGCTTAAATCGCTGACCACGGAAGATATCGAAAAGGTTCTGACGCAAGCGATGGACGACAAAGCGCGGGGTTACGGCGGGCAGGATATCGTTCTGCCGGACGAGACGCGTCGTGCGATCGCCGAACTGGTGAACGGTGATGCCCGTCGGGCGCTGAACACGCTCGAAATGATGGCCGATATGGCCGAAGTGGACGATGCGGGCAAGCGCGTATTGAAGCCTGAACTGCTCACCGAAATTGCCGGTGAACGCAGCGCGCGCTTCGATAATAAAGGCGACCGTTTCTACGACCTTATCTCTGCGCTGCATAAGTCCGTGCGCGGCAGCGCGCCGGATGCGGCGCTCTACTGGTATGCGCGTATCATCACCGCCGGTGGCGATCCGTTATATGTCGCGCGCCGCTGCCTGGCGATTGCCTCGGAAGACGTAGGCAATGCCGATCCGCGCGCCATGCAGGTCGCGCTTTCCGCCTGGGATTGCTTTACCCGCGTCGGGCCTGCGGAGGGTGAGCGCGCCATTGCTCAGGCAATTGTCTATCTGGCCTGCGCACCGAAAAGCAATGCGGTGTATACCGCCTTCAAAGCGGCGATGTCGGATGCACGTGAACGTCCGGATTACGACGTTCCGGTACATCTTCGCAATGCCCCCACTAAGCTGATGAAAGAGATGGGTTACGGGCAGGAGTATCGCTACGCCCATGATGAACCCAATGCCTACGCCGCCGGGGAGGAGTATTTCCCGCAGGAGATGGCACAAACCCGCTATTATCACCCCACAAACAGAGGTCTTGAGGGTAAGATTGGCGAAAAGCTCGCCTGGCTTGCCGGACAGGATCAAAATAGCCCTATAAAACGCTACCGTTAGTTCAATCGTTGCGGTAATGTTGGCAATATATCTCTGTGGCCGCAGGCTGTGGTCACTTTTTCCTTTTTTAATTCGATAAGCACAGGATAAGCATGCTCGATCCCAATCTGCTGCGTAATGAGCCAGACGCAGTCGCTGAAAAACTGGCACGCCGGGGCTTTAAGCTGGATGTAGATAAGCTGCGCGCTCTCGAAGAGCGTCGTAAAGTTTTGCAGGTACAAACTCAAAATCTGCAAGCAGAGCGTAATTCTCGATCGAAATCCATTGGCCAGGCGAAAGCGCGCGGGGAAGACATTGAGCCATTACGCCTGGAAGTGAACAAGCTGGGTGAAGAGCTGGATAAGGCGAAAGCTGAACTGGACGTTCTTCAGGCTGAAATTCGCGATATTGCTCTGGCGATCCCGAACATTCCTGACGACAGCGTGCCTGTCGGCAAAGACGAAAACGACAACGTTGAAGTGAAACGCTGGGGTACGCCTCGCGAATTTGACTTCGAAGTGCGCGACCACGTGACGCTGGGCGAAATGCACGCGGGCCTGGACTTTGCGGCAGCGGTTAAGCTGACCGGTTCTCGCTTCGTGGTGATGAAAGGGCAAATTGCTCACCTGCACCGCGCATTGGCTCAGTTCATGCTGGATCTGCACACCGAGCAGCACGGCTACAGCGAAACCTACGTACCGTATCTGGTTAACCACGATACGCTGTACGGTACAGGCCAGCTGCCGAAATTTGCCGGCGATCTGTTCCACACCCGTCCGCTGGACGAGGAAGCAGACAGCAGTAACTACGCGCTGATCCCAACCGCGGAAGTGCCGCTGACCAACCTGGTGCGTGACGAGATCATCGACGAAGACGATCTGCCAATCAAACTGACCGCGCACTCTCCTTGCTTCCGTTCTGAAGCGGGCTCTTACGGTCGTGATACTCGCGGCCTGATCCGTATGCACCAGTTCGATAAAGTTGAGATGGTGCAGATCGTTCGTCCGGAAGAATCGATGGATGCGCTGGAAGAGATGACCGGCCACGCGGAAAAAGTGCTGGAGCTGCTGGGGCTGCCTTACCGCCGTATGGCGCTGTGCACCGGGGATATGGGCTTCGGCGCCTGCAAAACCTTCGACCTCGAAGTGTGGGTGCCTGCGCAGAACACCTACCGTGAAATCTCTTCCTGCTCTAACGTCTGGGATTTCCAGGCGCGTCGTATGCAGGCGCGTTGCCGCAGCAAGTCCGACAAGAAGACCCGTCTGGTTCATACCCTGAACGGTTCTGGTCTGGCGGTTGGCCGTACGCTGGTGGCCGTGCTGGAGAACTACCAGCAGGCAGACGGTCGCATTGAGATCCCTGAGGTGCTGCGTCCTTACATGAAAGGCCAGCAGTTCATCGGTTAATATTTTGCTTCAAAACAAAAAAGCGCCTCAGGGCGCTTTTTTTATATCCCTGATTTGATACGACGCAATACCTCCTCCCTCTAAAGTAGTAATACTCCTCCGAACGAAAGTTAGCATAAAACACCGATAACGTAGCTTTTCGTTATATATAAAACTACATAGCGGTTTGCACCGCCTCTCTTTTCTTTGTGAGCAACCAAAGTGAGTCTTTATGAAAATCAAAGCGCCTGAAGCGTTAATGGCTGCCGAGGTCACTCGCCGTGGGTTGATGAAAACCACGGCAATAGGCGGCCTGGCTGTTGCCAGCAGCGCCTTTACGCTCCCCTTTACCCGACTGGCGTCGGCGGCGGAGGCTCTGTCTCCCGCTTCAGCCCCGGAAAAAGTGGTGTGGAGTGCCTGTACCGTTAACTGTGGTAGCCGTTGTCCGCTGCGTATGCACGTCGTGGACGGTGAAATCAAATACGTAGAAACCGACAATACCGGCGATGATAACTACGAAGGGTTACATCAGGTTCGTGCCTGTCTGCGTGGCCGCTCAATGCGCCGTCGCGTTTATAACCCGGATCGTCTGAAATATCCGATGAAGCGTGTCGGTAAGCGTGGGGAAGGGAAGTTCGAGCGCATTAGCTGGGACGAAGCCTACGATATTATCGCGACCAACATGCAGCGCCTGATCAAAGAGTACGGCAACGAATCCATCTACCTGAACTACGGCACCGGGACGCTTGGCGGCACCATGACCCGTTCCTGGCCGCCGGGTAAAACGCTGGTAGCGCGCCTGATGAACTGCTGCGGCGGCTATCTCAACCATTATGGCGACTACTCTTCCGCACAGATTGCCGCGGGCCTGAACTACACCTACGGCGGCTGGGCAGACGGCAACAGCCCGTCAGATATCGAAAACAGTAAACTGGTGGTGTTGTTCGGCAATAACCCGGGCGAAACGCGCATGAGCGGCGGCGGGGTAACCTATTACCTTGAGCAGGCGCGCGCCAAATCCAACGCACGAATGATCATCGTCGATCCGCGCTACACCGATACCGGCGCCGGGCGTGAAGACGAGTGGATCCCCATTCGCCCTGGTACCGACGCGGCGCTGGTCAATGCGCTGGCGTATGTGATGATTACTGAAAACCTCGTCGACCAGCCGTTCCTGGATAAATACTGCGTTGGTTATGATGAGAAGACGCTGCCAGCCAGCGCACCGGCTAACGGGCACTATAAAGCCTATATTCTTGGCCAGGGCAGCGACGGCGTGGCGAAAACCCCGGAGTGGGCATCCATTATCACCGGCATTCCTGTCGAACGTATTGTTCAGCTGGCACGTGAAATCGGTTCAGCCAAACCGGCTTATATCAGCCAGGGCTGGGGACCACAGCGCCACGCGAATGGTGAGATTGCCACTCGCGCCATTTCTATGCTCTCAATTCTGACCGGCAACGTCGGCATTCACGGCGGTAATAGCGGCGCGCGTGAAGGCTCGTATGAAGTACCGTTTGAACGTATGCCAACGCTGGACAATCCGGTTCAGACCAGCATCTCTATGTTTATGTGGACTGACGCGATCGAGCGCGGCCCGGAAATGACCGCGCTGCGCGACGGCGTTCGGGGCAAAGATAAGCTGGATGTGCCGATCAAAATGATCTGGAACTATGCCGGCAACTGCCTGATCAACCAGCACTCCGAAATCAACCGCACCCACGAAATCTTGCAGGACGATAAGAAGTGCGAAATGATTGTGGTGATCGACTGCCATATGACCTCGTCGGCGAAGTATGCCGATATCCTGCTACCAGACTGCACCGCCTCTGAGCAGATGGATTTTGCGCTGGACGCCTCCTGCGGCAACATGTCCTATGTGATCTTCACTGACCAGGCCATCAAACCGCGCTTCGAGTGCAAAACCATCTATGAGATGACGTCCGAGCTGGCGAAACGTCTTGGCGTTGAGCAGCAGTTCACCGAGGGACGCACTCAGGAAGGGTGGATGCGCCATCTGCATGAGCTCTCCCGCAAAGCCATTCCAGACCTGCCGGACTTCGATACCTTCCGCAAGCAGGGGATGTACAAACAGCGCGACCCGGACGGGCATCACGTGGCGTACAAAGCCTTCCGCGAGGATCCGGTAGCCAATCCGCTGACCACGCCGTCGGGCAAAATCGAGATCTATTCGGAAGAGCTGGCAAAAATTGCCGCGACCTGGGAATTGCCGGAAGGGGACGTTATCGATCCACTGCCGATCTATACGCCTGGTTTCGAAAACTACAACGATCCGCTGACGGAGAAATTCCCGCTTCAGTTGACCGGTTTCCACTATAAAGCGCGTGTTCACTCCACCTACGGCAACGTTGACGTACTGAAAGCGGCCTGCCGGCAGGAGATGTGGATCAACCCGATGGATGCGAAAGCGCGCGGCATCAGTAATGGCGATCGCGTACGTATCTTCAACGGGCGTGGCGAGGTGCATATCGAAGCCAAAGTGACGCCGCGCATGATGCCGGGCGTTGTCGCGCTGGGGGAAGGGGCCTGGTATAACCCGGATGCGAATCGCATCGATCAGGCGGGCTGCATCAACGTTCTCACTACGCAGCGTCCATCGCCGCTGGCGAAGGGCAACCCATCCCACACGAACCTCGTTCAGGTTGAAAAGGCGTAAGGAGTAACCGATGACAACCCAGTATGGATTTTTTATTGATTCCAGCCGTTGCACCGGGTGCAAAACCTGCGAGCTGGCCTGCAAGGATTATAAGGACCTGACCCCGGACGTCAGCTTCCGTCGTATTTATGAATACGCGGGCGGCGACTGGCAGGAGGACAACGGCGTCTGGCATCAGAATGTCTTCGCCTATTACCTGTCGATTGCCTGCAACCACTGCGAAGATCCGGCCTGTACCAAGGTCTGTCCGAGCGGGGCAATGCACAAGCGCGACGACGGCTTTGTGGTGGTGGACGAGGACGTCTGCATCGGCTGTCGCTACTGCCACATGGCCTGCCCGTACGGCGCGCCACAGTACAACGCCGCTAAAGGCCACATGACCAAGTGCGACGGCTGCCACAGCCGCGTCGCGGACGGCAAAAAGCCCATCTGCGTCGAGTCCTGCCCGCTGCGCGCGCTGGACTTTGGCCCGATTGAGGAGCTGCGTAAAAAACACGGCCAGCTTGCCGCCGTCGCGCCGCTGCCGTCTGCGCACTTCACGAAGCCGAGTATTGTGATCAAACCTAACGCCAACAGCCGTCCGACGGGTGACACCACCGGCTACCTGGCAAACCCGAAGGAGGTGTGAGATGGGAAGTGGATGGCATGAATGGCCGCTGATGATCTTCACGGTCTTTGGACAGTGCGTGGTGGGCGGGTTTATTGTCCTCGCGCTGGCGCTTATGAAAGGTAATCTCAGTGCAGAACGGCAGCAGCGTCTGGTGCTCAGTATGTTTGGTCTGTGGGTGCTGATGGGCATTGGCTTTATCGCCTCCACGCTGCACCTGGGTTCGCCAATGCGCGCGTTCAACTCCCTGAATCGCGTGGGCGCCTCTTCGCTGAGTAATGAGATTGCCAGCGGCGCAATCTTCTTTGCCGTAGGCGGGCTGGGGTGGCTGCTGGCAGCGGTGAACAAGCTGCCGTCAGTGTTACGCGCGTTGTGGCTTATCGTCACCATGGTACTGGGCGTGGTATTCGTCTGGATGATGATTCGGGTGTACAACACGATTGACACCGTTCCGACCTGGTACAGCGTCTGGACACCGATGAGCTTCTTCCTGACGATGTTCATTGGCGGCCCGCTGCTGGGTTATCTGCTGCTCCGCGTGGCCGGCGTTACGGGTTGGGCGATGCGCCTGCTGCCTGCGGTCTCGCTGCTGGCACTGGTCATCAGTACCGTTGTGGCGCTGATGCAGGGAGCGGAGCTGGCGACGATTCACAGCTCTATCCAACAGGCTTCGGCCCTGGTTCCTGAATACGGTTCGCTGATGGCCTGGCGCGTGGTGCTGCTGACGGCGGCGCTGGTCTGCTGGGTTGCCCCTCAGCTTAAAGGCTACCAGCCCGCGCTGCCGTTAGTGTCGCTGGCGTTTGTACTGGTGCTGGCCGGGGAACTGATTGGCCGCGGCGTGTTTTACGGTCTGCATATGACGGTCGGTATGGCTATCGCCAGCTAGTTTTTATTTTTTGTTATATAAAGCCGGGACATAGCGCCCGGCTTTTCTTTTTTCATTCATGAAATTTTTCAACTGATGTTTCGCTTAAGAATTTCCCGGATATAAATAAAAACAAATAGATAATTAATATCTGTAGCAGGCTTTGCATTAGCAGGATGAGTTTTTTAAATCGACGTGGCGCATATCGTGCGTGACGCCTGAATCGGTGGATTGACTTTGTTTTTGCCAGTGGCATGATGCGCACGAAATCTGAACTTCCTCACGGTTTTTAATCCATGACCACCTATACCCGCCCGGTGCTTTTGTTGCTCTGTGGCCTGCTTTTGCTGACCCTGGCGATCGCGGTGTTAAACACACTCGTCCCGCTCTGGCTGGCCCATGAAAACTTACCGACCTGGCAGGTGGGTATGGTTAGCTCGTCCTTTTTTACGGGAAATCTGCTGGGCACCTTATTAACGGGTAGCCTTATTAAACGTTTTGGTTTTAACCGTAGTTATTATCTGGCGTCGCTGATCTTTGCCGTCGGATGCGCCGGTTTAGGCCTGATGGTCGGCTTCTGGAGCTGGATGGTCTGGCGCTTTATTGCGGGCGTCGGCTGCGCAATGATTTGGGTAGTGGTGGAAAGTGCGCTGATGTGCAGCGGCACCTCGCGTAACCGCGGGCGTCTGCTGGCGGCTTACATGATGGTGTATTACGTCGGTACCGTTCTGGGACAACTGATGGTCAGCAAATTCCCAACCGACCTGATGAGCGTACTGCCGTGGGTAACGGGCATGGTGCTGGCTGCGGTCCTGCCGCTGCTCTTTACCCGAATCGTGAACCAGAGCAGTGAGCATCAGGAAGCTACGCACGTCTGGCCGATGCTCAGGCTTCGTCAGGCGCGTTTAGGCGTTAACGGCTGCATTATCTCCGGGATTGTGCTGGGTTCACTCTATGGCCTGATGCCGCTCTATCTCAACCATCAGGGCGTCAGCGATTCCGGGATCGGTTTCTGGATGGCGGTCATGGTCAGCGCTGGGATTGTAGGTCAATGGCCGATCGGTCGTCTGGCCGATCGTTTTGGTCGCCTGCTGGTGCTGCGCGTGCAGGTTTTTGTGGTGATCATGGGCTGCCTCGCCATGCTCAGTAACGCCGCGATGGCGCCTGCGCTGTTCATTCTGGGGGCAGCGGGCTTTACACTCTATCCCGTCGCGATGGCCTGGGCCTGTGAGAAAGTAGAGCATCATCAGCTGGTGGCGATGAACCAGGCTTTATTGCTGAGCTACACCATCGGCAGCTTGCTGGGGCCGACTTTCACCTCCATGCTCATGCAAAACTACTCTGATAACCTGCTGTTTATCATGATTGCCAGCGTGTCGTTTATCTATCTGCTAATGCTGCTTCGCAAAGTCGGCGAACATCCCACGCCGGTGGCACACGCCTGATGAATTAAAAGCCTGTCGATGCCAGGCTTTTTTGTCCCTGTCACATATAAGACTTTTGCTTATTGTGCGTTTTTACTGCCTGGCGATAATTCAAATGCGTACTACCACTAAAAGGCAGCCATCATGTCTACTCGTCGTTTTACCACTACCGCACTTGCCGTAGTGTTGTCCTTAACGTTTGCAACGGCTCCGGTCATGGCTAATCCCGGGAACGGGAATGGCGGTGGCCACGGAAACGGTGGCGGACAAGGTAATAGCGGCAATCATGGTAACGGCAACGCCGGCAACCATGGTAATAAGCAAAATAAGGGTCAGGATAATCCAGGAAAATCGGATAAAAGCGTCAAAAACAGTAAAGATGTCGGTAACGACGTCGATGTGCGCGTGAGCTTCGACCGCGCCCGCCATCTGGCGCTGAATTATGGCTTAACGGGCTATGACTCTCTGCCTCCGGGCATTGCGAAAAATCTTGCGCGCGGTAAACCGCTGCCTCCGGGCATTGCAAAGAAAACCGTGCCGGCCTCAATGCTCGGCCAGCTTCCTTCCTATCCGGGGTATGAATGGCGCGTGGTGGGAGACGACCTCGTCTTAATTGCCCTGAGTACCGCGATTGTGACTGCCGTTATTAACGGCGTCTTTGAATAGAATATAAAAAGGCCCGGTTCTCACCGGGCCTTTTTCTTAATACATGACCTTGTGGCCGTACTGCTCAAGAATGCCTTTGACGCGTTCCATCGTCTCTTTTTTCGGCGGCTTCACGCCATCAAGCTTGTACTCTTCGCCCATCGCCACCCATTTGTGTTTACCCAACTCGTGATAGGGCAGGAGTTCAATTTTCTCCACGTTGCCCATATCCCGGGTAAACTCGCCCAGACGATGTGCGGAATCATCATCATCTGACCAGCCCGGCACCACCACGTAGCGGATCCACGTTTTGACGCCTTTGTTGGCAATGTATTTGGCAAATTCCAGCGTACGGTGGTTCGAGACGCCGACCAGGTTCTGGTGAATTTCATCGTTCATCTGTTTGAGATCGAGCATCACCAGATCGGTTACCTCAAGCAGTTCATCAATAACCGGATCGTAGCGGCGTACAAAGCCGTTGGTGTCGAGGCAGGTATGAATGCCTTCTTTGTGGCAGGCGCGGAACCAGTCGCGCACAAACTCAGCCTGAAGAATGGCTTCACCGCCGGATGCCGTCACGCCACCGCCGGACGCGTTCATAAAGTGGCGATAGGTCACCACCTCTTTCATCAGATCCTCAACGGTGACTTCTTTGCCGCCGTGGGTATCCCAGGTATCTCGGTTGTGGCAGTACAGGCAGCGCATCAGGCAGCCCTGGAAAAAGGTGATGAAACGGATCCCCGGGCCATCGACGGTGCCACAGGATTCAAAGGAGTGAATGCGACCAATAATTGACATTGCGGTGATATCTCCAGCATCGGCCCGTCCGGGGCCTGAGTATGCACAGCTCAAAGCCGGCTGTGTTGAAGTCTGTTTTGGCTGTTATCCATAAAGTATAGATAGCTGACAAAAGAGACTGAGGAGAAGAGGGTGCTAAAAAGGCCCCACTGACGTGGAGCCTTTATTGTACGCTTTTTAACGCGTGATTTCAGTCAATTCCACTTACATGGACTGAGTGAAAGTACGGGTGATAACGTCCTGCTGCTGTTCTTTAGTCAGGGAGTTAAAACGTACTGCGTAACCTGATACACGAATGGTCAGCTGAGGATATTTCTCAGGATGTTCCATCGCGTCGAGCAGCATTTCACGGTTCATCACGTTCACGTTCAGGTGCTGACCACCTTCGATGGACGCTTCGTGGTGGAAGTAACCATCCATCAGACCCGCGAGGTTAGTTTTACGTACTTCGTCATCTTTACCCAGCGCGTTTGGCACGATAGAGAAGGTGTAAGAGATACCATCTTTCGCGTAAGCAAACGGCAGTTTAGCAACGGAGGTCAGAGAGGCAACCGCACCTTTCTGGTCACGACCGTGCATTGGGTTAGCACCTGGGCCGAATGGCGCGCCAGCACGACGACCGTCTGGGGTGTTACCGGTTTTCTTACCATACACAACGTTAGAGGTGATGGTCAGAACAGACTGAGTCGGGATAGCGTTACGGTAGGTAGTGAGTTTCTGAATTTTCTTCATGAAACGTTCTACCAGGTCAACTGCCATGTCATCCACGCGAGCGTCGTTGTTACCAAACTGCGGGTATTCGCCTTCGATTTCGAAGTCGATAGCCAGACCGTCTTCGTCACGAATTGGTTTAACTTTCGCATATTTGATTGCAGACAGGGAGTCAGCCGCAACGGACAGGCCTGCGATACCACACGCCATGGTACGAACCACGTCACGGTCGTGCAGCGCCATCAGAGAGGCTTCGTAGCTGTACTTGTCGTGCATGTAGTGGATAACGTTCAGCGCGGTCACGTACTGCTTAGCCAGCCAGTCCATGAAGTGGTCCATGCGCTCCATGACTTCGTCATAGTTCAGCACGTCGCCTTTGATAGGTTCAGACTTAGGACCAACCTGCATTTTCAGTTTTTCATCAACGCCGCCGTTGATTGCGTACAGCATGGTTTTCGCCAGGTTTGCACGCGCACCGAAGAACTGCATTTGCTTACCAACAACCATTGGGCTTACGCAGCACGCGATAGCGTAGTCGTCGTTGTTGAAGTCCGGACGCATCAGGTCATCGTTCTCGTATTGCAGAGAAGAGGTGTCGATGGACACTTTAGCGGCGAATTTCTTGAAGTTCAGAGGCAGTTTTTCAGACCACAGAACGGTGATGTTCGGCTCCGGAGAAGGACCCATGGTGTACAGGGTGTTCAGGAAGCGGAAGCTGTTTTTGGTTACCAGAGTACGGCCATCTACGCCCATACCGCCGATAGATTCGGTTGCCCAGATTGGGTCACCAGAGAACAGCTCATCATATTCTGGAGTACGCAGGAAGCGAACCATACGCAGTTTCATGACCAGGTGGTCAATCATTTCCTGAGCGTCTTGCTCGGTGATTTTACCTGCTTTCAGGTCACGTTCGATGTACGCATCCAGGAAGGTGGATACGCGGCCGAAGGACATTGCTGCACCGTTCTGAGACTTAACAGCGGCCAGGTAGCCGAAGTAGGTCCACTGGATAGCTTCCTGAGCGTTGGTTGCAGGACCAGAGATATCGCAGCCGTATTTAGCCGCCATCTCTTTGATCTGACCCAGCGCACGGTGCTGTTCAGCAATCTCTTCACGCAGACGGATAGTCGCTTCCAGGTTTACGCCGTTTTCCAGGTCAGACTGGAGAGAGACGAACTGTGCGTATTTGTCTTTCATCAGGAAGTCGATACCGTACAGCGCAACGCGACGGTAGTCACCGATGATACGGCCACGGCCATAGGCATCTGGCAGACCGGTCAGAACGCCAGATTTACGGCAGTTCAGAATGTCTTTGGTGTAAACATCGAATACGCCCTGGTTATGGGTTTTACGGTATTCGGTGAAGATTTTTTTCAGCATTGGGTCCAGCTCGCGGTTATACGCTTTGCAGGAACCTTCAACCATTTTAATGCCACCGAACGGGATGATTGCGCGTTTCAGTGGTGCTTCAGTCTGGAGACCAACGATTTTCTCAAGGGCTTTGTTGATGTAGCCAGCATCGTGAGAAGTGATGGTGGAAGCAACGGAGGTGTCAAAATCAACTGGCGCGTGAGTGCGGTTTTCCAGTTTAACGCCTTCCATTACGCTGTCCCACAGCTTGGTGGTTGCGTCAGTTGCACCAGCCAGGAAGGATTCGTCACCTTCATACGGGGTATAGTTTTTCTGAATAAAGTCACGGACGTTGACTTCATTCTGCCAGTCACCTTTCGTAAAACCTTCCCAGGCTGTGGCTAACTTTTCATTAAGCTCGGACATGTAACACCTACCTTCTTAAGTGGATTTTTTATTTACTGCCTGAGACAACCATTAATGATGATCGCCGCCACGCAGGTAAATGACCCAGTATGTCAACCCAACTAACAGACCCCCACCGATAATGTTCCCGATAGTGACGGGGATCAGGTTATCAGTAATGAAATTCATAATAGTCAGGTGTGAAAAACTTTCCGGGGTTGAACCAACAGCAGTCCAGAACTCCGGGCTTGCAAAGTTGCGGATAACAATCCCCATCGGGATCATGAACATATTCGCAATACTGTGCTCAAAGCCGCTGGCAACAAACATCGCAACCGGCAGAACCATAATCATGGCTTTATCCATCAGGCTACGACCAGAGTAGCTCATCCAGACCGCCAGGCAGACCATCAGGTTTGCAAGGATGCCGAGAGCAACAGCTTCGATAAATGTATGGTGCATTTTGTGGTCAGCGGTTTGCAGGACGTTAAGCCCCCAGCCGCCGTTGGCGGTCATGTACTCGCCAGAGAGCCACATCAACAGAACAAAGAGCAGACAGCCAATCAGGTTACCAACGTAGACGTTGAGCCAGTTGCGCCCCAGTTGACCCCAGGTAATTCTTCCGCTGGCTTTTGCCACAACAATCAACACCGTTGAGGTGAAGAGGTCGGCACCGCAGATGACGCAAAGAATCAGACCCAGTGAGAAGCAAATACCACCAATCAGTTTCGCTATGCCGAAAGGCATCCCGGCCGTGCCGGTGGTGGCTGTGATATAGAAGACGAAAGCGATGGAGATGAACACACCAGCCGTGATGGCCAGAAAGAACGTCGTCATCGGATGTTTCGTTGCTTTGTAGACACCCGCTTCTTCGGCAACTTTCGCCATCGCAGCGGGGAGTAATAGATCAAAAGGGTTGTCAGCTTTCACACTAACTCTCTCTTTATTAAGTCGGCGACGAGATACTAACAAAGCATTATAGAAGAGAAATTGATATAGATCATATCTCGCCTGGCTTATAGGCCCGCAGTGTGTATGGTTTTACAGCAAAAGCGGAGTAAGTGTTTGATTATCCGTATAAAAATAAATTTTAAAAGTTATGAAAAGAGTTGAATTTTTTCCTTCAGCCTCCCTTAAAACAGTTAATTAAAATGGAGTATTTATTATAATTAGTAACAGTAAAACACAGGTAAGTATTTTTATATTTACCCATGGTTAACTTAACTATTACATTTAAATGTCATTGCCTAAAAATAAAAAAAAAGGGGCAATGAAATTGCCCCGTAATATAGCTCAGGCGATTGAATACGCCTACTGCCATTAATGTTATATGCGCTTATTTTGACCAGTAAGCGGCTTTAGCCTTCTGCAATTTTTCATACGCATTCAGCAGCGACTGATGCGCCGGGAAGGCTTTCAGATCGCTGTCAACCGCTTGCAGGCCATAGAACGGCTCTTCACCGCTCAGTGCCGCGCTGGCAGCTTCAACGGCATCTGCACCGTACATGCGGACAAAGGCGTTCAGATACTGCAATGGCTCGCGCTCGTCTTCCTGAGAAAGCAGAAGCAGCGTTTGCAGGCAACGGTAATAGTTAGTGCGCTCGGCGGAGAAGACGGACTGGTTAAACTCCATCGTCCACTCGGTCCAGGCCAGAGCCTGATCCAGATCGCCGCCCGCCAGCGCCAGCATCGCTTTCAGTTCGCCAATGCGTAGCGTGTACCAGCCGTTATCTTTTCCGGTTGCCAGACCCAGCAGTTCGCGTACGCGGGTGAAATCATCGTGACCTTCGTCGTCCAGCTGGGCGATCAGGTTCAGATAATCTTCCTTTTCCCACTCGCTGCCCGGCAGGGCCAGCAGGGTTTCACGCAGATGTGCGCCCATGCTGTTGTTCGCCAGCCACAGATCTTCTGCCGGATAAATGTCGGACATGCCCGGTACAATGATACGGCACGCGTAAACGCCAAGGTGTTCATAGTCGGCAATATAGACTTCCTGATCCTCCGCGTTGAAGATCGCCATCAGCGTGGCGAACTCTTCTTCCGTCGTACCGGCAAAGCTCCAGTCCACGAACGGATAGTCCGCGTCCTGCTTGAACATATCCCAGGAGATCAAACCGCTGGAGTCGATGAAGTGCGTTTCGAGGTTGGTGTGCTCGGCGACCTCTTCATCATCAAAGGTCGGCGGCGTAAACACGTCGAGGTCTTTCAGGCTACGACCTTGCAGCAGTTCGGTCACGGTACGCTCCAGCGCCACGCCGAAGTCAGGGTGCGCGCCGAAGGAGGCGAAGCAGGTGCCGTTGGCCGGGTTGAACAGCACTACGCAGATAACCGGATATTTGCCGCCCAGAGAACCGTCGTAGGCAAAGATTGGGAAACCTTCCGCTTCCAGTTTAGCGATGGATTCCACCACGCCCGGGTAGCGGGCCAGCACGTCAGCCGGGATCTCCGGCAGGCTGATGGATTCGGCAATAATGCGGTTTTTGATGTGACGCTCGAAAACTTCAGACAGCCCCTGCACGCGTGCTTCGTTGCGGGTGTTACCGGCGGACATGCCGTTAGACACGTACAGGTTGCCAACGATATTCATCGGAATATAGACGGTCTGCTCATCAGACTGGCGGGTAAACGGCAGGGCACAGATCCCACGTTCCTCATTGCCGGATTGCAGGTCGATCAGCATGCTGGCGGTCAGTTCGTTTTCCGGATCGTAGAACGCACGCAGACGCGCATCCAGAATACCTTCCGGCAGTTCATCGTCCTCGGTCAGCGGGAACCATTTTTCATTCGGGTAGTGAACGAACGGACCGTTGGCGATGGTGTCGCCCAGCCAGAAGTCGGCGAAGAAGTAGTTGGTCGACAGACGTTCAAAATACTCACCCAGCGCAGAGGCCAGCGCCGCTTTTTTGGTTGCGCCTTTACCGTTGGTAAAGCACAGCGCACAGTCTTTGTCGCGAATATGCACGGACCAGACGTGAGGCACCGGATTCAGCCAGGAGGCTTCTTCGATATTAAAGCCCAGGTCGGTCAGTTTCTGCTGGAAGCGAGCGATGGAATCTTCCAGAGCGGCGTCTTTGCCGGGGATAAACGTTTGAGTCATGGCGTTCACTTTTATCGTACGTAAAGCGCGCAATGATACGGGTTTTGCGTGACGGGTGCTATCTCCGGCGAAAATAAATGGCTGGGCTATGCTTATAAGCAGTAACCTACTGTTAAGGCATAGAAAAATGAAAGCATTTGATCTCCAGCGGATGGCGTTTGATAAAGTTCCCCCCGAGTTTTTAGGTGAAGTGGCGCTGCGCAGCTTCTACACCTTTGTTCTCGTCTTCCTGTTTCTGAAAATCACCGGACGCCGCGGCGTCCGGCAGATGTCGCTGTTTGAGGTGCTGATCATCCTGACGCTGGGGTCGGCGGCGGGGGACGTTGCCTTTTATGACGATGTGCCTATGGTGCCGGTCTTTGTCGTCTTCGTGACGCTCGCGCTGCTCTACCGGCTGGTCATGTGGCTGATGTCGAAAAGCGAAAAGCTAGAAGATCTGTTCGAAGGGAAGCCGGTGGTGATTGTCGAAGATGGTCAACTGGCCTGGGAGAACGTGCAACGCGCCAATATGACGGAGTTTGAGTTCTTTATGGAGCTTCGCATCAGCAGCGTTGAACAGCTGGGGCAGGTGCGTCTGGCGATTATGGAAACGAACGGTCAAATCAGCATTTATTACTATTCCGACGATGAGGTCAGGCCTGGGCTGTGCATCCTGCCGGATATGCTCATCGAGCGATACAAAACCGTACCTGAGGCGGGCGAGTATGCCTGCATAAAATGTAGCCATGTGGTGGGCATGCAGGCGGGCGATCATCAATTATGTCCTCGCTGTACGAATCCAGAATGGACGAAGGTTAGCCGGGCTAAGCGCATTACCTGACAGCGATTTTGTCGGTTTTGTGACAACGGTACGGCAGATTGTTTTGTGTGACGAGGGACACATTTCTCCGGCCATAAGTTTTAGACATTGCGGCGCGTGTCACTGAATGATAAAACCGATATCCACAGTTATAACTTATGGCTTTTAGCGTGGTGAGGGGAAATGGCTCAAGTCTTTAATTTCAGTTCAGGTCCGGCAATGTTACCGGCAGACGTGCTTAAACAGGCTCAACAGGAACTTTGTGACTGGAACGGTCTGGGTACGTCGGTGATGGAAATCAGCCACCGGGGTAAAGCGTTTATTCAGGTGGCGGAAGAGGCAGAAAAGGATTTTCGCGATCTGCTGAACATTCCCTCGAACTACAAAGTATTGTTCTGTCACGGCGGTGGACGCGGCCAGTTTGCGGGTATCCCGCTCAATCTGCTGGGCGACAAAACCACCGCTGATTACGTCGATGCCGGCTACTGGGCAGCCAGTGCGGTAAAAGAAGCGCACAAATACTGCACGCCGAATGTCATCGATGCCAAGGTCACCGTCGACGGCCTGCGCGCCGTGAAGCCGATGAGCGAGTGGCAGCTGTCTGACAACGCCGCGTATCTCCACTACTGCCCGAACGAAACCATCGACGGCATCGCCATTCACGAAGAGCCAGACTTTGGCGACAATGTCATTGTGACGGCGGACCTCTCTTCAACCATTCTGTCCACCCCGCTGGACGTCAGCCGCTACGGCGTCATTTACGCAGGTGCTCAGAAAAACATCGGTCCTGCGGGGCTGACAATTGTCATCGTCCGTGAAGACCTGCTGGGGAAAGCCCATAAATCCTGCCCGTCAATTCTGGATTACACCGTCCTGAATGACAACGACTCCATGTTCAACACCCCACCTACGTTTGCCTGGTATCTCTCCGGCCTGGTCTTCAAATGGCTGAAGCAAAACGGCGGCGTGGCGCAGATGGACAAGATCAATCAGCAGAAAGCCGAACTGCTGTACGGCACGATCGACAAGAGCGATTTCTACCGTAACGATGTGGCGAAAGCTAACCGTTCGCGCATGAACGTACCGTTCCAGCTGGCAGACAGCAGCCTGGACAGCGTATTCCTGGAAGAGTCGTTCGCGGCGGGTCTGCACGCGCTGAAAGGCCATCGCGTGGTTGGCGGGATGCGTGCCTCTATCTATAACGCCATGCCGCTGGAAGGCGTTAAAGCCCTGACCGATTTCATGATCGACTTCGAACGTCGTCACGGTTAACGGGCTGTTTTTCACCCCCGCAGCGTTGCTGCGGGGTTTTTATTATGTTGAGTTGAGAGTTGAGTTTCATGGAATCCCTGACGTTACAACCTATCGCGCGGGTAGATGGCACCATTAATCTGCCTGGTTCAAAAAGTGTCTCGAACCGCGCTCTGCTGCTGGCAGCTCTGGCACACGGCACCACCGTCCTCACCAACCTGCTGGACAGCGATGACGTGCGCCATATGCTCA
Organism: Enterobacter cloacae complex sp. P15RS; assembly: GCF_014895905.1. Lineage (NCBI taxonomy): Bacteria > Pseudomonadati > Pseudomonadota > Gammaproteobacteria > Enterobacterales > Enterobacteriaceae > Enterobacter > Enterobacter cloacae complex sp. P15RS. The sequence goes on along the minus strand of NZ_JADBQL010000003.1, from coordinate 25,631 downwards.
ATGCGCTGAAAGCGTTGGGAGTTCATTATACGTTGTCCGACGATCGTACCCGTTGTGAAGTCACCGGTAACGGCGGCGCGTTACGTTCTGCTGAAGCGCTGGAGCTTTTCCTGGGTAACGCCGGTACGGCAATGCGTCCTCTGGCCGCAGCGCTGTGTCTGGGGAACAACAATATTGTGCTGACCGGTGAGCCGCGAATGAAAGAGCGCCCGATCGGCCATCTGGTGGATGCCCTGCGTCAGGGCGGCGCGCAGATTGATTATCTTGAGCAGGAAAATTACCCGCCACTGCGTCTGCGCGGTGGATTTACCGGGGGTAACGTTGAGGTGGACGGTAGCGTCTCCAGTCAGTTCCTGACCGCGCTGCTGATGACCGCACCGCTGGCCCCACAGGATACCGTTATCAGCATTAAAGGCGACCTGGTCTCTAAGCCGTACATTGATATCACCCTGCACCTGATGAATACCTTCGGTGTTGAGGTGGAAAACCAGTCTTACCAGCGCTTCGTGGTGCGCGGTGGGCAGCAGTATCAGTCTCCGGGTCAGTACCTTGTCGAAGGCGACGCGTCATCGGCCTCTTACTTCCTGGCCGCGGGCGCGATCAAGGGCGGTACCGTCAAGGTGACCGGGATTGGCCGCAACAGCGTGCAGGGCGATATCCGTTTTGCCGACGTACTGGAAAAAATGGGCGCGGTGGTGACCTGGGGCGATGACTTCATCGCCTGTACCCACGGTGAGCTGAACGCTATCGATATGGACATGAACCACATTCCTGATGCGGCGATGACTATTGCCACCGCTGCGCTGTTTGCGAAAGGCACCACCACGCTGCGGAACATTTACAACTGGCGCGTAAAAGAGACGGACCGCCTGTTCGCAATGGCAACCGAGCTGCGTAAAGTGGGGGCGGAGGTCGAAGAGGGCGAAGACTACATTCGCGTCACGCCGCCGGCAAAACTGCAATTTGCCGAAATTGGCACCTACAACGATCACCGCATGGCGATGTGTTTCTCGCTGGTGGCGCTGTCAGATACGCCGGTCACTATTCTCGATCCGAAATGTACGGCAAAGACCTTCCCGGACTACTTCGAGCAGCTGGCGCGCATTAGCACCCTGGCCTGATGATCTTATGCCGCATCACCCGATGCGGCATTTCCTTACGCTTTCTGACAGTCATCCTCTTTCATTTCTTCTACACTCTGCTTCAATCATTTCGGAATTTGCACGCAAAGTTAACAGTTGCGCACGTTGGCGCGTATAATGCGCGGCGTTCATGTTAACGGTATGCCTTAATTAAGGAGAAAAAGATGACGGCAATTGCCCCGGTAATCACCATTGATGGGCCGAGTGGCGCAGGGAAAGGTACTCTGTGCAAAGCGATGGCGGAAGCATTGCAATGGCATCTTTTAGATTCGGGAGCAATCTATCGCGTGCTGGCGCTGGCTGCGCTGCATCATCATGTGGATGTTGCGTCCGAGGAAGCGCTGGTACCGCTGGCTGCGCATCTGGATGTGCGCTTTGTCTCTACTGATGGCAACCTTGAAGTGATCCTGGAAGGGGAAGATGTCAGCGGTGAAATCCGTACGCAGGAAGTGGCCAATGCGGCTTCTCAGGTGGCGGCTTTCCCTCGCGTTCGCGAGGCGCTGTTACGTCGCCAGCGCGGTTTCCGCGAAGCGCCGGGGCTGATCGCCGACGGCCGCGACATGGGTACCGTGGTATTCCCTGATGCGCCAGTGAAAATTTTCCTTGACGCCTCTTCGGAAGAACGTGCTCAACGCCGTATGCTTCAGTTGCAGGAAAAGGGGTTTAGTGTTAACTTTGATCGCCTTTTATCCGAGATAAAAGAGCGCGATGACCGCGATCGTAACCGCGCCGTCGCACCGCTTGTTCCCGCAGAAGATGCATTAGTGCTGGATTCTACCAGTTTAACTATTGAGCAAGTGATTGAAAAAGCGCTACAATATGCGCGCCAAAAACTGGCACTCGCGTAATCGCGACCGATTTAGCAGTACCCCCGCTGCAATGGATTGACGGCGGGTATGTGAAACAACCCCATCCGGCACGGAGCCAGGTGGACGTTAATATTAACCTGAAGATTAAACATGACTGAATCTTTTGCTCAACTGTTTGAAGAATCCTTAAAAGAAATCGAAACCCGTCCGGGTTCCATCGTTCGTGGTGTTGTTGTTGCTATCGACAAAGACGTAGTACTGGTTGACGCCGGTCTGAAATCTGAGTCTGCCATCCCGGCTGAGCAGTTCAAAAACGCCCAGGGCGAGCTGGAAATCCAGGTAGGTGACGAAGTTGACGTTGCTCTGGACGCAGTAGAAGACGGCTTCGGCGAAACCCTGCTGTCTCGTGAGAAAGCTAAACGTCACGAAGCATGGATCACGCTGGAGAAAGCTTACGAAGAAGCTGAAACTGTGGTCGGTGTTATCAACGGCAAAGTTAAAGGTGGCTTCACTGTTGAGCTGAATGGTATTCGTGCGTTCCTGCCAGGTTCACTGGTAGACGTTCGTCCAGTCCGTGACACCCTGCACCTCGAAGGCAAAGAGCTTGAGTTCAAAGTAATCAAGCTGGACCAGAAGCGTAACAACGTTGTTGTTTCCCGTCGTGCCGTTATCGAATCCGAAAACAGCGCAGAACGCGATCAGCTGCTGGAAAACCTGCAGGAAGGCATGGAAGTCAAAGGTATCGTTAAGAACCTCACTGACTACGGCGCATTCGTTGACCTGGGCGGCGTTGATGGCCTGCTGCACATCACCGACATGGCGTGGAAACGCGTTAAGCACCCAAGCGAAATCGTGAACGTGGGCGACGAAATCACTGTTAAAGTGCTGAAGTTCGACCGCGAGCGTACTCGTGTATCCCTCGGCCTGAAACAGCTGGGCGAAGATCCATGGGTAGCTATCGCTAAGCGTTACCCAGAAGGGACTAAACTGACTGGTCGCGTGACCAACCTGACTGACTACGGCTGCTTCGTTGAAATCGAAGAAGGCGTTGAAGGTCTGGTGCACGTTTCCGAAATGGACTGGACCAACAAAAACATCCACCCATCCAAAGTTGTTAACGTTGGTGATGTAGTGGAAGTGATGGTTCTGGATATCGACGAAGAACGTCGTCGTATCTCCCTGGGCCTGAAGCAGTGCAAAAACAACCCATGGCAGCAGTTCGCGGAAACCCACAACAAGGGCGACCGTGTTGAAGGTAAAATCAAGTCTATCACTGACTTCGGTATCTTCATCGGCCTGGACGGCGGCATCGATGGCCTGGTTCACCTGTCTGACATCTCCTGGAACGTTGCAGGCGAAGAAGCAGTTCGTGAATACAAAAAAGGCGACGAAATCGCAGCAGTTGTTCTGCAAGTTGACGCAGAGCGTGAGCGTATCTCCCTGGGCGTTAAACAGCTCGCAGAAGATCCGTTCAACAACTGGGTTGCACTGAACAAGAAAGGCGCAATCGTAAACGGTAAAGTGACTGCTGTTGACGCTAAAGGCGCAACCGTAGAACTGGCTGACGGCGTTGAAGGTTACCTGCGCGCTTCCGAAGCTTCACGTGACCGCGTTGAAGATGCAACTCTGGTTCTGAGCGTTGGCGACGACGTTGAAGCTAAGTTCACCGGTGTTGACCGTAAGAACCGTGCAATCAGCCTGTCTGTTCGTGCTAAAGACGAAGCTGATGAGAAAGATGCAATCGCAACTGTTAACAAACAGGAAGATGCAAACTTCTCTAACAACGCAATGGCTGAAGCTTTCAAAGCAGCTAAAGGCGAGTAAGTTCAGGTTCGCACCATCATTTGAGCTGTAACGCATTTACAGCGCGAAGGATGGAGAGCAGACTTGACAGATTGCAGGATTCGTCCTGTAATCAATAACAAAGGGCGGCTACGGCCGCCCTTGTTTAATGAGCTGTTCAGCTAATTGGTTTGAAAGGAACCGGAGGAATCATGACCAAGTCAGAATTGATTGAAAGACTTGCCAGTCAGCAACCGCATATCCCTGCTAAGGCTGTGGAAGATGCCGTTAAAGAGATGCTGGAGCATATGGCTACCACTCTTGCCCAGGGCGAGCGCATTGAAATCCGCGGTTTCGGTAGTTTTTCTCTGCACTATCGTGCACCACGTACCGGGCGTAACCCGAAGACTGGCGATAAAGTGGAGCTGGAAGGAAAGTATGTTCCGCACTTTAAGCCGGGTAAAGAGCTGCGCGATCGCGCCAATATTTACGGCAACTGAGTTTAATCATCAGGGTTAAACTGAGTTTAAAGAAAGCACCTTAGGGTGCTTTTTTTGTCTCTCGCCTCTGCGTTTCTGAATACGCGCCGCATTCTCAGCTTCTCTTTTCTGCAAGTACTTAAAAACGTTGCAGCGCTCGCTGTAAATCACGCCTTTTCTGTCTGACGACGCGCCAGCCCCGCCGCATAATCACCTGAAACATGGAGGTGAAGATGGGGATCCACGTCATCAGTATCTGCGCCATTCTGGCCATAATCCCGCTCTATTGGTTACCCGTTTTGCCCGATTTGCAGACTGTCTGGATGCTGATTGCAGCAGGAATTGCGTTACCGTTGCGGCAAAAAAAGTGGCTTACGTTTTCAGGCCTCGCAGTGCTCTTTTTGTGCTGGGGATTTCTGGCCGCTCAGGAGAGCGTGTGGCCGATGAACCATTTAACGAAAGGGCCTCAGCAGGCCGAGGTAGTCATTACCGCAACGGACGGCGCAACGATGCATCAGGGAAAGATTGTCAGCCTCAATGGCGAACGCGTATGGGCTAACATGGGCGTGGTGCTGTATGGCAATTACCTGCCGCAAAACGTCTGCGTCGGCCAACGCTGGGCGATGACCCTGCGGCTCAGGGCAGTACACGGAGAGCTCAACGATGGCGGCTATGATTCGCAGAAAAATGCCTTCGCCCGACACCAGACGCTGAGCGGACGGTTTACCCATGCGGCGATCGTTGACGAACGGTGTAGCCTGCGTTCGCAATACCTGACGTCGCTACAGAATACGCTTTCCGCATATCAGTGGGGGCCCGTGATCCTGGGGCTGGGGATGGGAGAGCGCCTGTCTGTCTCGCGGGAGATAAAAAACCTGATGCGTGAGACCGGAACGATGCATCTCATGGCCATTTCGGGACTGCATATTGCGCTGGCAGCTTCTGCTGTCTGGCTACTGGCTCGGGGCATCCAGTTTTTCCTGCCGGGCCGCTGGATTATCTGGCAAATGCCCCTGCTGGCAGGTCTTCTTTTTGCCGCATTTTACGCGTGGCTAACGGGATTGCAGCCGCCTGCGCTGCGCACGGTTATCGCGCTTGTGGTCCTGGCCGCATTAAAGATGAGCGGTCGCCAGTGGTCGCCCTGGCAGGTCTGGCTTACCTGCGTGGCGGCGATCCTGATTTTCGATCCTCTGGCGGTGCTGTCACAAAGCCTGGCGTTATCCGCGTTTGCGGTCGCCGCGCTTATTTTTTGGTATCAGTGGTTGCCTCTTCCATCCTGGCAACGGAGTCGGGGCCTGCGGCCGCTGGCGACGCTAGTGTATTTGCAGGTTGGAATGCTGCTGCTTTTGTTGCCGCTTCAGGTCCTGATTTTCCATGGTTTCAGTGTATCCTCGCTGGTGGCGAACCTGTTTGCCGTTCCTCTGGTCACCTTTATTTCAGTTCCTCTTATCCTGCTCGGCATGTTTCTGCATCTGTTTCCGGTCGCTGCGCTGGAAAGTATCGTCTGGCTGGCTGCGGATAAATCTCTGGCAGGGCTTTTCTGGCTGTTGATGCGTTTACCAAATGGCTGGCAGGACGTTGATGAGCGCTGGCAATACCTGACGTTACTGCCGTGGCTACTGATTATTGGCTGGCGATTCAGGGCTTTCAGCGCAGTTCCCGCCGCCTGTCTGGCAGGCAGCGTGGTGCTGGCATTTCCACTCTGGCACAGGGATAAAACCGATAGCTGGTCACTGCATATGCTTGATGTAGGGCAGGGGCTGGCGATGGTCATTGAGCGTCACGGTAAGGCCATTCTGTATGACACCGGGCTGGCGTGGCCCGGTGGGGACAGCGCGCAACAGCTGATTATCCCCTGGCTACGCTGGCATCATCTGAGCCCGGAAGGGGTGATCCTCAGCCATGAACACCTCGATCACGCGGGGGGACTGGCATCGCTAAAAACCGCCTGGCCCACAATGTGGATCAGGAGCCCTTTGGCCTGGGTCGGGCATCTCCCCTGCTTTCGTGGGCAGCGATGGCAGTGGCAGGGGCTAACGTTCACCGCGCACTGGCCGCCAGAAAACACCGCTGTGAAGGGTAACAACCGCTCCTGCGTGGTAAAAATTGATGACGGCGAACAGAGTGTTTTACTGACCGGAGATATTGAAGCGCAGGCAGAGCTGGAAATGCTGAGCCACCGCTGGCGTCAACTTGCGTCTACACTGATTCAGGTGCCGCATCATGGAAGTAACACGTCATCCTCAACGCCGCTGCTACAGCGCGTAGAGGGGCAGGTTTCGCTGGCCTCAATGGCCCGCTATAACGCATGGCGTTTCCCTTCCAAAAAAGTGGTCCGGCGCTATCGAACTGAGGGATATCAGTGGCTTGATACCCCTCAGTCAGGGCAGATATCTGTGACGTTTTCGCACCATAGTCGGCACATTCGCCGCTTACGTGAACACTATTTACCGCGTTGGTATCATCAGTGGTTTGGCGCGCCCGTAGATAACGGGTAGAATATGCGGCTATTTCAACAAATGCTGGTTTTTTGAATGCATAACGACAAAGATCTCTCCACGTGGCAAACGTTCCGCCGGCTATGGCCGATGATTGCTCCTTTCAAAGCAGGCTTGATCGTGGCGGGCGTAGCGTTAATCCTCAACGCAGCCAGCGATACGTTTATGTTATCGCTCCTCAAACCGTTACTGGATGACGGTTTTGGTAAAACGGATCGTTCAGTGCTGCTATGGATGCCGCTGGTGGTTATTGGGCTGATGATCTTACGCGGAATCTCCAGCTATGTATCCAGCTACTGCATCTCCTGGGTATCCGGTAAAGTGGTGATGACCATGCGCCGCCGGCTGTTCAGCCATATGATGGGGATGCCCGTCTCTTTCTTTGACAAACAGTCAACCGGTACGCTGCTGTCACGTATTACCTACGATTCAGAGCAGGTGGCATCATCGTCGTCCAGCGCACTGATTACCGTTGTGCGTGAGGGGGCATCCATCATCGGTCTGTTTGCGATGATGTTCTATTACAGCTGGCAGCTGTCGCTCATCCTTATTGTGCTGGCGCCGATTGTCTCCATCGCTATCCGCGTGGTGTCCAAGCGTTTTCGCAACATCAGTAAAAATATGCAGAATACGATGGGGCAGGTTACTACCAGCGCCGAGCAGATGCTGAAAGGCCATAAAGAAGTGTTGATTTTCGGCGGTCAGGGAGTCGAAACCAAACGCTTTGACAAGGTCAGCAACAGAATGCGTCTGCAAGGGATGAAAATGGTATCGGCCTCGTCGATTTCCGATCCGATCATTCAGCTGATTGCCTCTCTGGCACTGGCCTTTGTCCTGTATGCCGCAAGCTTCCCGAGCGTCATGGAGACCCTGACTGCGGGTACCATTACCGTGGTGTTCTCATCCATGATTGCGCTGATGCGTCCGCTGAAATCGCTGACCAACGTCAACGCCCAGTTCCAGCGCGGGATGGCAGCCTGCCAGACGCTGTTCAGCATCCTCGATTCCGAACAGGAAAAAGATGAAGGTACACGCGTGATCGAACGTGCTAAAGGCGACCTCGAGTTCCGTAACGTCACCTTTACCTATCCAGGCCGCGAAGTGCCGGCACTGCGTGATATCAGCCTGTCCATTCCGGCGGGTAAAACCGTTGCGCTGGTGGGGCGTTCCGGTTCGGGCAAGTCGACCATTGCCAGCCTGATTACCCGTTTCTACGACATCGACCAGGGCGAGATCCTGCTGGATGGTCACGACCTGCGGGAATATACCCTACAGTCGCTGCGTAACCAGGTCGCGCTGGTATCGCAGAACGTGCACCTGTTCAACGACACGGTGGCAAACAACATTGCGTATGCCCGTACCGAAGAGTACAGCCGTGAAGAGATTGAAAACGCGGCGCGCATGGCCTATGCGATGGACTTTATTAACAAAATGGATAATGGTCTGGATACGATCATTGGCGAAAACGGCGTGCTGCTCTCCGGTGGTCAGCGTCAACGTATCGCGATTGCCCGTGCGCTGCTGCGCAACAGTCCGATTCTGATCCTGGATGAAGCGACATCCGCACTGGATACGGAATCTGAACGCGCTATCCAGTCGGCTCTGGATGAATTGCAGAAAAACCGTACTTCGCTGGTTATCGCGCACCGTCTGTCGACAATCGAACAGGCTGACGAAATCGTGGTGGTGGAAGACGGCGTTATCGTTGAACGCGGCAGCCATGCGGACCTGCTGGAACAGCGTGGTGTTTACGCGCAGCTCCATAAAATGCAGTTCGGTCAATGATTGCACGCATCTGGTCGGGTGAATCCCCCCTGTGGGTGCTGCTTCTCCCGCTCTCCTGGCTGTATGGCCTGGTGAGCGGTGCTATTCGTCTGCTTTACCGCCTCGGGATCAAGCGCGCCTGGCGCGCACCGGTACCGGTGGTGGTGGTCGGTAACCTGACAGCGGGTGGAAACGGCAAAACCCCGGTGGTGATCTGGCTGGTAGAACAGCTCCAGAAGCGCGGTATCCGCGCGGGCGTGGTCTCACGCGGTTACGGCGGTAAAGCGGCTCAGTATCCTCTGGTGCTGAGGCCGGACACGACAACCGCTGAAGCCGGTGATGAGCCGGTACTGATTTACCAGCGCACGGGTGCGCCGGTTGCGGTATCGCCGGTGCGCAGTGGTGCCGTAAAGGCACTGCTTGCGCAGCATAGCGTACAAATCATTATTACCGATGATGGCTTGCAGCATTATGCGCTGGCGCGTGACAAAGAGATCGTGGTTATTGACGGCGTGCGGCGTTTTGGCAACGGCTGGTGGCTGCCAGCCGGTCCAATGCGTGAGCGTGTGTCGCGCCTGAAGACCGTTGATGCTGTGATTGTAAACGGCGGTGAAGCCAAAGCGGGCGAGATCCCGATGCATCTTCGTCCCGGACAGGCAGTGAATATGCTGACCGGCGAGCGTAAAGACGTCGCGCAGCTGGATCGTCTGGTTGCGATGGCCGGGATTGGTCATCCTCCGCGTTTTTTCACGACGCTGGAGCAGTGTGGCGCAAGGCTTGAAAAACGGGTGCCGCTGGCCGATCACCAGGCGCTGGTGGCCGACGAGGTCGACAGGCTGGCAGCACCGGGGCAGACGCTAATCATGACGGAAAAAGACGCGGTAAAATGCCGGGCCTTTGCGAAAGAAAACTGGTGGTATCTGCCGGTTGACGCTGAACTCAGCGGTGAACAGCCGGAACATTTGCTCAGGGAACTGCTCGCGTTAGTGCAGTAACTTCAACGCGGTTCCGGTGGCGCTTTGACTGACAGGAAAACGCATGTCTCTACCGCAACTCTCACTTGCAGCCGCACGTAACCTGCATCTTGCCGCCCAGGGGCTGTTGAAAAAGCCCCGCCGTCGCGCGCAGCCAGCCGATATCCTCTCTACCGTGCAACGCATGTCGTTGCTGCAAATCGACACCATTAACATCGTGGCGCGTAGCCCGTATCTCGTCCTGTTTAGCCGCCTGGGAAACTATCCACCACAATGGCTGGATGATGCGCTGCGTCAGGGCGAACTGATGGAGTACTGGGCGCATGAAGCCTGTTTTCTCCCGCGCAGCGATTTTGCGCTGGTGCGTCACCGAATGCTCGCCCCGGACAAAATGGGCTGGAAATACCGTCAGGAGTGGATGGTGGAACACGCGGCTGAAATAGAGCAGCTGATTGCCCATATTCAGGAAAACGGTCCGGTACGCTCCGCGGATTTTGAGCACCCGCGAAAAGGCGCAAGCGGATGGTGGGAGTGGAAACCGCACAAGCGCCATCTGGAAGGGCTGTTTACGTCCGGCAAAGTGATGGTGGTTGAGCGCCGCAACTTTCAGCGCGTCTATGACCTTACGCACCGCGTTATGCCGCACTGGGACGATACGCGCGATCTGCTGTCTCAGGACGCAGCCGAAGCCGTTATGCTCGAGAACAGCGCCCGCAGCCTGGGCATATTTCGACCACAGTGGCTGGCGGACTATTATCGCCTGCGTCAGCCGCAGCTCAAACCGCTGCTGGAAACGTGGCAGCGCCAACAGCGCGTCTTGCCGGTCTCGGTAGCGTCGCTAGGTGATATGTGGCTGCATGCGGATTTGTTCCCGCTGCTGCCTCAGGCGCTTGAGGGAAAGCTACAGGCAACGCACAGCACCGTGCTGTCGCCGTTCGATCCGGTTGTCTGGGACAGAAAGCGGGCCGGGCAGCTGTTTAATTTTAATTACCGTCTGGAATGCTACACCCCGGCACCAAAGCGTCAGTACGGTTATTTTGTTTTGCCGCTGCTGCATAAAGGCCAGCTGGTCGGGCGCATGGACGCTAAAATGCACCGTAAAACCGGCATGCTTGAAATTATCGCCCTCTGGCTTGAAGAGGGCATAAAGGTGACGGCTGGCCTGGAAAAAGGATTAACGACCGCGCTCAGTGACTTTGCGCGCTGGCAGGGGGCGCACAACATTGTACTGGGCCGCGTGCCTGCGGGGCTGTTTACGGCCTGTCGAGGTGGCTGGGAAACAGACACTCCCTGAAAAGGGAATGTGATAAGCTTTAGGGATTACCCATACGGAGGAACTATGGATCACCGTTTACTTGAAATTATTGCCTGCCCGGTGTGCAACGGCAAACTGTACTACAGCCAGGATAAACAAGAGCTGATTTGCAAACTGGACAGCCTGGCGTTCCCGCTGCGTGACGGTATTCCGGTCCTGCTGGAAAACGAAGCCCGTTCGCTGGTGGCAGAAGAGAGCAAACCATGAGTTTTGTTGTCATTATCCCTGCGCGTTATGCTTCAACGCGCCTGCCGGGTAAACCGCTGGTGGATATCAACGGTAAGCCGATGATTGTGCACGTCCTTGAACGGGCGCGCGAATCGGGTGCTGGTCGCGTTATTGTCGCTACCGATCACCCGGACGTTGCGCGTGCGGTTGAGGCCGCAGGTGGGGAAGTATGCATGACCCGTGCCGACCATCAGTCAGGCACCGAGCGCCTGGCGGAAGTCGTCGAAAAATGCGGTTTCAGCGACGAGACGGTGATTGTAAACGTGCAGGGCGATGAGCCGATGATTCCGGCGGCAATTATCCGTCAGGTGGCCGACAATCTGGCCCAGCGTCAGGTCGGCATGGCGACACTTGCGGTGCCGATTCACCACGCAGAAGAGGCGTTCAATCCGAATGCGGTGAAGGTTGTCATGGATGCCGAGGGCTACGCGCTCTATTTCTCCCGCGCTACCATTCCGTGGGATCGCGATCGTTTCGCGCAGTCGAAAGAGACGATCGGCGAAACCTTCCTGCGCCATATCGGTATTTACGGATACCGCGCCGGCTTTATTCGCCGCTATGTCGCCTGGGCGCCAAGCCCGCTGGAGCATATCGAAATGCTCGAACAGCTTCGCGTGCTGTGGTACGGCGAGAAAATTCACGTTGCGGTAGCCCAGGAAGTCCCTGGCACCGGCGTGGATACCCCTGAAGATCTTGAGCGCGTACGCGTCGAAATGCGTTAATTCGCAGCCATCCCCTCGTTCTGAGGGGATGTTCTTCTCCCTTTTCTTTTTCATTATTGATCTCGACCGGGTGACATCCGGGTTTCGCACGCTCATTATAAAAGCAGTAGTCTTAATGGGGGTAATCTCATATGGAACAACTGCGTGCTGAACTGAGCCATCTCCTTGGCGAAAAGCTAAGCCGGGTGGAGTGCGTAAATGAAAAGGCTGATACCGCGCTCTGGGCGTTGTATGACAGTCAGGGAAACCCCATGCCGCTGATGGCCAGAAGTTTTAGCTCGCCGGGCGTCGCCAGACAGCTGGCCTGGAAAACGTCGATGCTGGCGCGGGAAGGAACAGTCCGTATGCCAACGGTTTACGGCGTAATGACCCATGAGGAGCATCCCGGCCCGGATGTTCTGCTGATTGAGCGCTTACACGGGGTTTCTGTAGAAGCCCCGACGCGGACGCCGGCGCGCTGGGAGCAGCTCAAGGACCAGATTGTCGAAGCCCTGCTTGGCTGGCACCGGCACGACAGCCGCGGTCTGGTTGGCGCGGTAGACAGCACCCAGGAAAACCTCTGGCCGCTGTGGTATCGCCAGCGCGTTGAAGTGCTATGGGGCACGCTCAACCAGTTCAACAACACCGGTTTGACGATGCAGGACAAACGCATCCTGTTCCGCACCCGGGAATGTCTGCCCGCGCTGTTTGAGGGTTTTAACGACAACTGTGTGCTGGTGCATGGCAACTTCACGCTGCGCAGCATGCTAAAAGACTCGCGCAGCGATCAGCTTCTGGCGATGGTCGGACCGGGGATAATGCTCTGGGCGCCGCGCGAGTACGAGCTGTTCAGGCTGAGCGAGGGCGGGGCGGCGGAAGAGTTGCTCTGGCATTATCTTCAGCGCGCCCCCGTTGCGGAAGCCTTTCTCTGGCGGCGCTGGCTCTATCTGCTCTGGGATGAGGTGGCGCAGCTGGTCAACACCGGGCGCTTTAATCGCGCCAGTTTCGATCTTGCCGCAACGTCACTCTTGCCCTGGCTTGCCTGACGAACCCTTGAGCCACTGCCACAGGCGGCCAAGCGTCTCGTAGCCGACGCGGTCGCTGTGCATAAGCCAGACCGGGGACGGGATTATCCGTTCCCACGGGTTGAGCGGGGCGTCAATGGCCAGCTGGTTTGCCGGAGCAGGAAGCGGATGCAGACCCTGCTTCTCAAAGAAAATCATTGCGCGTGGCAGGTGTGAAGCAGAGGTCACCAGCAGGAACGGTACGTCACCGATAGCCTGTTTCACCGCCGCCGCCTCTTCTTCGGTATCTTTTGGGCTATCCAGCGTGATGATGGCGGAACGCGGTACGCCAAGCGATTCAGCCACTCTTGCCCCTGCTTCAGCGGTGCTGACCGGGTTGGTTTTTGCCGCAGCGCCCGTGAAGATCATCTTCGATCCCGGGTTGGCAAGCCACAGGCGGATCCCCTCGTTCAGGCGCGGCAGGCTGTTATTGATCAGGTTTGAGCTGGGGGCCCAGTCAGGGTCCCAGGTATACCCGCCGCCCAGCACCACGATATAGTCCACCTTCTGGTTTCCCTGCCACGTCGGGTAGGTGTTCTCTATCGGGCGTAATAAACCGTCAGCGACCGGTTGCAGGCTGAGCAACAGCAGCGCCAGCCAGCCCGCGGTGACGAGAGATTTACCGCTTTTCTGAAAGCGGCTAAACCATATCAATCCCAGCCCCAGGGCGATGACGAGCAGCAGCAGGGGAAGGGGAAGCATCATGCCTCCGATATATTTTTTTAGGGTAAAAAGCATCCTTTTTGGTTCCTTTTTTAACCATACAGCAGGTGATTGCCCGTGATATTACACCAGAGTGGTTCATTCTCCGCGCGGGTGTGACAAAATAGCGGTTTTGCAGTGAGTGGAACCCTCCCAATGCGGGATCGCAATTTTGATGACATCGCGGAAAAGTTTTCGCGCAACATTTATGGCACCACCAAAGGTCAGCTTCGTCAGACGATCCTCTGGCAGGATCTGGACAAGCTGCTGGCGGAATTCGGTGACCGACGGTTGCGCGTGCTTGATGCCGGCGGTGGGGAAGGTCAGACTGCAATTCTGATGGCGCAGCGGGGGCATCACGTCACGCTGTGCGATCTCTCTGCCGAGATGGTTGCGCGCGCCGAGCGAGCGGCAGAAGAGAAAGGTGTGAGCGACAACATGCATTTTATACATTGCGCCGCTCAGGACATTCCGCAGCATTTGGAAACGCAGGTTGATCTGATATTGTTTCATGCTGTGCTCGAATGGGTCGCCGAACCGCAGGCGATGTTAAAAACGCTGTGGTCGATGTTGCGCCCGGGCGGTGCGTTATCGCTGATGTTCTACAACGCCAACGGCCTGCTGATGCGAAACGTGCTGGTGGGCAATTTTGGCTACGTACAGCAGGGCATGTATAAAAAGAAACGACGCACGCTGTCACCGGATTTCCCCCGTGAACCGCAGCAGGTCTATGGCTGGCTGGAGGAGATCGGCTGGGAAATTACCGGCAAAACCGGCGTGAGGGTGTTTCATGATTATCTGCGTGATAAACAAAAACAGGACGACTGTTTAGACGCCTTAACAGAAATAGAGACGCGGTACTGCCGCCAGGAGCCTTACCTGAGCCTTGGTCGCTATATCCACGTCACCGCGCGCAAGCCGCAGATGCAAGGATAATCTATGAGTGAATTTTCCCAGACAGTCCCCGAACTGGTTGCCTGGGCCAGGAAAAACGATTTCTCCATCTCGCTGCCGGTAGACAGACTCTCTTTCCTGCTGGCGGTTGCGACGCTGAACGGCGAACGCCTGGATGGCGAAATGAGTGAAGGCGAACTGGTGGACGCGTTCCGCCACGTCAGTGATGCGTTTGAGCAAACCAGCGAAACCATTAGCGTGCGTGCCAATAACGCAATCAATGATATGGTGCGTCAACGTCTGCTGAACCGCTTTACCAGCGAGCAGGCGGAAGGAAACGCCATCTATCGTCTGACGCCACTGGGCATTGGCATTACCGATTACTACATCCGCCAGCGCGAATTTTCCACGCTGCGTCTCTCCATGCAGCTCTCCATTGTTGCAGGCGAGCTGAAGCGTGCCGCCGACGCGGCCGATGAAAACGGTGACGAGTTCCACTGGCACCGCAACGTTTACGCGCCGCTGAAATACTCGGTCGCTGAGATTTTCGACAGTATCGATCTGACTCAGCGTCTGATGGACGAACAGCAGCAGCAGGTGAAAGACGATATTGCCCAGCTGCTGAATAAAGACTGGCGCGCGGCCATTTCCAGCTGTGAACTCTTACTGTCAGAAACGTCCGGTACGCTGCGTGAGTTGCAGGATACGCTGGAGGCGGCGGGTGACAAGCTACAGGCCAACCTGCTGCGCATCCAGGACGCGACGCTGGCGCACGACGATCTGCATTTTATCGACCGTCTGGTGTTCGATCTGCAAAGCAAGCTTGACCGCATTATCAGCTGGGGCCAGCAGTCGATCGACCTGTGGATCGGGTACGATCGCCACGTGCATAAATTTATCCGTACCGCTATCGATATGGATAAGAACCGCGTCTTTGCTCAGCGTCTGCGCCAGTCGGTACAGACCTACTTTGACGCGCCGTGGGCGCTGACCTACGCCAACGCCGATCGTCTGCTGGATATGCGCGACGAAGAGATGGCGCTGCGCGATGAAGAGGTCACCGGTGAACTGCCGCCGGATCTGGAATACGAGGAATTTAACGAAATTCGCGAGCAGCTTGCGGCGATGATCGAAGAACAGCTCGCTGTCTACAAAACCAGACAAGCGCCGCTGGATCTTGGCCTCGTGGTGCGCGACTATCTGGCGCAGTATCCGCGAGCGCGCCACTTCGATGTAGCCCGCATTGTTGTAGACCAGGCGGTGCGCCTGGGCATCGCACAAGCCGATTTCACCGGACTGCCGCCGAAGTGGCAGCCGATTAACGATTACGGAGCCAAGGTACAGGCGCATGTCATTGACAAATATTGAAAACGTGATGCCAGTTAAGCTGGCACAGGCGCTGGCAAATCCGTTGTTTCCGGCGCTGGACAGCCAGCTGCGTGCCGGTCGTCACATTGGCCTTGACGAGCTGGATAATCACGCCTTTTTGATGGACTTCCAGGAGTATCTGGAAGAGTTCTACGCTCGCTATAACGTTGAGCTGATCCGCGCGCCGGAAGGGTTTTTCTACCTGCGCCCGCGCTCTACCACGCTTATTCCGCGCTCGGTGCTTTCCGAACTGGATATGATGGTCGGCAAAATTCTCTGCTACCTCTACCTCAGCCCGGAACGTCTGGCGAATGAAGGGATCTTCACCCAGCAGGAGCTTTACGATGAGCTGCTGTCGCTGGCGGATGAAAGCAAGCTCCTGAAGCTGGTAAACAACCGTTCGACGGGGTCCGATCTGGACCGTCAGAAATTACAGGAAAAAGTACGTTCCTCCCTCAACCGCCTGCGCCGTCTGGGGATGGTGTGGTTCATGGGCCACGACAGCAGCAAATTCCGCATAACCGAATCGGTCTTCCGCTTTGGCGCCGACGTGCGCGCGGGTGACGATGCGCGTGAAGCGCAGCTGCGCATGATCCGTGACGGTGAAGCGATGCCGGTGGAAAACCATTTGCAGCTCAATGACGAGCATGAAGAGAATCAGCCGGATAGCGGGGAGGAAGAGTAATGATTGAACGCGGTAAATTTCGCTCACTAACGCTGATCAACTGGAACGGCTTCTTTGCCCGAACCTTCGATCTGGATGAGCTGGTGACAACGCTCTCCGGCGGTAACGGGGCGGGTAAATCCACCACCATGGCGGCCTTCGTCACGGCGCTGATCCCTGACCTGACCCTGCTGCACTTCCGTAATACCACCGAAGCCGGCGCAACGAGCGGCTCTCGTGATAAAGGTCTGCACGGTAAGCTAAAAGCGGGCGTCTGTTATTCCGTGCTGGACGTGATCAACTCCCGTCATCAGCGCGTGGTTGTGGGCGTACGTCTGCAACAGGTTGCCGGCCGCGACCGTAAGGTGGATATCAAGCCGTTTGCGATCCAGGGGCTGCCAACCTCCGTGCAGCCGACCGCGCTGCTGACGGAAACCCTGAATGAACGCCAGGCGCGCGTCCTGACGCTTCAGGAGCTGAAGGACAAGCTGGAAGCCATCGAAGGCGTACAGTTTAAGCAGTTTAACTCCATCACCGACTACCACTCCCTGATGTTCGATCTCGGCGTGGTTGCCCGTCGACTGCGCAGCGCGTCAGATCGTAGTAAATACTACCGTCTGATTGAAGCCTCCCTGTACGGCGGTATCTCCAGCGCCATTACCCGCTCCCTGCGCGACTACCTGCTGCCGGAAAACAGCGGCGTGCGTAAGGCCTTCCAGGATATGGAAGCTGCGCTGCGTGAAAACCGCATGACGCTGGAAGCAATTCGCGTTACGCAGTCTGACCGCGACCTGTTTAAGCACCTGATCAGCGAAGCCACCAACTACGTGGCGGCGGATTACATGCGTCACGCCAACGAGCGCCGCATTCATCTCGATCAGGCGCTGGAGTACCGCCGCGAGCTGTTTACCTCCCGTAAACAGCTGGTGGCCGAGCAGTATAAGCATGTCGAAATGGCGCGCGAGCTGGGCGAGCACAACGGTGCAGAAGGGGATCTGGAAGCCGATTACCAGGCCGCCAGCGATCATCTGAACCTGGTGCAGACCGCGCTGCGTCAGCAGGAAAAAATCGAGCGCTATGAAGCCGATCTTGACGAGCTGCAAATTCGTCTTGAAGAACAAAATGAAGTGGTGGCCGAAGCCGCCGATTTGCAGGAAGAGAACGAAGCCCGCGCTGAAGCCGCCGAGCTGGAAGTGGATGAGCTGAAAAGCCAGCTCGCGGATTACCAACAGGCGCTGGACGTGCAGCAGACGCGTGCGATCCAGTACAACCAGGCGCTACAGGCGTTGCAGCGCGCCAAAGAGCTGTGCCACCTGCCGGACCTGACCCCGGAAAGCGCTGATGAATGGCTGGATACCTTCCAGGCCAAAGAGCAGGAAGCCACCGAAAAACTGCTTTCTCTCGATCAGAAAATGAGCGTGGCGCAAACCGCGCACAGCCAGTTTGAGCAGGCGTACCAGCTGGTGGTGGCGATTAACGGTCCGCTCGCGCGTAACGAAGCGTGGGACGTTGCCCGCGAACTGCTGCGCGATGGCGTCAATCAGCGCCATCTGGCCGAGCAGGTGCAGCCGCTGCGCATGCGCCTCAACGAGCTGGAACAGCGTCTGCGCGAACAGCAGGAAGCCGAGCGTCTGCTGGCGGAGTTCTGCAAACGCCAGGGTAAACGTTACGATTTTGACGAGCTTGAGGCCCTGCATCAGGAGCTGGAAGCGCGTATTGCGGCCCTGTCCGATACCGTATCAAATGCCAGCGAACAGCGTATGACGCTGCGTCAGGAGCTGGAACAGCTTCAGTCCCGTTCGAAGACGCTCTTGCAGCGTGCGCCGATCTGGCTGGCGGCACAAAGCAGCCTGAACCAGCTCAGCGAGCAGTGTGGCCAGGAGTTTGCGTCCAGCCAGGACGTCACCGAATACATGCAACAGCTGCTGGAGCGCGAGCGCGAAGCGATTGTTGAGCGTGACGAAGTGGGCGCGCGCAAGCGTGACGTCGATGAAGAGATCGAGCGTTTAAGCCAGCCAGGTGGCTCTGAAGATCCGCGCCTGAATGCCTTAGCCGAGCGCTTCGGCGGCGTGCTGCTGTCTGAGATTTATGACGACGTTGGCCTGGACGATGCGCCGTACTTCTCCGCGCTTTACGGTCCGTCCCGTAACGCGATTGTGGTGCCGGACCTGTCGCTGATTTCTGACCAGCTTGCAGGGCTGGAAGACTGCCCGGAAGATCTCTACCTCATCGAAGGGGATCCGCAGTCGTTTGATGACAGCGTATTCAGCGTCGACGAGCTGGAAAAAGCGGTTGTGGTGAAAATCGCCGATCGCCAGTGGCGCTACTCGCGCTTCCCGGAACTGCCGCTGTTTGGCCGCGCCGCGCGTGAAAGCCGCATTGAAAGCCTGCACGCCGAGCGCGAAACGCTTTCCGAACGGTTTGCGACCCTCTCGTTTGACGTGCAGAAAACCCAGCGTCTGCATCAGGCGTTCAGCCGCTTTATCGGCAGCCATCTGGGCGTGGCCTTTGAGCCCGATCCGGAAGCCGAAATTCGCAAGCTCAACACCCGCCGCGGTGAGCTGGAGCGTGCGCTGGCCAGCCATGAAAATGACAACCAGCAGAGCCGCGTCCAGTTCGAGCAGGCGAAAGAGGGCGTTGCGGCGCTTAACCGCATCCTGCCGCGCCTTAACCTGCTGGCGGACGATACGCTCGCCGACCGCGTGGATGAAATTCAGGAACGACTGGACGAGGCGCAGGAAGCCGCGCGCTTTGTGCAGCAGCACGGCAATCAGCTGGCGAAGCTGGAGCCGATGGTTTCCGTTCTCCAGAGCGACCCGGAACAGTTTGAGCAGTTAAAAGAGGATTACGCCTGGTCACAGCAGGTGCAGCGCGAAGCGCGTCAGCAGGCCTTTGCCCTGACGGAAGTGGTGCAACGTCGCGCGCACTTCGGCTACTCCGATTCAGCAGAAATGCTGAGCGGGAACAGCGATCTTAATGAAAAGCTGCGCCAGCGCCTTGAGCAGGCGGAAGCGGAACGTACCCGCGCGCGCGAAGCGATGCGTACTCACGCCGCACAGCTGAGCCAGTACAGCCAGGTGATGGCGTCGTTGAAAAGCTCCTTCGACACCAAGAAAGAGCTGTTAAACGACCTGCATAAAGAGTTACAGGACATTGGCGTGCGCGCCGACAGCGGTGCAGAAGAGCGGGCACGTATTCGCCGCGATGAGCTGCATGCGCAGCTCAGCAACAACCGTGCGCGTCGTAATCAGCTGGAAAAAGCGCTGACCTTCTGTGAAGCGGAGATGGACAACCTGACGCGTCGCCTGCGCAAGCTGGAACGTGACTATCACGAGATGCGCGAGCAGGTTGTGACCGCGAAGGCGGGCTGGTGCGCGGTCATGCGCATGGTGAAAGACAATAACGTGGAGCGTCGTCTGCATCGCCGCGAGCTGGCGTATCTGTCGGCCGATGAACTGCGTTCTATGTCGGATAAGGCGCTGGGCGCGCTGCGTCTGGCGGTGGCGGATAACGAACACCTGCGCGACGTGCTGCGCATGTCCGAAGATCCGAAGCGTCCTGAGCGCAAAATCCAGTTCTTCGTGGCGGTGTATCAGCACTTACGCGAGCGTATTCGTCAGGACATCATCCGTACCGACGATCCGGTTGAAGCGATCGAACAGATGGAGATCGAGCTGGGCCGTCTGACGGAAGAGCTGACCTCCCGCGAGCAGAAGCTGGCAATCAGTTCCCGCAGCGTGGCGAATATTATTCGTAAAACCATTCAGCGCGAGCAGAACCGTATCCGTCAGCTGAACCAGGGCCTGCAAAGCGTGTCGTTTGGCCAGGTCAACAGCGTGCGTCTGAACGTGAACGTGCGCGAGGCGCACTCCACGCTGCTGGACGTGCTGTCTGAACAGCACGAGCAGCATCAGGATCTGTTCAACAGCAACCGCCTGACCTTCTCCGAAGCGCTGGCGAAGCTGTATCAGCGTCTGAATCCGCAGATTGACATGGGCCAGCGTACGCCGCAAACCATCGGCGAGGAGCTGCTGGACTACCGCAACTACCTGGAAATGGAGGTTGAGGTTAACCGTGGCTCTGACGGCTGGCTGCGCGCGGAATCCGGCGCGCTCTCCACCGGTGAAGCCATCGGTACCGGTATGTCGATTCTGGTGATGGTGGTGCAGAGCTGGGAAGATGAAGCGCGTCGTCTGCGCGGCAAAGACATCTCCCCATGCCGCCTGCTGTTCCTTGATGAAGCGGCGCGTCTCGATGCCCGCTCTATCGCCACGCTGTTTGAGCTTTGCGATCGTCTTGATATGCAGCTCATTATCGCGGCGCCGGAAAACATCAGTCCGGAAAAAGGGACGACTTATAAGCTGGTGCGTAAGGTGTTTCAGAACACCGAGCACGTGCACGTTGTTGGCCTGCGCGGCTTCGCACCGCAGCCGCCGGAATCCTTACCCGGCACGGCTGACGCCTCGTAAGGCGGCTCAGACAAAAGGCGGCGCGTATGCGCCGCTTTTTTTATTCACTTAACTTGTGTTCAGGGCTGCGTTATCTTTAAACTTCTTTACATAAGGTAAGGCAACAGCGTGTATGCCTTTCTATACTGAAGGAAAGCTCCAGAATAATGGGCATGTCGTGAAAAACAGGGGGCAAGGGATGTTGCTTAAGAAGAATCGTGGTCATCAGCTGTCTGCGCTGAGTTTATGCCTGACGGTGATGTTTGCTCCACTGTTTAGCGCTCAGGCCGATGAGCCTGAAATTGTACCGACTGACAGCTCCGCGACGATGGGCGCGCAGCCGACGTCGCTGTCACAACCGCTGGATCAGTCTCCGGCGACGGCCATTATGGCCGGCATCAAACCGCTGCCGGAAGGCATCGACACGGAATCATTACGCCAGCAGCTGATGACCGGGCTGCCCTCGGGCTATACCCCCGCTTATATTAATCAGCTTACGCTGCTTTACGCCGCGCGCGACATGAAGCCGATGTGGGAAAATCGCGATGCGGTCCGTGCCTTCCAGCAGCAGCTGGCTGAAGTGGCGATTGCAGGTTTTCAGCCACAGTTCACCACCTGGGTTGAGCTTCTGACCGACCCTGCCGTGACCGGACAGGCGCGTGACGTGGTGCTGTCTGATGCCATGATGGGCTACTTACAGTTTGTGGCGGGCATTTCGGTGAACGGCAACCGCTGGCTATACAGCAGTAAACCGTACAAGCTGGCGACGCCTGCGCTGTCCGTCATCAATCAGTGGCAACTGTCGCTTGATAACGGTGAACTGCCGCGCTTTATCGCAAGCCTTGCGCCTGCCCATCCGCAATATGCCACGATGCATCAGTCGCTCCTTGAGCTGGTTGCGGATTCCCGCCCGTGGCCTCAGCTGCGTGGAACAGCAACGCTTCGTCCGGGGCAGTGGAGCAGCGATGTGCCTGCCATCCGCGAAATCATGAAACGGTCCGGCATGCTTGACGGCGTCCCTAAAATTGCCCTGCCAGGCGACGAGACGCAAAACGCGGTCGTCAGCCCGTCGGCGCCGGTAAAAGA
>NZ_JADBQL010000003.1:0-3689 GCF_014895905.1 Enterobacter cloacae complex sp. P15RS | reverse complement strand
GGCGCCGACGGCGTGATTGGTCCATCCACCCGCGACTGGCTGAACGTCTCTCCGGCCCAGCGGGCAGGAGTGCTGGCGCTGAATATCCAGCGCTTGCGCTTGCTGCCGGGCACGTTATCCACCGGCATTATGGTTAACATTCCGGCCTACTCGCTGGTCTACTATCAGGACGGAAGCGAAGTGCTGGCGTCCCGTGTGATTGTAGGTCGACCTGACCGTAAAACACCGATGATGAGCAGCGCGCTGAATAACGTGGTGGTTAACCCACCGTGGAACGTGCCGCCGACGCTGGCGCGCAAAGATATCCTGCCTAAGGTCTGGAATGACCCCGGTTATCTGGAACGACACAACTATACGGTGATGCGCGGCTGGAACAGCAAAGAGACGATTGATCCCTGGATGGTCGACTGGTCAACGATTACCCCGTCGAACCTGCCGTTCCGTTTCCAGCAGGCACCGGGTGCGCATAACTCGCTGGGACGTTACAAATTCAATATGCCAAGTTCGGACGCTATCTATCTGCATGATACCCCGAACCATAATCTGTTCCAGAAAGACGCACGCGCGCTCAGTTCTGGCTGCGTTCGCGTGAATAAGGCCTCGGAGCTGGCGAATATGCTGTTGCAGGATGCTGGCTGGAACGATACGCGGATATCAGATGCCCTGAAGCAGGGGGATACGCGTTACGTCAATATCCGCCACAATATCCCGGTCAATCTTTACTATCTGACGGCGTTTGTGGGGGCAGACGGACGTACCCAGTATCGTACAGATATTTACAATTATGATCTGACAGCGCGATCCGGCGCACAAATCTTGCCAAAAGCGGAACAATTAATCAGGTAAATGAAGTAGTTCGGTGAAAATGATTGTCGTAAGTTATGGTGAATATAAGGCGATCTGTCTGCAAGCCGCGTATTCACTGGGGTTGGGCGCCTTGACGTAGCAGGTTTTGCCAGTTATGGTGCCCTTCGTGCGCTAAGCATATTGACAATTTATTTTACCTGTAGACCTGATTATCATGGACAAATTTGACGCTAATCGCCGCAAATTGCTGGCGTTAGGTGGCGTTGCGCTGGGCGCAGCTGCCATCCTTCCGACGCCAGCATTTGCCACCCTCTCGACACCTCGTCCGCGTATTTTAACGCTCAACAATCTGCATACTGGTGAGACGCTTAAAGCGGAGTTTTTCGATGGCAGAGGCTATATTCAGGATGAATTAGCAAGACTCAACCATTTTTTCCGTGATTTCCGCGCGAACAAAATCAAAGCCATCGATCCTGGATTATTCGATCAGCTTTACCGCTTGCAGGGACTGCTGGGGACCAAAAGGCCGGTACAGCTCATTTCTGGCTATCGCTCTCTGGATACCAACAATGAACTGCGCGCCCACAGCCGTGGGGTAGCGAAAAAAAGCTATCACACGAAAGGGCAGGCGATGGATTTCCATATTGAAGGCGTTTCGTTAGCCAATATTCGCAAAGCGGCGTTATCTATGCGCGCAGGTGGTGTAGGATACTACCCACGTAGCAACTTTGTGCATATTGATACCGGGCCGGTTCGGCACTGGTAATAACGAAACACAGGAGCAGTATGAACTATCGTATTATTCCGGTTACCGCGTTCTCACAGAACTGTTCATTGATCTGGTGTGAACAAACTAAACTGGCCGCGCTTGTCGATCCCGGCGGAGACGCTGAGACAATCAAGCAGGAAGTCGCTGCCAGCGGTGTAACGCTGATGCAGATTTTACTGACCCATGGTCATCTCGACCATGTGGGTGCAGCGGCTGAACTGGCTGAACACTACGGTGTGCCGATTATCGGCCCGGAAAAAGAAGATGAGTTCTGGCTACAGGGATTACCTGCTCAAAGCCGTATGTTTGGCCTGGAAGACTGTCAGCCATTGACACCTGACCGCTGGCTGAACGAAGGCGATCGCGTTAACGTAGGGAATGTGACTTTACAGGTGTTGCATTGCCCGGGGCATACGCCCGGTCATATCGTCTTCTTTGATGACTCGTCGCGTCTGCTGATTTCGGGTGACGTGATTTTCAAAGGGGGCGTAGGACGCAGCGATTTCCCGCGCGGCGATCACGGTCAGCTGATTCAGTCGATTAAGCAGAAGTTATTGCCGTTAGGTGATGACGTGACGTTTATTCCTGGCCACGGTCCGAAGTCGACGCTGGGCGATGAGCGGTTGCATAACCCGTTCCTTCAGGATGAAATGCCCGTCTGGTAAACCCGGTTAAATAAAAAAAGCCTGCATGATGCAGGCTTTTTTTGTGGGTGCTGATTACAGCACTGCGACAATGGCTTCGCACAGTGGCGCCATGTTGTCAGGCGTCATGCCTGCAACGTTCACGCGACCAGAGGCAACGGCATACACGCCAAACTCTTCACGCAGGCGCAGCACCTGCTCTTTGGTCAGGCCGCTGAAGGAGAACATGCCGTTCTGCTTGATGATGAAGCTGAAATCACGGTTAGCGCCTTTCTCTGCCAGCGTGTTCACAAACAGCAGACGCATGCGCTGAATGCGCTGACGCATATCGTTCAGCTCTTGTTCCCAGATTGCGCGCAGCGCATCGTTGCTCAGGATCGTCGCAACGACAGACGCACCGTGTGCCGGTGGGTTGGAGTAGTTAGCGCGGATCACGGACTTCATCTGGCTGAATGCGCGATCGACGGTTGCTTCGTCAGCAGCCACCAGCGTACAGGCACCGACGCGCTCGTTATACAGGCCAAAGTTCTTGGAGTAGGAGCTTGCGACAATCAGTTCCTGATGCACTGCGGCGAAGGCGCGCAGGCCTTCAGCATCTTCTTCCAGACCACGGGCAAAGCCCTGGTAAGCGAAGTCGAACAGCGGTAGCCAGCCTTTTTCTACAGACAGCTTAGCCAGCTGTTCCCACTGCTCAAGCGTAGGATCGATACCGGTTGGGTTATGGCAACAGCCGTGGAACAGCACCACATCGCCCGCCTGGGCTTCGCTCAGGCTGGCCAGCAGGCCGTCGAAGTCCAGCGCGTGGTTTGCCGCGTCGTAATAGGCATATTCACGCACTTCCAGACCCGCAGAATTGAATACGCTCTTGTGGTTCGGCCAGCTCGGGTTGCTTACCCACACGCGCTTGACGGAGGTGTTTTTCGCCAGGAAATCTGCCGCCACGCGCAGTGCGCCGGTACCGCCAGGGGTCTGCGCCGTGCGGGCGCGTTTTTCGCTCACAATGGTGCTGCCTTTGCCGAACAGCAGCTCCTGGGTGCAGCGACCAAATTCAGGAATACCATCAATACCGAGGTAGTTTTTGGTGGTTTCGTTTTCCAGCAGATACTGCTCAGCTTTTTTAACGCTGGTCAGCACCGGAGTCTTGCCGGTTTCATCTTTATATACACCAATACCCAGGTTGATTTTGCCAGGGCGGTCGTCGGCACGAAACAGATCGGCCAGGCCCAGAATTGGGTCGGCAGGAGCGGCAGTAATGTTCTCAAACATGACGAAGTTCCATTGTGATTACAGAAGTGAAATCCGCTATCAGGTTAACGGTAGATTTACAAAATGCCAACCGTTTGCGACGAAAAGCGTGCGGCTTTTCAAAAGTCGCTATTTTTTTCTCTCAGGAATAAAAAAACAGGGCCGAAGCCCTGTTCATTAAGCATATAACAATGAGGTGTGTTGATTAGAACTGGTAAACCAGA
>NZ_JADBQL010000029.1:0-69979 GCF_014895905.1 Enterobacter cloacae complex sp. P15RS | reverse complement strand
CGATAAGCCTCGTTTAAAAATCGCTCATATGGTTTAGGAAATACCTAATTAAAATTATAAAGGTCAATTAAGATGAAACTTAAATTAGTTGCAGTGGCAGTCACTTCCATGTTGGCAGCAGGCGTTGTTAACGCGGCTGAAGTTTTTAACAAAGACGGTAACAAGCTGGATCTGTACGGTAAAGTTACAGGTCTGCACTATTTCTCTGATGATGCAGGTAGCGACGGCGACAAAACGTATGTTCGTCTGGGTTTCAAAGGTGAAA
Source organism: Enterobacter cloacae complex sp. P15RS (assembly GCF_014895905.1). NCBI lineage: Bacteria > Pseudomonadati > Pseudomonadota > Gammaproteobacteria > Enterobacterales > Enterobacteriaceae > Enterobacter > Enterobacter cloacae complex sp. P15RS. The sequence continues at coordinate 69,714 of NZ_JADBQL010000029.1, read as the reverse complement.
CGCAGATCAACGATCGTCTGACCGGTTACGGCCAGTGGGAATATGAGTTCAAGGGCAACCGCTCTGAAGCTCAGGGTTCCGACGGCAACAAAACCCGTCTGGCATTCGCAGGTCTGAAATTCGGCGATGCAGGCTCCTTCGACTACGGTCGTAACTACGGTGTTGCTTACGACGTTGGCGCATGGACTGACGTTCTGCCAGAATTCGGTGGCGATACCTGGACGCAGACGGACGGCTTCATGACTGGCCGTACCACCGGCGTTGCAACCTACCGTAACACCGACTTCTTCGGTCTGGTTGACGGCCTGAACGTTGCCGCTCAGTACCAGGGTAAAAACGACCGTACTAATATCACCGAATCAAACGGTGACGGCTGGGGTCTGTCTTCTACCTATGAATTCGACGGCTTCGGCGTGGGCGCAACCTACGCGAAATCTGACCGTACTGACCGTCAGGTTCGTGCAGCAAGCAACCTGAACGCAGGCGGCGATAACGCAGAAGTATGGGCAGCGGGCCTGAAGTACGATGCGAACAACATCTACCTGGCAACCACCTACTCTGAAACCCGCAACATGACCGCGTTCGGTGACGGCCACGTTGCAAACAAAGCGCAGAACTTTGAAGTTGTTGCACAGTACCAGTTCGACTTCGGCCTGCGTCCGTCCATCGCTTACCTGAAATCCAAAGGTAAAGACATCGGCTCTTACGGCGACCAGGACCTGGTGGAATACATTGATGTTGGCGCGAGCTACTACTTCAACAAAAACATGTCCACCTACGTTGATTACAAAATCAACCTGGTTGATGACAGCCAGTTCACCAAAGATGCCAAAGTGGCGACCGACAACATCGTTGCTGTTGGTCTGACCTACCAGTTCTAAGACAGGTTCGTTATGAAAAGCCAGCCTCTGCGGCTGGCTTTTTTTATGCCTGCTCTCCTGCCTTCGCCAGACTAAACCAGATCCCGACCGCCAGGATCAGCAGCATGCCTCCCGCACTGCCTAACGCGACGCTGTGTGACGTGATAAACGCCGTTTTGGCTGCGTCAATCACCGAGTCAGCGAGGGCTGGCGTCAAGTCCTGCGCCACCTTGACCGCTTCGCCGATGGATGACGAGGCCTTATCTACAAGCGACGCGTCCAGCGCCTGCGGTAGCTCAATGGACGCCGAGAAGCTGCGGGTTAACAGCAGACCGAAAATGGCGATCCCCAGACCTGCCCCCAGCTCATAGGACATGGTTTCGATCGCGCCCGCGGCGGCGGCTTTCTCTTTCGGCGCGGCGGCCATGATCGCCGACGTGGAGGCGAGCAGCGCGCTGGCAGCGCTAAAGCCCAGCAGCACCATCAGGCTCCACGCCTGCCACTGTTGCGTACTGAAATCGAGCGTCGACAGGCCGATAAAACTGATCGCGCTTAGCCCCATGCCCCCGGCAGCGACAATGCGCAGCCCCAGACGTCCCACCAGCACGCCGGCAATCGGCCCGCTGAAGCCGCTCGCCACCATCACCGGCAGCATAAACATCCCTGCCTCAAACGGCGTAAAACCATGCACGAACTGCAACTCCTGCGCCATCAGCAGCTCAAAGCCCACCAGCGCAATCATGGCGGTCATCGCCATCACCACGCCGCTTAAAATGATGCGGTGGCAAAACAGGCGCATGTCGATCATCGGCACGCTCGCGCGCAGCTGGATACGGACGAAGACAAACAGCATCGCCGCCCCGGTCAGTAGGGTGCTGGCCACGATCCACGGGGACAGTACCCCTTTCAGGGCCGTTTTTGCGCTGTAAACCAGCAGCAGGATCGCCACAATCAGCATGATCGCATGGCTGATATTCAGCGGCTGCTCTGGCCGTCCCTGCTGAGCAGGCACAAAGCGCGCTGCGAGCGACACCACAATCAGGACAATGGGCACGTTAATCATGAACACCGATCCCCAGTAAAAGTGTTCCAGCAGCATGCCGCCAATCAGCGGGCCAAACGCCGCCCCGCCCGAGCCCACCGCCGCCCAGACGCCAAGCGCGATATTACGATGCCGCGCGTCGACAAACAGCGTGCGGATGGTCGCAAGCGTGGCCGGGATGATCATCGCCGCGCCAATCGCCAGCGATGCGCGGGCGGCAATCAGCCAGCCCGCCGTAGGTGCGAAGGCCGCCGCCAGCGACGACAGGCCAAACAGTGTACTGCCAATCATCAGCAGGCGCTTGAAGCCAATACGATCCCCCAGCGCGCCCATGGGCAGCACCATTCCCGCCATTACCAGCGAGTAGATATCAATAATCCACAGCAATTCGTTGCCGCTGGCACCCAGCGCCATGCTCAATGTCGGTGCGGCCACGTGCAGCACCGTCGCGTCAATCGCCACCGGGATATACACCAGCACGATAATGACTAACGCTAACCACTGACGAAACATAAATTTCCTTTTCAGTTAAAAACTGGACACATGTCCAGAATGCGATCCTACGTAAAGTTGAACGCTTGTCCAGCTCTTTGTTACACTCGTTGCGTTGCCATTGAGAGTGAGGAAATATGCGTTATCTGAGCAAGGACGAGCGTCGGGAAGAAATATTACACGCTGCGATGCGCGTGGCCCTGTCTGAAGGGCTATCGGCGATGACCGTCCGCCGCATCGCTACCGAAGCGGGCATCGCGACCGGACAGGTTCATCATCATTTTGCTTCGGCGGGGGAACTCAAAGCGCTGGCGTTTGTACGGCTGATCCGCGATCTGCTGGATGCGGAGGTCGTGGGTGAAAATGCCGGCTGGCGCGAACGCCTGCACGCCATGCTCGGCAGCGATGACGGCGGGTTTGAGCCCTACATTCGCCTGTGGCGCGAAGCCCAGATCCTGGCAAGTCGGGATAGCGACATAAAAGGTGCGTACGTTCTGACCATGGAAATGTGGCACCAGGAGACGGTGGCGATAATTCGTGCCGGGGCGGAGGCCAACGCCTTTACCCTCACCGACCGGCCAGAAAATATTGCCTGGCGCTTAATCGGGCTGGTCTGCGGTCTCGACGGTATTTACGTTTTAAATATGCCGGAAATGGACGATGCGGCATTTAATAAGCATCTGGACAAACTTATCTCCCTCGAATTGTTTTAATACTCCCATCGGAGTATTAATTTCCGTAAAAAGTTACATTTCGTAACACATAAAGCGAACCCTGATTCCCTTTCTAAACTCAGGGATTCGCTTTTTTTATCTATCCTTTCAGATGTATCCCAAAACATCCAATAACATCTACATACTACCAACAAGTATCTAACTGTTTTTAATTGTTTTTTCTCTTAATCTGATTGAGCAAGAGGGCGATATGTCACAACAAAGTGAGAAAAGTAATCAGCATCTATTGAGTAACTGGAAACCGGAAAACGCGCAATTTTGGGAAAATAAAGGGAAACATATCGCACGAAGAAACCTATGGATTTCCGTTGCTTGTTTACTGCTGGCGTTTTGCGTATGGATGTTATTTAGCGCCGTTGCGGTTAATCTTAATAAAGTCGGATTTAATTTCAGCACCGATCAGCTTTTTATGCTAACGGCATTGCCTTCCCTGTCCGGCGCGATATTGCGTGTCCCCTACTCTTTTATGGTCCCGATATTTGGCGGGCGTTACTGGACCGTGTTAAGCACCGTCATTCTGGTGGTTCCCTGCGTCTGGCTCGGGTTCGCCATTCAGAATACCGCCACGCCGTACTGGGTGTTTATCATCATCGCGCTGCTGTGCGGCTTTGCCGGGGCTAACTTTGCCTCCAGCATGGGCAATATCAGCTTCTTCTTCCCGAAAGCCAAACAGGGCAGCGCGCTGGGCATTAATGGCGGGCTGGGTAACCTGGGCGTCAGCGTCATGCAGCTGGTCGCGCCGCTGGTGATTTTCCTGCCAATGTTCACCTTCCTCGGCGTGCACGGCGTGCCGCAGGAAGACGGCTCAACGATGTGGCTGGCGAATGCCGCCTGGATCTGGGTACCGCTGCTCATTCTGGCCACGATTGCCGCGTTCTTCGGCATGAACGATATCGCCAGCTCGAAGGCGTCCATTGCCAGCCAGTTGCCGGTGCTGAAACGCTTTCACCTCTGGCTGCTGAGCCTGCTGTATCTCGCCACCTTCGGCTCGTTTATCGGCTTCTCGGCGGGCTTTGCCATGCTGTCGAAAACCCAGTTCCCGGACGTTAACATCCTGCATCTCGCCTTCTTCGGCCCGCTGATTGGCGCGCTGGCGCGTTCGGCGGGCGGAATGATCTCCGACCGGCTGGGCGGCGTGCGGGTCACGCTGATCAACTTCGTCTTTATGGCCGTCTTCAGCGCCCTGATTTTCCTGACGCTTCCCGGCTCCGGCTCCGGCAGCTTTATGGCGTTCTATCTGGTGTTTATGGGGCTGTTCCTCACCGCGGGTCTCGGCAGCGGATCGACATTCCAGATGATTGCGATCATCTTCCGCCAAATCACCCTCGACCGCGTCAAAAAGCAAGGCGGCACCGACGAGCAGGCGCAGCACGAAGCGGTGACGGAAACCGCCGCCGCGCTGGGCTTTATCTCCGCCATCGGCGCGGTGGGTGGATTCTTTATCCCTAAAGCGTTCGGCACATCGCTGGCCATGACCGGTTCGCCGGTTGGGGCCATGAAAGTTTTCCTCGTGTTTTACATCGTCTGCGTGTTCGTCACCTGGCTGGTGTACGGCCGCAAATCCTCAAAAAAATAATAACTACATTTTCGCCGGAGCGTGATGCATCGCCCTCCGGCAATGCTATCGAAGCAGGAGAAATGTCATGAGCAAACTGTTGGACCGCTTCCGTTACTTCAAAACAAAAGGCGACAGTTTCGCCGAGGGGCACGGGCAGGTGTATCACACCAACCGCGACTGGGAGGACAGCTACCGTCAGCGCTGGCAGTTCGACAAAATTGTGCGTTCCACCCACGGCGTGAACTGCACCGGCTCCTGTAGCTGGAAGATTTACGTTAAAAACGGCCTGGTCACCTGGGAAACCCAGCAGACCGACTACCCGCGCACCCGCCCTGACCTGCCTAACCACGAGCCGCGCGGCTGTCCGCGTGGCGCAAGCTACTCCTGGTATCTCTACAGCGCCAACCGTCTTAAGTACCCGCTGGTGCGCCGCAGGCTGATCGAACTCTGGCGCGAGGCGCTGGCGCAGCACAGCGATCCGGTGCTGGCCTGGGACGCCATCCAGAATGATCCGCAAAAGGCGCAGAGCTACAGGAAGGTGCGCGGTAAAGGCGGGTTTATCCGCTCGAACTGGAAAGAGCTGAACCAGCTGATTGCCGCCGCTAACGTCTGGACCATCAAACATTACGGCCCGGACCGCGTGGCCGGTTTCTCCCCTATTCCTGCGATGTCGATGGTCTCTTACGCCGCCGGTACGCGCTACCTCTCCCTGCTCGGCGGCACCTGCCTAAGCTTCTACGACTGGTACTGCGATTTGCCGCCCGCGTCGCCGATGACGTGGGGCGAACAGACGGACGTACCGGAATCCGCAGACTGGTACAACTCCAGCTATATCATCGCCTGGGGCTCGAACGTGCCGCAGACGCGTACTCCGGACGCCCACTTCTTTACCGAGGTGCGCTACAAGGGCACCAAGACCGTTGCGATTACGCCGGACTTCTCGGAGGTCGCCAAGCTGAGCGACCAGTGGCTGGCGCCCAAACAGGGCACCGACAGCGCCCTCGCCATGGCGATGGGCCACGTGATCCTCAAAGAGTTCCACCTCGATAACCCGAGCGACTACTTCCTCAACTACTGCCGACGCTACACCGACATGCCGATGCTGGTGCTGCTCGAAGAGCAGGCGGACGGCCGCCTGGTGCCGGGCCGGATGCTGCGCGCGTCCGATCTGGCCGACGGACTGGGGGAAGCCAACAATCCGGAATGGAAAACTATCGCCTTTAACGTGGCCGGGGATCTGGTGGTGCCAAACGGCTCCATCGGCTTCCGCTGGGGCGAAAAAGGCAAATGGAACCTGGAGTCGCTCGCCGCAGGCCAGGAAACCGAGCTGACGCTTTCCCTGCTCATGACCCACGACAGCGTGGCGGACGTCGCCTTCCCGTACTTTGGCGGCAACGAGAACCCGCACTTCCGCAGCGTGAAGCAGGAGCCGGTGCTGACGCGCCGCGTGCCGAGTAAAACCCTGACGCTGGCCGACGGTAGCCAGAGACGCGTGGTGAGCGTGTACGATCTGGTGCTCGCAAACTACGGCCTCGATCGCGGCCTGGAAGACAGCAACGCCGCGTTAAATTACGCCGAGATTAAGGCCTATACCCCGGCCTGGGGCGAGCAAATTACCGGCGTACCCGCCTACCTGATCGAAAAAATTGCCCGCGAGTTTGCCGACACGGCGCACAAAACCCATGGCCGCTCGATGATCATCCTCGGTGCCGGTGTGAACCACTGGTATCACATGGACATGAACTACCGCGGGATGATCAACATGCTGGTCTTCTGCGGCTGCGTCGGGCAGAGCGGCGGCGGCTGGTCGCACTATGTCGGCCAGGAAAAACTGCGCCCGCAAACCGGCTGGCTGCCGCTGGCCTTCGCGCTGGACTGGAACCGCCCGCCGCGCCAGATGAACAGTACGTCGTACTTCTACAACCACGCCAGCCAGTGGCGCTATGAGAAGCTCACCGCGCAGGAATTGCTCTCCCCGCTCGCGGACGCGTCGAAGTTTACCGGTCACCTGATCGACTTCAACGTTCGCGCCGAGCGCATGGGCTGGCTGCCGTCCGCACCGCAGCTCAACCTCAACCCGCTGCACGTGAAGGCCCGCGCCGACGCCGCCGGAATGTCGCCGCAGGATTACACCGTGCAGGCGTTGAAATCGGGGGATATCCGCTTCGCCTGCGAACAGCCGGACAACGGCAAGAACCATCCGCGTAACCTTTTCGTCTGGCGTTCAAACCTGCTCGGCTCGTCCGGTAAAGGCCACGAGTACATGCTGAAATACCTGCTCGGCACCGAGAGCGGGATTCAGGGTGAAGATTTAGGCTCAACGGACGACGTGAAGCCTGAAGAGGTCGAGTGGCAGACCGCCGCCATTGAGGGCAAGCTCGACCTGCTGGTGACGCTCGATTTCCGCATGTCCAGCACCTGCCTGTTCTCCGATATCGTCCTGCCTACCGCCACCTGGTATGAAAAAGACGATATGAATACTTCGGACATGCATCCCTTTATTCACCCGCTTTCCGCCGCCGTTGACCCGGCGTGGGAATCACGCAGCGACTGGGAGATCTACAAGGGCATCGCCAAAGTTTTCTCGGAGGTGTGCGTCGGGCACCTTGGGACCGAAACCGACGTGGTGCTTCAGCCGCTACAGCATGACTCTCCGGGGGAGCTGTCGCAGCCGTTTGATATCCTGGACTGGCGCAAAGGGGAATGCGACCTGATCCCCGGCAAAACCGCACCGAATATTGCGGTCGTCGAGCGCAACTATCCGGAAACCTATGAGCGCTTTACGGCTCTTGGGCCGCTGCTGGACAAGCTCGGCAACGGCGGGAAAGGCATTTCGTGGAACACGCAGAACGAGGTCGATTTCCTCGGTAAGCTCAACTACGTCAAGCTCGACGGTCCGGCGAAAGGCCGTCCGCGCATTGAAACGGCCATTGACGCTTCAGAGGTGATCCTCGCCCTTGCGCCGGAAACCAACGGTCAGGTGGCGGTCAAAGCCTGGGAAGCGCTGGGCGAACTGACCGGGCGCGATCACACCCATCTGGCGCTAAACAAAGAAGACGAGAAAATTCGCTTCCGCGATATTCAGGCGCAGCCGCGCAAAATCATCTCCAGCCCGACGTGGTCTGGCCTTGAGAGCGAACACGTGTCGTATAACGCGGGCTATACCAACGTGCATGAGCTGATCCCGTGGCGCACGCTGTCTGGCCGCCAGCAGCTGTATCAGGATCATGCCTGGATGCGCGCCTTCGGGGAGAGCCTGGTGGCTTATCGCCCACCGATTGATACCCGCAGCGTGACCCACATGCGCGAGATCCCGCCGAACGGCTTCCCGGAAAAAGCGCTGAACTTCCTGACGCCGCACCAGAAATGGGGCATCCACTCCACCTACAGCGAAAACCTGCTGATGCAGACCCTGTCGCGCGGGGGGCCCATCGTCTGGATCAGCGAAACCGACGCGCGCGAGCTGGGCATTGAGGACAATGACTGGATCGAAGCCTTTAACGCCAACGGCGCCCTCACCGCCCGCGCGGTGGTCAGCCAGCGCGTGCCGCCGGGCATGACCATGATGTACCACGCCCAGGAGCGCATTCTGAACATCCCGGGCTCGGAAGTGACCGGACGGCGCGGCGGGATCCACAACTCGGTCACCCGCGTCTGCCCAAAACCGACCCATATGATCGGCGGCTATGCGCAGCTGGCCTATAGCTTCAACTATTACGGTACCGTCGGCTCGAACCGCGACGAGTTCATCATGATCCGCAAAATGAAAAACATTAACTGGCTGGACGGCGAAGGTCGGGATCAGGTTCAGGAGGCGAAAAAATGAAAATACGCTCACAGGTTGGCATGGTACTGAATCTCGACAAATGCATTGGCTGCCACACCTGCTCGGTCACCTGCAAGAACGTCTGGACCGGGCGCGAAGGGATGGAGTATGCGTGGTTTAACAACGTGGAGACCAAGCCGGGCATCGGCTATCCGAAAAACTGGGAAGATCAGGACGAGTGGCAAGGCGGCTGGATACGTGGGATCCACGGCAAGCTGACCCCGCGCCTCGGCGGCAAAATGGGCGTGCTGTCGAAGATTTTTGCCAACCCCGTTCTGCCGCAGATTGACGATTACTACGAACCGTTCACCTTCGATTATCAGGATCTGCACCGCGCGCCGGAAGGCGATCACCTCCCTACCGCCCGCCCGCGCTCGCTGATTGACGGCAAGCGGATGGACAAAATCGTCTGGGGGCCAAACTGGGAGGAGCTGCTGGGCGGCGAGTTCGAAAAGCGCGCCCGCGACCGCAACTTCCAGAAGATCCAGAAAGAGATGTACGGCCAGTTTGAAAACACCTTCATGATGTATCTGCCGCGCCTGTGCGAGCACTGCCTGAACCCGAGCTGCGTGGCCACCTGCCCGAGCGGCGCAATTTACAAGCGCGAAGAGGACGGTATTGTGCTGATCGACCAGGACAAATGCCGCGGCTGGCGCCTGTGCATCAGCGGCTGTCCATACAAGAAAATTTACTTCAACTGGAAGAGCGGCAAGTCCGAGAAATGCATCTTCTGCTATCCGCGCATCGAGTCCGGCCAGCCGACCGTTTGTTCGGAGACCTGCGTCGGTCGCATCCGCTATCTCGGCGTGCTGCTGTATGACGCGGACCGCATCGAAGAGGCCGCCAGCACCGAACATGAGACCGACCTGTACGAGCGGCAGTGCGACGTGTTCCTGGATCCGAACGACCCGGCGGTGATTGAAGAAGCGCTGAAGCAGGGCATCCCGCAGAACGTCATCGACGCGGCGCAGCGCTCACCTGTCTACAAAATGGCAATGGACTGGAAGCTCGCCCTGCCGCTGCACCCGGAATACCGCACCCTGCCGATGGTCTGGTACGTGCCGCCGCTGTCGCCAATTCAGTCCTACGCGGATGCCGGCGGCCTGCCGCAAAGCGACGGCGTTCTGCCCGCCGTAGAGAGCCTGCGCATCCCGGTGCAGTATCTGGCGAACATGCTCAGCGCGGGCGATACCGGCCCGGTGCTGCGCGCCCTGAAGCGCATGATGGCGATGCGTCACTACAAACGCTCCCAGACCGTAGAAGGCGTGACCGACACCCGCGCCATTGAAGAAGTGGGCCTGACCGAAGCGCAGGTTGAGGAGATGTATCGCTACCTGGCTATCGCTAACTATGAAGACCGCTTCGTGATCCCGACCAGCCACCGTGAAATGGCGCGCGACGCCTTCCCGGAAAAAAATGGCTGCGGCTTCACCTTTGGCGACGGCTGCCACGGCTCCGATACCAAGTTCAACCTCTTTAACAGCAGCCGCATCGACGCGATTAACATCACCGAAGTGCGCGATCACGGGGAGGGAGAATAATGCAGATCCTTAAAATCATCGCGCTGCTGATTGAGTATCCCGATGAGCTGCTGTGGGAAAACCGCGAAGAAGCGCTTTCCCTGGTAGAACAGGACGCGCCCATGCTGCTGCCCTTCGCGCAGCAGCACCTGAGCGCCCCGCTGCTGGACAAGCAGGCAGAATGGTGCGAGGTATTTGAACGGGGCCGCGCGACGTCGCTGCTGCTGTTCGAGCACGTTCACGCCGAGTCGCGCGATCGCGGTCAGGCAATGGTCGACCTGATGAGCCAGTATGAGAAAGCCGGGCTGGAGCTGGACTGCCGCGAGCTTCCCGACTACCTGCCGCTCTATCTGGAATATCTCAGCCTCGTCACCGACGACGAGGCGCGTGAAGGTCTGCAAAACGTCGCGCCGATCCTGGCGCTGATTGGAGGTCGCCTTAAGCAGCGCGGCGTGGCGCATTACCAGCTGTTTGACGCCCTGCTGACGATGGCCGGTACGCGGCTTTCCAGCGACAGCGTGGCGAAGCAGGTGTCCGGTGAAAAACGGGATGATACCCGTCAGGCGCTGGATGCCGTGTGGGAAGAGGAACAGGTGAAGTTTATCGAAGACAACGCGACGTCGTGCGACAGTTCGCCGATGCAGCAATATCAACGACGCTTTAGCCAGGACGTCGCGCCGCAGTACGTGGACGTCAGCGCCGGAGGCCCAAAATGACGCATTATCTGAACGTATTTTTCTATGATATTTACCCGTATATCTGCGCCACCGTCTTTTTCCTCGGCAGCTGGCTGCGCTACGACTACGGACAATATACCTGGCGCGCCTCGTCGAGCCAGATGCTCAGCAAGCGCGGTATGAACTGGGGCTCTAACCTGTTTCATATCGGGATTTTGGGGATTTTCTTCGGGCACCTGTTCGGGATGTTAACCCCGCACTGGATGTATGCCTGGTTTTTACCCGTCGCGGTTAAACAGCAGTTAGCCATGATAGCGGGAGGCATTTGCGGCGTACTGACGCTGATTGGTGGGTCGATGCTGCTGATCCGCCGCCTCTTCAACCAGCGGGTGCGCGCGACCTCGACCACGCCGGATATTATCATCATGAGTATCCTGCTGCTTCAGTGCATCCTGGGGCTGTCGACCATTCCTTTCTCCGCTCAGTATCCTGACGGGAGCGAGATGATGAAGCTGGTCGGCTGGGCGCAGGGGATCGTGACGTTCAGGGGGGGCTCGTCGGAAATGCTGAGCGGCGTCGCGCCGATCTTCCGGGTGCATCTGGTACTGGGGATGACGATTTTCCTCATCTTCCCGTTCACCCGCCTGGTGCACGTGTGGAGCGCGCCGTTTGAGTATTTTACCCGTCGGTATCAGGTGGTGAGATCGCGTCGTTGATTTTGTCGGGTGGCGGCTTAACCTTACCCGACCTACTGGCCCGGTAAGGTGAAGCCGCCACCGGGCTATTTCCCCGCCTGCGGATGCGTATCAAACCCCGCCATCACCGCCGTTAGTTCTGCCAGCGTAAAGCCGTGCTTCGGATCGTCAACGCCCAACCCAAAGCGTTCCTGCATCAGCTGATACAGCGCCTGTGCATCCGGCAAATGGATCTGCTCTTCCACATGACCATTCTGCCAGTGGGTAAAGTTAAAGTTGGTCAGCGTCAGCTTGCCCCCGTCCGGCAGGTGGCGACACATCAGCAGATGATGACGAAAATGGGACTGCGGCCAGTGCGCCGACCAGAAGTTTCCCATCACGTAATCGTTGAAGTATTGTGTCCCCAGGTCAAAATGGTACATCGACTGCCAGTGTTCGTGATGGCGGAACTGTAATACCCAGTCGTTACCCTCGCTCAGAAGACGGTACATGCCGTGCGGGGTTTCCTGCTCCTCGTTGGCGATCAAACGAATCGGTGCCGTCAACGTTTGTCCGCCAAATCCCACATCGGCGATCCAGCGTTCGCCGTTCAGCTCTACCAGCAGCAGCCGATGCGTGCGCGGCGGCATCTGGGACGGATTTGCCAGCACGACCCGCCCCAGCACGCTGCGCACGGTAAACCCGACTTCACGCAGTACCCGCTCGAACAGACCGTTTTGCTCGAAGCAATATCCCCCGCGTCGCGCGGTCACCAGCTTGTCGACCAGACATTGATCTTCAAGATGGATTTCGCGCGGCAGGACAACATCAATATTTTCGAACGGGATCGCACAATTGTGGTGTAAATGCAGCCCCCGCAGGGTATCGATATCAACCTGTACGGGCTGCTGCCAGCCCGTGTGGGCGAAATAAGCACTCAGAAATGGGGACATGGTCTGCTCCAGAATGGGATATTCCCTGTTTATAAACTATTTTGCCTAATGCATATGCGCAAAAATGCTTTTTCGTCATACTCATCGTGTACATGAGGAGATCCTATGAGCCACTTTCGCCCCGTTGAATTACGTCATGCCAGCCGTCTTCTTAATCACGGGCCCACCGTGCTTATTACCAGTCGGGATGAAACGATAGACAGACGCAACGTTATGGCCGCCGCATGGTCCATGCCGGTGGAATTTGAACCGCCGCGCATCGCGATTGTGGTGGACAAAAGTGCCTGGTCACGAGAGCTGATCGAGCGCAGCGGTAAATTCGGCATCGTTATCCCGGGCGTGGCGGCAGCCAACTGGACCTACGCGGTCGGCAGCGTCAGCGGGCGCGACGAGGATAAATTTAACTGCTACGGTATCCCGGTTATTTATGGTCCTGAGCTTGGCCTGCCGGTTATAGAAGATAAATGTCTGGCGTGGATGGAATGCCGGTTATTACCAGTCACTTCTGCGGCAGAAAAATATGACACCTTGTTTGGGGAGGTCGTTTCCGCCGCGGCGGATGAGCGCGCTTTTGTGGCCGGACGCTGGCAGTTTGACGAGGATAAGCTAAATACGTTGCATCATCTGGGGGCGGGCACGTTTGTGACGAGTGGGAAGATGGTGAAGGCGCTGGATTGATTTACATAATCATATCAAACGTTACATGGTCTACCATTTTCCTACAAAAATCATGTTAGAACCGTATAACGACAACCAGATGTTCCTGTCCTCTCATACTGACTGTACATAAAATCCCCGGCATTGTACCGGGGTCAAACTCAGCGTCTTTTAAACATTAACACCGTGTTGAGAGGCAAGCGCAGACAGGCCACCGGCAAAACCCTGACCGACAGCTTTAAACTTCCACTCAGCGCTATGGCGATACAGTTCACCGAAGACCATAGCGGTTTCGGTTGAGGCGTCTTCAGACAGATCGAAACGGGCAATTTCAGCTCCGTTGTCGTTGTTGTAAACGCGCATGAAGCTATTGCACACCATGCCAAAGTTTTGTTTACGCGCTTCTGCATCATAGATGGTAACGGCAAACACCAGTTTTTTAATGTCTGGTGAAACTTTAGTCAGATCGATTTTGACCTTTTCATCGTCACCGTCGCCTTCACCAGTAAGGTTGTCGCCCTGGTGTTCTACCGCGCCATCAGGGCTGGTTTTGTTATTGAAGAATATGAAATGGGCATCTGACAGTACTTTGCCGTCTTCGCCAACTGCGAACACGGAAGCGTCCAGATCAAAAGCTTGACCATCAGTTACACGGGCGTCCCAGCCCAGGCCAACCATAGCGACGTTCATGGTTGGTGCTTCTTTGGTCAGAGAAACGTTGCCGCCTTTTACGAGAGAAACTGCCATTTTTAGCTCCTGCAAACAGTTGAATGAGGCTGAATTAACAGCCCCGGATATGAAAATTACGTTTCGATCAAGACGCGTTAATACCGTACTGAGCACATACAGTTGCCAAACCACCAGCATAGCCCTGTCCCACTGCGCGGAATTTCCACTCGCCATTGTGGCGATACAGCTCGCCGAACAGCATGGCGGTTTCCGTCGACGCGTCTTCGGTCAGATCGTAGCGAGCAACTTCAGTCTGATTATCGTCATTAACCAGGCGGATAAACGCACCGGATACCTGACCAAAGCTCTGGCGACGAGCCTGGGCATCATGGATCGTCACAACGAAGATGATCTTGTCAACGTCAGACGGGACGGCGTCCAGTTTGATTTTCAGCGATTCATCATCACCATCGCCTTCACCGGTACGGTTATCGCCGGTATGTGTTACGGAACCATTTGATGACGTCAGGTTGTTATAGAAGATGAAATCTGTATCGCCGCGCACTTTACCGTTAGCGGCCAGAAGGAATGCTGAAGCATCCAGGTCAAAGTCCTGACCGTCAGTTGAACGCGCATCCCAGCCAAGGCCAACAAGGACATTCTTCATTGACTGTGCTGCTTTACTGAGGGAGACGTTTCCGCCTTTAGAAAGAGAAACACTCATAAAATTACCTCTTCGATTAGTCATTGTTCTGGTTAAGAATTCAGGGAATTAGCTCCCCTTTTCCTCAGATTCAGGTTTGACCGGGAATGTGACGCTTGCAACGATACCCAGTGCCAGGACGCCCAGTACAACATAGAGGCTGGTTGTCGCCGTGATGCTGTAACCATGATGCCAAATGTGATCGGTCGCATTCAGACCCAGTTTTGCCGCAATGAAAAAGAGCAGTACGATAACGGCCTTCTCCAGATGAACCAAATACTGTTTCAGTGCTTCAAGGACAAAGTACAGAGTGCGCAGACCCAGGATGGCAAACATCATGGCGCTATAGACGATAAGCGGTTCACGGCTGACAGCAATAATTGCCGGTACCGAGTCAAACGCGAACATAACATCCGAGAGCTCGACAACGGCCACACACAGGAATAGCGGAGTGGCATACAGCGCGGCCTTTTTACCACGCCCAATGCTCACATCGCTGTTTTCCGGCTTTGTCAGTTCGACATCCACTTCCTTCTGATTAAGCAGGAAAGCATGACCTTTGAGCTTCGGCCAGACAGGAAAGAAGCGTGTAACCATGCGGTAAGCAAGATGCTGGGAGTAATCCTCAATTTCATCGTCATCATCAGCGCTTTTAAGCATCATGACTGCTGTCCAGGCAACGATGATAGCGAAGACGACTTCAACATACGGCCCCAGACTCAGCAGACCTGTACCGATCGCGACAAAGATGCCCCTGAAGACAATGGCACCAATGACTCCCCAGTAGAGGACGCGGTGGCGGTAACGATCCGGAACGGCGAACCAGGAGAAAATGGCCATCATGACAAACAGGTTGTCAACGGACAGCACTTTCTCCAGCGCATAACCTGTCACAAACAGACTGGCAACTTCAGCACCGTGGTGGATGTAAAGGAAACCGGCAAATGCCATCGCAACCACGACCCAGAATACGGACCATAACGCCGCACTCATCAGGGAGATTGGCTTATCATTACGGTGCATAAACAGATCAATAAAGATGGCACCGACTGAAAGCGCAATGAAAACAATGACTGTTTCAGCCGGGAAGCCGATGTGTGTTGAAACCATAATTTACCCTTAGGGATGTAGATCAGAGACCAAATTCAGCCGGGTCGAAACCTAACGCGATAGCGATCTCTCGGGAGGCCAGCTTTTCATCCTGATCGAAGTTACCGTCACTCTTAGCAACGGCAATACCAACGCGTAAGGCCAGCTGAGCGGCCTCGGGCTGATCTTTCAACGCCAGGATGTATTTCATGGTTTCGCCCTTGCCGATTTCCATATCGAAATCGAAGCTTGAAACCAGTTTATTGAAGAACTCAATCACCTCGTTGGTATCGAAGACCTTTAGCTCTCCCGAAGATCGCAAAAAGCCCATCATTTTCTGCTTTTCTTCTGCGCTCACGCCGTCACTCGATACGGCAATACGTGCGCAGACAGCAACGGTGCCGTGCATAAATTTTTTGTTTTTGAAACGGCCAACCTGGCGCGTCAGTTCGTCCCGACCGGTATTAATGGCACCTTTAACTTTGTCAAAAAAGCTCATACCTGTTTCCTTTGTTGCTGTATTATTTAGAACCCGCGCGCCAGCGAAATCCCCAACCAAAAGCACGGTCCATTTCGTTCTGGCCTTTAAAGTACTGGTTGATGCGCTCGACTTTAATCGCGCCGTTTTCGTTGACGAGTCTGGCAATAGCGCACAATGTGCGACGGTTTTCACCTTCTGTGAGGCGGGTCTCAATGGGAGGTTGATCCGGAACGTGAATGGTGACCACACCATCAGTTTTGTCCCAGCCAGGAACACCTTCATAAATAAAGGCATATATCAGCACTTCACGGATATGCTTCCATTCACGGCCATTGATATGCAGCCACTCGCCGTCTGACATATCACCCGTCCGGTCATCCCCCTTAAGCTGAACGTAAGGCTCATCCCGGAAGTCACCGAAAGCATTCCCCAGCGCCTGAATAACCGACTTATAACCGTTCTGAAGCGCAACAAAAGCCCCTAGATCCAGGTCAATACTTCTGGAGCCGAACATGCCTGCAAAGCCTGATTTGCTGCTCCCACGGTGCCAGTTCAGGTTTATCCGGATTTCGCCGAAGTTATCCCGTTTGGTCAGGCTGATTGCAGGCTTCTCTTTTGTCAGCGATACCTTGCTCAGGCAAATTTTTCTCTCAGCTGGTGGAGGTGTTACTACAGGAGGAGTTGGTGCAGCGGGAGATTGCTCGTCGGCAATATTTACGCCGAAATGTTCTGCCAGTGGTTTAAGTCCACCATTAAAACCTTGAGCAACAAAACGGAATTTCCAGTCCTGGTTACGACGGTAAAATTCACCAAGAATTAAGGCTGCTTCCTGACGCCCGCTCAGTTCAACAGTGCCGCTAACCAGGCCGGTAGCCCCCTGCTCAACGTCAATGGAAAGATTACGAAGACCAGATATTGTCTGCCCGCCGTCACAGGTCACGGTGAACGCCATTTTCTGGACATCAGGTTTCAGTCGATTGAGCGCGACAGCAAATGTTGAGTAATGGCCATCACTGATCAGGCTGACGGTGCCGTCTTCGTTACGTGTCTGACCATAGAAAACCATGTCTGCATCACCCTGCACCTTTCCGTCTGCATACAGGCGAAACGCCGACGCATCTACCTGACCGCCCGAGGTGATCCGGACGCGCAATTCCTGGGATGGAACGGGGGCATTGCCCCCCGGCGTCAGGTTCATTAGCGGATAACTGCTGAAACGATATCTGAGTGCATATCGTCGATTGTACGTCCGCGACAGGCATGACCAAGGGCGGTAAAGTCCCAGTTGCCGTTATTACGGCGCAGGGAAGAAATAACGATCCCGGTATGTGCTCCCTGCTCTGTCAGCTTATAGCGAGCCAGCTCTTTGCCGGTTTGATCGACCACGCGGCAGAACGCATTATCGACGTCATTGAATGATTGACCTCTGAAGCTGTTAACCGTAAATGCTAAATATTCAACGATTGCTGGCAGACGGGTGAGATCGACTTTGATCACTTCATCGTCGCCGTCTCCTTCACCGGTCAGATTATCGCCACTGTGAACAACAGCGCCGCAGGTGGATTTCAGTTTGCGGAACCAGATGGTGTCCACTCTATTTCCGGTGCTGTCCATTAATACGCAACCAGCATCGAGATCGATTGAGTCGTTGCTACCTATTAATCCGCTAAGAAAACCTTTTTTCTTAATCGGATCCCAACCGAGACCGAATTGAAGTCTGCTTAATGAAGAAGATTCTTTACTGAGTGAAACCGTCTGGTTTTTACTTAATGAAACCATGCTTAATTCCTTGAAAGGCAATAACCAAGACAACAAAATGTATATTCGAAAATCGCGAAAGAGAATATCACGATGAAATTTCCGTTCAAGTACGATTTGCGCATTTTAAGTTTACACTTCGATTCTTATATAATAAAAAATTAGCACATTGAAAATTCACATAACAGTCATCAATGAATTACTTATGTCGTCTTGAATATCGCTCCGCGCGAATCAGCAAATAGCAATCAGTCATACTTTGATTGACATGTTAAAACGACACCCATAGACTCAGCTCACTTATCTAAATAACTCGACATGCTGGACATCCAAAAGGAATGAATAAAAAAATTTGGCTTATGGAAGGCCTTTCCTCCCAGCGAGATATTATTCATAGGATCAAATTATTTTCCAAGAAATATAATCTTGACATTATAGTTGTTGCCTCCCACCGTTACGAAAGAAATGAAATTCTCTCTGTTGCGGATTATTCTTTAACTGAACCTGAAGAGCCTCAAAAACGCCTTCTGTTTATTCAGGAAACTATCCAAAACCACGGCATCCATCATATTCATACGGGCCGTAACAGCCAGTGGTTTGAAGAACACCGCAAAGCTATTGAATCGACCGGAGCCACACTTACTACCGGTGCAAGGGGCGTCGACTGGCTCACTCTGGCTGACGAGAAAGTTAATTTTGCCCGTTTCATGGAGCAAAACGGGCTCGCCGTCGTGCCATCCTGGCGCGTGAATACCCTCGCTGAGTTAAAGGCGCATCTTCTGGCTCCGCCTTTTTCGGACAGCTCGGTATGCGTGAAGCCGGTGACGGGTATCTATGGCATGGGGTTCTGGCGCTTTGATGACAGTGCTTCGCCCATGGACGTCTTTAATCATCCAGAATATCGTCTGGTCAGTCCGCAACAGTATATTGCAGCAGCATCGGCTTCTGGATCATTCACCCCCCTTGTTTTAATGCCTTATCTGCCAGGCCCGGAATATTCCGTCGATATCCTCGCGGATAAGGGCGAAATACTCGCAGCCGTAGGACGCCGTAAAGAAGGGGCTATCCAGTATCTGGTCAACGAAGGAAGCGCCCTGGAGCTAGCGTGTACTTGTGCGCGAACAATGAATGCAGACGGGCTGGTGAACGTTCAGACGCGAAACGATGTGAATGGCAATCCGGTGCTTCTTGAAACAAACATGCGTCCGTCAGGCGGAGTTGGTTATACCCTTCACAGCGGTGTGAATCTTCCCGGGTTGTTTGCTGCCTTTAAGCTCGGTCTGATGTCTGAAGATGCGGTGATGCAGAGCGCTAAAAAAACCTTTTCTCCGGTTGCGGTGAGGTCCATCACGGATGTAATCGCCTACCCAGAAAGACTTTCTAACCGGCTGAATTAAGGCGTATTTATGTCTGTCACCCTCGAAGATATGATTTATCGCCGCACACTCTCATGCGGTACGATACAGGTTACCCGGGACCGGGGTGAAGTTCCGCTCAACTATCTCTTTGATATCGCTGAAAGACGCAACCCAAAACGGGCCTTCCTGTTTGTCAGCAAAGTTCTCGGCAGGCACATACCCGTACCACCCTCAGTCATGCGACAGGCTTACAGGCAGCTTGCCTGCCAGTTCCCCTCAACGCTGACAAGGCCTGTGCTGTTTATCGGTATGGCTGAAACGGCCGTTGGGCTTGGGGCCGGTGTATTTGATGAAGTGCGCCACCTGCATTGGGAATCTGTTTATCTGACTTCTACCCGGCATCCGGTTGATGGCACGTTACTTTGCGAGTTCAAGGAAGAACACAGCCACGCCACCGATCATCTGATCTATCTGCCAGATGATGAAGAGAAAAGACGTCGTGTCACTAACGCACGAACGCTGGTTTTAATTGATGACGAGGCAACCACAGGTAATACCTTTATTAACCTGCTTTCTGCCCTGCGTAATACTGACCAGCTTCAACATATTGAACAGGTTATCGCCGTTACGCTTACCGACTGGAGTGGCAATGCCCTGTCCGAGCGCAGCCCCTTACCCGTCACTTCGGTTTCTCTTGTAAGCGGTCAGTGGGGATGGACCCCATTCCCTGATGCACCTGTCCCGGACATGCCGAAGGTCAACGTCACTTCACGCGGAGAATGGGACATCCAGGGAAAACAGTCATGGGGTCGACTTGGGATGCTCACACCTGCGGCCGATCTCGGGCATGAGGTCTCAGTCCGGAAGGGGGAGCGTGTTCTGGTTCTCGGGACAGGGGAATTCGTCTGGGAGCCGTTCCTGCTTGCTGAACGGCTCGAAGCTGCCGGGGCACAGGCATTTTATGGTTCGACCACCCGCTCCCCTATCGCCGTTGGTTATGCCATTAAGTCCGCGATCTCCTTTACGGATAACTACGGGCTGGGCATCCCTAATTTTGTCTATAACGTCGCCCACCAGCAGTTTGACCGCATTCTTCTGTGTACTGAGACACCCGCAGAAAGTATTGACTCGCAGCTTCTTAAGGCGCTGGCTGAAGTTGCGCCCGTCGTGGAGATTGTTACCTATGAATAAACCCATTGTTCTGAGCGACCTTGACGACACACTCTTTCAGACCCGTCGTAAAATGGTGG
Organism: Enterobacter cloacae complex sp. P15RS; assembly: GCF_014895905.1. Taxonomy (NCBI): domain Bacteria; kingdom Pseudomonadati; phylum Pseudomonadota; class Gammaproteobacteria; order Enterobacterales; family Enterobacteriaceae; genus Enterobacter; species Enterobacter cloacae complex sp. P15RS. The sequence goes on along the minus strand of NZ_JADBQL010000029.1, from coordinate 49,413 downwards.
ACGAGCTGGCCCTGGAGCCATTCCGTACCGGTGCCGTTGATCGCACCCTGAATCCACGAAGCTTTATGACGGAAGAACAGTCCATGTTAGTGGACTGGCTCCTGGAGCAGGCTGAACTCATTCCTGTTACCGCACGGGGTACTGAAGAAATCAGCCGCGTCCGGATCCCTTTCCACTCATGGGCAATCACCACGCACGGAGCCGTTATTCTTACACCTGAAGGCAAGCCCGATGAGGAGTGGAAGGCCCATATGCTTGGCCAGCTGGCCCCCTACCAGGAAAAGCTGACATCGATGCAGCGTCTGATCACTGAAATGATGGACGCCAAAGGGATCAATGCCTGGGCAAGACTGAACTCCGAATACGGTGAAACGGCGGTTTATATGGTAATGAAACACCGCGACAGCACCCGCCTTGACGAGCTCAATGCCATTGCAGATGAGATAGAAACGGTGTTTCCGACCGAGGGCTTCTACATCCACCGCAACAGTAATAACGTGGCCTGGCTTCCCACACCGGTTGAGAAAGGGCTGGCTGTCAGCTGGCTGCTTGAAAAACTTCGGGCTGAACGCGGCGTTTTCCCCGTAATTGGTCTGGGCGACAGCCTGAGCGATCATCGTTTTATGAAACTGTGCAGCTGGTTTGGTATACCGCGTCAGAGTCAGTTTGCAGATGCCATTTCACAGCGAATTTTTGGAGAAAAATGAAATGCAGCCACATGTAACTTTCTCAGGATCATACCAACCCGGTGACGTGGAATTCCTGCTAAAGCCGATTGTCATTGAGATGACGCCGGTTGAGCATAAAGAAGAGCTGATTCAGTCAGGAAAGAAACACTATTCGGACATGCTCAGCCAGGAGCCAGCGCCTACACAATGGCATCTTGATTTGTTTCACCGGGCACTGGATCGGGGCGCAGAGAGACTTGCAAAAGAAGTCACGCAGCTCGCTTTTGCTCTGGCCAAACGCTTCGGTGACGAGCCCATCGTTCTGGTCAGTCTTGTCAGAGCTGGCGTTCCGCTCGGGGTTATGCTGCATCAGACTCTGCGGGATATGGGTAAAACCTCATGGCATTACGGTGTCAGTATTATCCGGGATCGCGGAATAGACAATACAGCACTCGCCCTCATTGAAAAGCGACATGGTACCCAAGGTATTGTGTTTGTAGACGGATGGACAGGAAAAGGCGCAATTACCGGAGAGCTTGTACGCGCACTGAAAGATCGCCCGGGCTATCCTGAGCAGCCGCGACTGGTTGTCCTGGCCGATCCCTGTGGCTGTTCCTGGCTTGCGGCCAGTGATGACGACTGGCTCATCCCTTTTGGCATCATGGGTGCGCCGGTGTCAGGCCTGATATCCCGGTCAGTGTGGTCATCTGAAGGGTTACATGGATGCATGATTTGCGAGCATCTAAGCAGATACGAATGCAGCAGAATGCTTGTCGATACCGTTGCCCATTTCCGTGAAAAGTTAACACCGTCATCACTCGCACCTCTGAGCTGGAATACGGAATCAGCCCGTGTCTTACGGCAAACAAGTCGCGACGTTATCGCGTTCCTGGCCGATGAATTCAAAGTGGACAGCGTCAATCGTATTAAACCCGGTATTGCTGAGGCAACCCGGGCTGTATTACGTCGGGTACCGGACCATATATTTGTGCGTTCGATTGACGATCCGGACGTTTCACTACTTATGGGGCTTGCACGTGAAAAGGGAATTATTGTTACAGAAATGGGGAAAAGCCTCGGCCAGTATCGGGCTGTAACCATTATCAAGAAGGTGCTCTGATGAAAAATCGTCTTTCTCCCTGGAATCTGGGAGCCACGCTATACATGCCTGCAACACGGGAAGATATTGCTGATGCCATTCTGTACGGAAAAATCCCGGGGTTGCGCTCTCTGGTGATTTGCCTGGAGGATGCTGTCAGTGAAGCAGACATCCCCATCGCCCTCAAAAATCTGGAGCACCTGCTGCACGAGCTTTGTAATAGCATGCGTAGCCTGGGTAAAAATGACTGGCCTTTGGTGTTCATTCGTCCCCGGCATGCCGAAATGGGCAGATGGTTAAAAGCGCATTATGATCTTTCCGCTGTCGACGGGTTCGTGTTGCCGAAATTTACCCTCAGTTCGTTAGCTGAATGGTGGGATATCATGGGGGAGACTCACCTGTGCATGATGCCAACGCTGGAAACAGAAGACGTCTTTGACGTGGTTCAGATGCGCGAGCTGGCCACCCGCCTGGTTGAACATCCCTGCCACGAACGCATTATTGCGCTGCGAATCGGCGGCAACGATCTCATGAACGTAGTGTCGCTACGACGTCCCCGCAATCTGACGCTTTACGACAGCCCAATGGGCTACGTCATCAAAATGCTTGTTTCGATCTTCGGGCCGCGTGATTTTGCCCTGACCGCGCCCGTATGTGAGCATATTGACGATCATACAGTCATGGCCAGAGAACTGGCTCTTGATATGGCGCATGGACTTGTTGGTAAAACAGCCATTCACCCACGTCAAATAGAGATTATTCATAATTCCCTAATGATCTCGCACGGTGAGCACTCTGACGCTCTGCGGATCCTAAATTCTTCCCTGGCGGTATTTAAGTCACAGGGGGCAATGTGCGAACCCGCCACACATCGCCGCTGGGCAGCAGGAATTTTAGAGAGAGCGCGTTTTTACGGATTAAAGAATGAACAAGGCGCTGATGGAATCAAAATGGCTGTTAACAGATTACCCTGAAACGGCTTCTGATTATTACCAATTGCACCATTAAAATATTCCGTTTTAGCGAATTAATAAACTATCGCCTAAATACTTGCCCATCATCATTGATCGAGTGAATACATCAAAACGTTGGATGAACTCTAATAATCCCTTCGGTCTGTTTTTTCTCTTTGTGGTTATCAGGGATAAATATCCTCGCATGAACATTGTTAAAAATTTCACCGCACAGGACTCATCACCAACTCGCCAGAAGAAGCTTTAAGAGTAACTAAAAAACACATGGTAGCCAACCGACTACCATGTGTAATTAATTAGCTCTTCACGCGCTTCGCAATAATCTCATCCGCCACATTTCGCGGAGCCTCCGCAAAATGGTGGAACTCCATCGTATACGTTGCGCGCCCCTGGGACATCGATCGCAGCGTGGTGGCATAGCCAAACATCTCGGCCAGCGGGACGTCAGCGCGAATAATCTGGCTGCCATACTGCTCTGCCATTCCCTGCACCATGCCACGACGTGAGGAGAGATCGCCCATAATGTTCCCGGCATATTCCTCCGGCGTTTCCACCTCAACGTGCATCACCGGCTCAAGAATTACCGGGTCTGCCCGCCGCGCGCCCTCTTTAAAACCGAGGATCGCCGCCATGCGGAAGGCCATCTCCGAGGAGTCGACATCGTGGTACGAACCAAAGGTCAGGGTCGCTTTCACATCCACAACCGGATAGCCCGCCAGCACACCCGTATTCATGGCTTCACGCAAGCCTTTCTCCACCGACGGGATGTACTCGCGCGGCACCACGCCGCCTTTAGTGGCATCTTCAAACACAAAACCACTCCCGGCCGCTAGCGGCTCGAGGCTCAGGACCACATGGCCGTACTGCCCTTTCCCGCCGGACTGTCGGACAAATTTCCCTTCAATATCCTTGACCGCTTTGCGCAGGGTTTCACGGTAGGTGACCTGAGGACGACCAATGTTCGCCTCGACGCCAAACTCGCGCTTCATGCGGTCGACGATGATTTCCAGATGCAGCTCGCCCATCCCGGAGATAATCGTCTGGCCGGATTCCTCATCCGTGTGCAGGCGGAACGACGGGTCCTCCGCCGCCAGGCGCTGTAATGCGATCCCCATTTTCTCCTGATCGGCTTTGGTTTTCGGCTCGATCGCAAGCGAAATGACCGGATCCGGGAACTCCATCCGCTCAAGGGTGATCACCGCGTTCGGGTCGGTCAGCGTGTCGCCGGTAGTGACGTCTTTCAGCCCGACACAGGCTGCAATATCCCCTGCACGCAACTCGTCCACCTCATGGCGATCGTTGGCATGCATCAGCACAATGCGCCCAATACGCTCTTTCTTACCCTTCACAGGGTTGTACACCGCGTCGCCTTTACGCAGTATGCCGGAATAGACGCGGATAAAGGTCAGCTGGCCGACGTACGGATCGCTCATCAGCTTGAAGGCCAGCGCCGAAAATGGTTCATCATCGCTTGGATGACGCTCAGCGTGCTGCCCGTCTTCGTCTACCCCATCAATAGCGGGTACGTCCAGTGGAGACGGCATCAGCTCAATCACCGCGTCAAGCATGCGCTGCACGCCCTTGTTCTTGAATGCGCTACCGCACAGCATCGGCTGGATTTCGCCAGAGATGGTCAGGACGCGCAGCCCCTGGATGATTTCCGCTTCATCCAGATCGCCCGTTTCCAGATACTTGTCCATCAGCGCATCGCTGGCTTCTGCCGCAGCTGAGACCATTTTTTCTCGCCACTCCTGAGCGGTACTCAGCAGATCGTCCGGCACCGGCGCGTAGCTAAACGCCATGCCCTGCGTGGCATCGTCCCAGAGGATGGTGCGCATCTTGATGAGATCCACCACGCCGGTGAAGTGTTCTTCCGCACCCACCGGAATCACGATCGGCACCGGATTGGCTTTCAGGCGCTCCTGCATCATCCGCACCACACGGAAGAAATCTGCGCCCGGGCGGTCCATTTTGTTGACGAATGCCAGCCGCGGGACGTGGTATTTATTCGCCTGACGCCAGACGGTTTCCGACTGCGGCTGCACGCCACCGACGGAGTCGTACACCATCACCGCGCCGTCGAGTACCCGCATGGAGCGTTCCACCTCAATGGTAAAATCGACGTGCCCGGGGGTATCAATAATATTGATGCGGTGCGGTTCAAAACCTCTGTCCATGCCGGGCCAGAAACAGCTTACCGCTGCCGAAGTAATGGTGATCCCGCGCTCCTGCTCCTGCGCCATCCAGTCAGTGGTTGCCGCGCCATCGTGTACTTCACCCAGCTTGTGGCTCATCCCGGTGTAAAACAGGATGCGCTCGGTAGTGGTGGTTTTGCCGGCATCGATATGCGCGGAGATACCGATGTTGCGATAACGTTCGAGTGGAATGGGTCGGGGCATGATATTTCCTTAAGTCTTTGAGACTGGTTTGTGACGACCGGGATGGTCGCGTGTGAGTTCGTTTGTTATAATAGTCCTATTGTACGAGTATTATCGAACTATTTTTTAACGGTTGACCTATTGTTGATATAGCTCAATCTGACCCGAGACGCAGGAACACGATGATCCCAAACCACCCGGAACCTGAACAAATACTGCTGGAAAATGTGCTGTTCGCCCTCGGCAATCCGCTGCGATTAGCGATCGTCCGAAAGCTGGCCGACGGCAGCGAACTGAGCTGTAACGCGCTGCGCCCGGACGACGTGGTGAAGTCCACCATGACTCACCACTGGCGCGTGCTGCGCGACAGCGGCGTGATCTGGCAGCGCCCGCAGGGGCGCGAGAATATGATTTCACTGAGAAGAGAGGATCTGGACGCCCGCTTTCCGGGACTGATGGCGATCCTGTTACAGTCGAAATCATCAGCGTTCTGACTGTAGGCCTTCAGCCAGCGCGCCCAGCGTCGCTTTTAGCCAGTTGGTGACGCCTCGTTTACCGCTGCGTTTATGCGAATAAATTTTTACTTCAAACGGACTGATGTTGAACGGCAAGTCAAAAATTTTGATATTGGTAGCCGGCAGTAGCTTCTCAGCGGCGAATCGGGGTAATGCCATCAGCAGATCGCTTTCTGCAATAACAAACGGGGCGCTGAGCATGGACGGGGTTTTAATCGCAATGTGTCGGGTATAGCCCATGCGTTCAAGCTGCAAATCCAGCACCCCCTGCTTCTCGTTCCACGGCGTAACCACAAGATGCCGGGCGGCGAGATAATCCTCCAGCGTCAGTGCCATCCGGCTCGCATTGCTAATCACCACATACTCATCTTCGAACCAACTAATCTCTTCCAGCTCCGGGTACCGGGGATCCTCGACGGTGCTGAATCCCAGGGCCAGATCCACCTCCCCAGCCAGTAACTCCGTCAACGCTGGGCTGTGCGGCAAATAACGTAATTCCAGACGCAGGCCAGGCGCCTCATGTTGAAGTACATTCATGAGCGCAGGAAATATGCAGAACGCAGTAAAATCCGTTATCGCGATCTGCAAACACGCTGTACTCACAGCAGGATCAAACTCCGGCTGCGGCGAGAGCTCCCGATCGAGAGCCTTCAGGGCCGATGCAATAACAGGCGCAAGCTGCGTGGCATAGACGCTGGGACACATTCTATGCCCCTCCCGGTAGAACAGCGGGTCATTGAGCGAAACACGCAGCCGTGACAAAGCATGGCTGAGCGCCGAGGTGCTCATCGCCAGCTCATCCGCCGCCAGTCGAACGGAACTGTGGCGATAAATCGCGTCAAAATCGGCAGGAGGTTTAAATCAAGGCGCCTTAAGGCCGGATGCATAATATTCATCATTGGTTGATTTCATTGCACTTAATTCTTCTGACATTAGCCTTTATGCTTACCTCCATCAACAACGAACACAAATAAAGGGAAACCAATGAGCATTACAATTCGTCAGGCGCGACCTGAAGATGCAGCGGCAATTTACGATATGATTTACGAACTCGCGGTCTATGAAAAAGCGCCAGAAGAAGTGGTCACCACTCCGGACGAGATCCGCAAAACGCTGTTTGGTGCAGACAGTAAAACCGAAGCGCTGATCGCCGAATATGCTGGCCGCGTGGTGGGCTATGCCGTTTTTTTCACCAGCTACTCCACCTGGCTTGGCCGCAACGGTCTCTATATGGAAGATTTATATGTCTCCCCCGAATACCGCAACAAGGGAGCGGGAAAAGCCCTGCTAAAAAATATCGCGCAATGCGCAGTGGAACGTGACTGCGGCCGGCTGGAATGGAGCGTGCTTGACTGGAACCAGTCTGCCATTGATTTTTATTTAAGCATCGGCGCGTTACCGCAGTCCGAATGGGTACGCTATCGTCTTGATGGGGATGCGTTGCGGGCATTTGCTGGCTAACGCTGTCATCGCGTGAAAACGCCCCTCTTTCTCAGGGGCATAATGACATTGAAAGCGTTACTGAAGCACGGAATATCTGAGAAAGAAATTACCGCCATTTTCCGTCTTCTCTGAGGCACTCGAAAGATCGGTGTCCGAGGTTCATCCCGGCTGAGTCAGGCTGTAGACGGGGATCTGCCGGGTTGTCATCGTCAGCGTATCGAACACCTCAGTCTCTGACGTCACTATCCTCGTACCCGTTTTTCTTAACCGCTGCACGTCGGCGGCTATGCGCTGAATACCAAACCAGAACAGTCCGTCAAGCGCCGTGACCGCAAGCCCATTTTCCAGCGCCAGCCTGAGGCGCTCGCGAGGGGCTTTCACCTGCTGAGCAATGTGCCGGTAAGGTACTTCCGAACCGCCTGCCGCATCGATTCGCTGAATACGAGTCTTAAGATGATAGGTAAACTCATCGGGAATGCCGTTCAAATCCTGCTTGAGGCTGTAGACGCAGCCAAAGCGTTTACCGTTGAAAAGGACATTTTTTTGACTGAGCTGAAACTCATTTCTGATCCCATCAATCAACTGCGGGGCGCGGGTGAGGAGTAACCGGAAGGGAAGCTCAAAGCTTGTGACATAATCCACATTCAGCAGCGCGAGACGCAGGCGCTCTTCGGACCCTGATTTCTGGTCATGGCATTCGCGCATCACTTCCGCCCACTGACGCGTCAGGCGTTCCGGCTCGGCGGCTTCGGTGAGGAGGTATTTTTCGAGGTGATAATCGACTCTTCCGGTCATGTTTTGCATCCCGACAATGTGGATGCGGTCATTCTATCCAGCGCCGCAGGTTTTATAAAGGGCGAAGCGCACCGGCATCCGCCCCCCTTTTCTACTGCTGAATACGCGACTCGTCCGACATGTCGCTGGCAGAGAAGGTTCTTGCTGGAGAACGGGCCTGTTTTTTGCATGCATAGCGGTCCGGCTGGCCTTCCGGGCGGGTTTTGAAGCGGCGATGCAGCCACATATATTGCTCGGGTGCCATCAGCACGGCGCGCTCAATCGCTCTGTTCATCTGCGTGGCCACCGAAGCTTTATCGCCCCCCTGCAACGTATCGCTGATATCTTCCAGGATAATCAGCTCATACCCTGTACCGTCTGCTTTACGGCGCGGTACAAACGGGACCACGGCCGGTCTGGCACTTTTCACCAGCATGTAGCTCCCGGCCGTAGTGGCAGCGTCCGGGACGGCAAAAAACGGCACAAACACGCTATTCGCTTTGCCATAGTCGTGATCCGGGGCATACCACAGGATCTCATTTTGCTTCAGCGCACGGATCATGCCCTTCAGGTCATGGCGGTCAAGCATGGTTTTATTGGAACGCAGGCGCCCGCGCGTCTGTAGCCAGTCGAGCAGTGCATTATTGTTGGGTCGATACACTCCAATACCCGCGTTGAGCATGCCGAAGATGCGCGCGCCCAGCTCAAGCGTGAGAAAATGCATGCCGATAAGCACCACGCCCTTTCCTTGCGCCCGAGCCTGTTCCATATGTTCGTAGCCGGTCACGCTAAAGTGTTTGCGCACGCGCCAGTCAGGCCAGAACCACGCTATCCCCGTTTCGATGACGCCCATTCCAACCGATTCAAAATTGCGCTCGAGTAAACGCTCGCGCGCATCCTCTTTCATCTCCGGAAAACAAAGCTCAAGATTTCGTCTGGCGATCTCCACGCGGCGTGGAAGCAGGCGCATGGCCAGACGCCCGAGCCCGTGCCCTGCTTTTAACAGAAGCGAATAGGGGAGCTGGACCGTACACCAGAGTGCGGCGATGCCTGCCCAGCTGAGCCAGTAACGAGGATGAATAAAGGCGAGTGAAAACCGAGGTAATTTTGTCATGAAAAAATTATCCTTTTACTATCTGTACTTAATCTGGTGCAGTTGCAGTGCTTACCTGCTGATTTAACGAATATTGTTCGGAAGGAAGAATTGTAGCGGAATCGTTATGGTTTTTATTATCGATTTTTGCGATAGCAAATAAAGGCGGGGGATCGCCGGGTGACAGTGCACCACCCGGCAAGCGGATTACATTGAATAGCCGGGTTTCTTAATCAGCTTATCGAGTTTCGGGCCGATCTCGGTATCCCAGACCTGCGCCTTCCAGTCAGCTTCCTGAACTTCCTGAAGCGCCACGGAGATTGAGCGATCTTTGCTGTTCAGATGACGGGCGATCGCTTCGGCGATATCCGCCGCCAGCGCCGTTTTTTGTTCGTCATTCAGATCGCGTGGAAAACATTTGATATCAACATGTGGCATGGGCAGGGCTCCTTTTATAGGTGAGCGTTCCACGTTATCAGATTATGTCGTTAGCTTTTAGCACCTTGTGCAGTTCCGGCAGCGCGCAAACCGCATCCGCGATGGCGGTGATATGGGGCGTATTGGTGGCAAACCACTCATGACGTGGCCCCCAGGTACGCGCGACGGCAATATAGACGTCAAGCAGCGTCAGCTGTGTGCCAAAAGCGAAAGGCGAGGCGCTGAGTTGCGTGTCGAACCACAGATAGAGCGATTTTCGGTACTCAATGCAGTTTTTCTTCAGCTGTTCGGGAGCATCAGGCACCCAGCGTTCCGGATAGTCTGCATACGTAAAGGTGGGATAGACGTTGGCCACAAACCAGATGAGCAGGCGCTGAAACTGCTGCCGCTCGGCCTGCCCTACGGGCGGCGCGAGATCGGGACATCTGTCGAGCACCATCAGGGCAATCGCCGCAGTTTCCGTCACGATCGTCCCGTTTTCCAGTTCCAGCGTCGGCACCTGGCACAGCGGGTTCAGTTTTAACAGCAGTTCGCGCTGCGGGCCGGGCTGGTCAAACCCGTCCACGTTGACGAACTGATACGGGATGTCTGCCAGAGTCAGCATCACTTCACCGATTGCCGATCCCCAGCCGGGTACGCCATAGAGTTTGATCATGTTGCCCCCTCAGGGATGAAAACCCTAAGTGTAGAGCAGCATGACCAGGTTATCCCAGGCGGGAAAACTACAATACTTTCGACAAAAACTGGCGCGTTCGCGGATGCGAAGGTCGGTTTAACACGTCCTCGCTGCTGCCCTGCTCCACAATTTTTCCGTCAACCATAAACACCACCTGGTCCGCCACTTCCCGGGCAAAGCCGATCTCATGGGTAACCACCACCAGCGTGGTGCCGGAACGGGCCAGCTTTTTAATCACGTCCAGCACTTCGCCAACCAGTTCCGGGTCAAGCGCCGAGGTGGGCTCATCAAACAGCATTACGCGGGGATGCAGCGCCAGCGCGCGGGCAATGGCAATGCGCTGCTGCTGGCCGCCGGAAAGGTGACGCGACCAGGCATCGGCTTTTTCACGCAGGCCCACCACATCCAGCAGGCTGTAAGCGTTCTCGATGGCCGCCTTTCGGGTGAGTTTCTTATGCGCGATCGGCGCCTCAATCAGGTTTTCCAGCACCGTAAGATGCGGAAACAGGTTGAAGTTCTGAAACACGTAGCCCACGTTAACGCGCTGTTTGAGGATCTCTTTCTCTTTCAGCTCGTACAGTTTGTCACCCTGGCGGCGGTAGCCAATGTACTCTCCGTCAATCTGAATAAAGCCTTCGTCTACGCGCTCCAGATGATTAATGGTACGCAGCAGCGTCGATTTCCCCGATCCGGATGGGCCGAGGATCACCGTGACGGAACCCGGCGGGATCTCAAGCGTGACGTTATCGAGCGCTTTATGTCGGCCAAAAAACTTGCTGACGCCGGTAATAGAAATGTGTCCTTCACGAGAGGCTTGCATGGACAGGCTCCTGTGCTGGTGAGGTAGTAACGGAACGCGTCCGGCTGGCTGCCCGATTCTGGTTTACGGCGGAGCGGCGCTCGCTGCGGGCGAGCCCACGCTCAACGATATGCTGGATGGCAGACAGGACGGTGGTAATCACCAGGTACCAGACGGCCCCCACCATCAGCAACGGGATCACCTCCTGCGTGCGGTTGTAGATCATCTGGATCGTGTAGAACAGCTCCGGCATCGCCAGCACGTAAACCATCGCCGTACCTTTGGCGAGGCTGATGATTTCATTGAATCCGGACGGCAAAATGGTGCGCAGCGCCTGCGGAAGAATAATGCGCACGGTGCGACGCCACGCCGGCAGCCCAAGCGCGGCAGCCGCCTCATACTGGCCGTGATCGACCCCAAGGAAACCCCCGCGAATAATTTCCGCCGTATAGGCGCTCTGCACCAGCGTCAGCCCCACGACGGCGGTAGAAAACTGCCCGAGCACGTTGATGGTTTCAACGCTGCCCCAGGTAATGCCGGTAAAAGGCACGCCAAGAGAGAGCGTGTCGTAGAGATAGGAGAAGTTATAAAGAACGATCAGCACCACGATCAGCGGCAGCGAGCGGAAAAGCCAGATATATCCCCACGCCAGGCTGCCCAACAGCCAGGATGACGAGAGCCGCGCCAGCGCCAGCATGCCGCCAATCACCACGCTCAGCACGGTGCCTATCAACGTGAGCAGCAGCGTCTGACCGACGCCTTCGAGGATCACCGGATCAAAGAACCAGCGAGCAAATACCGCCCACTCCCAGCGGGGATTAAAGGCCACGGACTGAATCACGACCGCCAGCACAAACAGCGCCACCGCAGCGCCGACTGTGCGCAGCGGATAAAGTGCGGGGACCACTTTTATGGTTTCAACGTTGTTCATCATCGCTCCTTATGCGGTTTTGCTGAGCGCTTCGCGGATCAGCGTTTTGGTGAAACGCAGCCGACCATCGAACGGCGGCTGGCTGTACTCTTCCGGATCGCGGTTGAGATCGAACTGCGGCTGATACCCCTGACTGAGATAGAGCCGTACCGCCTCCGGCTGACGAAACCCGGTAGTCAGGTACATGTGGCTGTAGCCCGCCAGTATCGCCCTGCGCTCCAGCTCCTGTACCACGCGCGCGGCCAGCCCCTGCTGGCGCAGCGTTTTATTCGTCCAGATACGTTTGATTTCTGCCGTGCGTTCGTCGAAGGGCTTGTAAGCGCCGGTAGCGATGATTTCGCCATCGCGCTCCAGCACGATAAACAGCCCCTGCGGCGCCAGGTACCACTCCGTCAGCTCGACTTCCGCATCCTTTGAAAAGTAGTCGCCGTAACGAGCGGCGTATTCACCGAACAGACCGTTAATAATGGGCTGAAGATCGCTATCTTCCGGCGAAACGTCACGAAATTGTTCCCGCATAGTGCCTCCTCAATCGCCCAGACCAGCCGGGTTAACCTCGGAACGGGGGATACGCTCAACGCCTTCTCCCCAGCGGTTCAGCACTTTGTCGTAATCTCCGTTCTTAATTACGCCGTTAAGCGCGGTTTGAACCGGTTCGACCAGGCCGCTCCCTTTTTTCAGCGTCACCGCAATATGCGCCGCCTTCGGCCAGCCGCCGTCGACGCTGCCAACCAGTTTGGTTTTACCGGTCAGCGCCGCTTTCCATGCGCCGATCACGTTCGGGCCAAAATAGGCTTCTGCACGACCTGACTGTAGCGCGAGGGTTTGCGCCGCATCGTCTTTGGTGTAGACCGGGATAAACGGCTTAAGCCCTTTTTTAAGGTTCTCTTCGTTCCACGCCAGCAGGATCGCCTCCTGGTTAGTGCCGGAGCCAACGATGATGCGCAGCCCGGCGATATCCTCCGCCTTCTGGAGCGACACGATCGGGCTGGTGGATTTCACGTAAAAGCCAAGGGAATCCTTGCGATAGGTGGCGAAGTCGAACTTCTCTTTGCGCGCTTTGGTGACGGTGATGTTGCTGATCGCCGCGTCGTATTTCCCGGATGCCACCCCCAGCGGCCAGTCCTCCCAGGAGGTGGGAACCACGTTCAGCTCCAGCCCGAGGCTGTCCGCCACCAGGCGCGCAATGTCGACCTCACTTCCCAGCAGGGTTTTGTTGTCGTCGGAAAAGACCGTCAGCGGCGGCTGATTCAGCCCCGCCACCGCCACGGTAAATTTCCCCGGCACGGCAAAGCGATAGTCTTTCGGCAGCTGGGCGATCGCATCGCTGTTTTTGGCGGTGTCGATCGGCGTTTTATTAGCCTCAATGCTCACGCCGGTGCCGTTAATATTGACGTTCTCTGCCCAGACGGCAGGGGTAAAGGCCAGCGCAAGCGCCAGAATAAGCGATGATTTCTGCATAGCGTTTTTCTCTTTTATTGTTGTGTGAACTGATTTTTGGGTTCGTCTAAGCCCAGACTTTCGCGCAGCGTGGTGCCGGGATAGTCAGTGCGGAACAGGCCGCGCGCCTGTAAAACGGGCACCACCTGGTCGACAAAGCGCGGGAAGGTATCCGGCGTACCGCCCTGAATGATGAAGCCGTCTGCCGCCTTCTCCTCGAACCAGGCCTGTAAACCATCGGCTACCTGCTCCGGCGTGCCGGCAAAACGCGGGCGCGGCGATGCGGCCTCCAGCGCGACCTGACGCAGAGTTAAGTTGCGCTCACGGGCGTTACGCTTGATGTCATCGGTGGTGCTGCGAAAGCTGTTTTTGCCTAAATCGCCAATATCCGGGAACGGCGCGTCGAGGGGATACTGGCTGAAGTCGTGATGCTCGAAATAACGCCCGAGATAGTTCAGCGCATCATGAATGGAGACCAGTGCCGCCGTGGTTTGATACTGGTTTTCAACGTCATCGGCGTCATTTCCGACAATCACGCTGACGCCCTGGAATATATGTAAATCACCCGCGCGGCGACCGTGACTTTCCAGCTGCCGTTTGACGTCGCGGTAAAAGGCCTGCGCTTCTTCCAGCGTGTCATGGTGGGTAAAGATGGCGTCGGCGTGTTTTGCCGCCAGCTTTTTACCGTCGTCGGACGCGCCGGCCTGAAAGACAATCGGACGTCCCTGCGGCGTGCGGCCAATATTCAGCGGGCCGGAAACCTGGAAGAAATCACCGTGGTGATCCAGGGTATGCAGTTTCGACGCGTCAAAAAACTGTCCGCTCTCTTTATTGCGGATAAAGGCATCCCCTTCCCAGGAGTCCCACAGCCCTTTCACCACGTCGAGATACTCATCGGCAATGCGGTAGCGCAGCGCATGCTCAGGGTGTTTTTCGCGGGAGAAATTCTTCGCCGATCCTTCCAGCGGTGAGGTCACTACGTTCCAGCCCGCGCGACCGTTGCTCAGGTGATCGAGGCTGGCAAACTGACGCGCAACGGTGAAAGGCTCGCTGTAGGAGGTGGACAACGTGCCGACCAGCCCCAGGCGCGAGGTGACGCTTGCCAGCGCGGACAACACCGTCAGCGGCTCAAAACGGTTTAAAAAATGCGGAATGGATTTCTCGTTAATATAAAGACCGTCAGCAACGAAGATAAAGTCGAGCTTGCCCTTTTCCGCTTTTAATGCCGTTTCTTTGACGAAATTAAAATTTATACTGGCATCCGCGACGGCCGCCGGATGACGCCAGGCGGACATATTTCCGGATGCACCATGCAAAATGGTCCCCAGCCGCAATTGACGATGTGCAGACATATTCACCTCAAATAAATTAAACGTGTTGCAGGGCTTTTTCCGCAAGCTGTGCAAAATAGCGGGCAGCGGGTTCAATTAACGCTTCGTCAGGGTTAAATGCCGGGTGATGTAAACCAAACGGGCTGTTGCTGCCAATGCTGACAAACGCGCCGGGAACGTTTTGCAGATAGACCGCAAAATCTTCTCCGCCCATGTGCAGTTCAGCATGACGGGTTTCATACCCCGCCTCGCGCGCGACCGAGGTGGCAAACCCGGCCCAATGCTCGTCGTTCACCAGCGCGGTGGGTCCGGCGTACCAGGTGATGTTGATCTGCGCGCTAAAGGCGCTGGCAAATCCGGCGGCGATTTCACCGACGCGCGCCTTTACGTTCTGCTGTACTTCCGTGCGGTGCGTGCGCAGCGTGCCCTCCAGCTCAACGCTTTCCGGCAGCACGTTCCAGGTATTCCCGCCGGCGATGCGCGTCACGCTCAGCACGACTGAATCCAGCGTGTTAACGTTACGGCTGGCGACGCTTTGCAGCGCGGTCACCAGCTGGCTTGCCAGCACGATGGCGTCGTTACCTTCATGGGGGCGTGCGGCATGCGCGCCTTTACCGGTGATGTGAATAACGAAGCGATCGACGTTGGCATAGAACGGGCCGCCGCGCGTGGCAAATTCACCAACCGGCAGTGACGGCTCGTTATGCATCCCGAAAATCGCGCGTACGTCGCGTAACGCCCCGGCCCGCACCATGCTTTTCGCTCCGCCGAAATTTTCTTCCGCAGGCTGGAACAAGATCCGCACGCGACCGTTGAGCGAGGCTTCCCGCTCCTTCAGCTTTAACGCGGCACCGAGGATCACGCTGGTGTGAACGTCGTGACCGCAGGCGTGCATCACTCCTGCACGCCGGGAGCTGAACGGCACTCCGCTGCGCTCGTCGATAGGTAACGCGTCGATATCGGCGCGCAGCGCAATCAGTGCCTTGCCTTGACCTATCTCTGCAACCAGCCCGGTCTGAAGATCGTAATCCAGCGGGGCAATCCCGGCCGCCGTCAGCCACTCGCGCAGGCGGGCCGTTGTTTCAACCTCCTGGCCGGACAGCTCAGGGTTCTGGTGCAGTTCCCGGCGCCAGGCAATCAGTTGTTCGCTGAAGTTCATACCGTAACCTCCCTGTTAAGACGCACCTCGGCCAGCAGTCGCAGGGACTGCACGCGCGTTGCGCCGTCAGCGACCGGCGTGTCGATGATAAATTCCTCAATGCCCCACTGCTGATGCAGCGCGTTGAGCTGTTCAAGCACCGACTCCGCCGTTCCGGCCAGCAGAGACTGCGCCCGACGCGCGATGCGCACCGGTTCACTCCCCGCCTGCCGCGCAAAGGCGTAGGCCTGTTCTTCGCTGGCCACGGTAACGCGCTGCCCGTTTGCCAGCGCCACGCCCCACACTTCAACATTTTGCGCCAGCGCGTCGGCCTCGGCCTGGGTTGGGGCAACAATCACCTGCACGGCCATCATCACCTCCCGGACGCTGTGTTGACGCCAGGCTGTGACCACCTCGCGCAGCAGCTCAGGGTCACCGTTCAGGTGTGCGGCAAAGACAAAATGCCAATCGAGGGAGGCCGCCAGCAGCGCGCTTTCGGTGCTGGCGCCCAGCAGAAACCCCTGGGCAGGTACCGGGGACAGAGGCGTGGCGCGAACCGTCTCCTCCGCTGACTGATTTTCAGGGCGGATCCAGCGATCGAGCTGCGTCAGTTGTTCCGCAAAGCTGCCTTTTTCCTGCGGATTAAGGCCGTGCTGCAACGCGCGGGTAGAGAGCGGCAGACCGCCGGGCGCTTTACCGACGCCCAGATCAACCCGGCCCGGCGCGATGGCGGCCAGTACGTTAAAGTTTTCGGCGACTTTATAGGGGCTGTAATGTTGCAGCATGACGCCGCCTGAGCCCACGCGAATACGCTTTGTTTGCCCGAGGATCCAGGCAATCAGCAGTTCCGGCGAGGGGCTGGCAAGCTGCGGGGTATTATGGTGTTCGGCAATCCAGAAGCGGTGATAACCCAATGTTTCCGCCTGCTGCGCCAGCGTTAAGGTACGCGCCAGCGCATCGGCGGCGGTTTCGTGTTCTGCGACGGGGCTTTTATCCAGAATGCTGATTCGCCATGACATGTTGCGTTCTCGTTTGACTTAACATGTCGTCATTATTAAGGGCGGATTTCACCTCTGAGAAACAATTAATTTACATTTGGATTGCCGGAAATCAGCTATAGCTTACCGCTACGCGTTTGGATACTGTTCATCGGTGACCTTTTCCAGCCACGCCACCGGACTCCCGTCGACCGCTTCGGCGATGGCGATATGGGTCATCGCCGTCTGCGCGCTGGCACCGTGCCAGTGCTTCACGCCGGGTGGGATCCAGGCGATATCCCCCTGATTCAGCGGTTCCGCCTCTTTGCCCCACTCCTGTAACCAGCCGCGTCCCTGCGTCACGATAAGCGTTTGTCCAAGGGGATGCGTATGCCAGGCGGTACGCGCGCCGGGTTCGAAGGTGACGGTTGCGCCGCCAACTTTTGCCGGTTCAGTTGCCTGAAAAGGCGCATCGATGCGCACGCTGCCGGTGAACCAGGCGTCTGGCCCCTGGACGGAAGGTAAAGAACCGCTACGGATAATTTTCATGATTTGCTCCTATTAGATGTTGCGTTAACAGTAGCGTAAAGCCGCCATGAGCATTAGAGTGCATAATCAAAAAGGAACCATGAATTCAATTCATAAATCGGATGCACGCCATGCTCAAAGACAATTTCAACGATCTGCTCTCCTTTATGGTCGTCGCCCGTGAGCGCAGCTTTACCCGCGCCGCTGCGCAGCTGGGCGTGTCACAGTCGGCACTCAGCCACGCGATGCGCAATCTGGAGGCGAGGCTGGAGGTGCGTCTGTTGACACGCACTACCCGCAGCGTGGCCCCAACCGAGGCCGGCGAGCAACTGTTCATGCGCTTAAGCCCACATCTGCTGGAGATCGAACAGGAACTCACCGCACTGCGAGATACGCGGAACAAACCCGCCGGGAATATCCGCCTTACCGCCGGAGAGCACGCCATGTCTGCCGTGCTGTGGCCGGTACTCAAATCCTTTATGGCGCAGTATCCTGACATCAACGTTGAAGTCACGGTGGACAATGGCCTGACAGATATTGTCGATGGCCGCTTTGACGCGGGCGTGCGTCTGGGTGAGCAGGTGGCGAAAGATATGATTGCGGTACGTATTGCGCCGGACATGCGGATGGCGGTCGTTGGATCGGCAGATTATCTGCACCGTTTCGGCGTACCGGAAACGCCAGAGCAGCTTGAACAGCACCGCTGCATGAATATGCGTTTGCCTACTCACGGGGGATTATACGCCTGGGAATTTGAGCAAGACGGTCGTGAGATATGCGTGCGGGTTGACGGTCAGCTGATCCTTAACAGCGTGCCGCAACGCATCGATGCCGCCGTAAACGGGCTGGGGCTGGCGTATGTACCAGAAGATGCGATACTCGACGCGCTTGCTGAAGGACGGTTAGTGCGTGTCCTTGAGGACTGGTGCCCGGTATTTACGGGTTACCATCTGTATTATCCGAGCCGCCGCCAGCACACAACTGCCTTTGCATTGCTCATTGAAGCCCTGCGGCATTCATAATCTCTACCTGGCAGTAATTATCAAGTAAACCTGATGGATTAATCAGCGTTTACCGGCCTTTTTGCCTAAAAAAGCGCCACGATTCAGCGCATTGCGATCCCCGTCTGCTCTGACCACACGATTTCCTTCGACATGCATCACTTTCGACACGGTTATATTTTGCGTCGCTTATCAATTGCGGGTAGGATGCCTCGCCATGTTTTGCCTTATCCATACACAGAATGACTGGAAAGGCAGCATGTGTCTGCGCAGAAGCAATCGTTTGTTTCGGCCTCTGCCAGGCAGGACTATCACGTTAATGGTTCAGACAGGCAAACAGGTAACTCAATGAAAACAAGCAATAAAAGCGCAGCCGATCATCATGCTGCGAAACGTCGCTGGTTGAACTCTCACGAAGAGGGCTATCACAAGGCGATGGGCAACCGTCAGGTGCAGATGATCGCCATCGGCGGCGCTATCGGTACGGGTCTGTTTTTAGGTGCAGGCGCACGTCTGCAAATGGCCGGCCCCGCTCTCGCCCTGGTCTATCTGGTGTGCGGGATCTTCTCTTTCTTCATTCTTCGTGCCCTCGGCGAGCTGGTGCTTCACCGCCCTTCCAGCGGCAGCTTTGTCTCTTACGCTCGTGAGTTTCTCGGTGAAAAAGCCGCGTATGTCGCAGGCTGGATGTACTTCGTAAACTGGGCCATGACAGGCATCGTCGATATCACCGCCGTCGCGCTGTACATGCACTACTGGGGCGCGTTTGGCGATGTACCACAGTGGGTGTTCGCTCTGGGCGCGCTGGCGATTGTCGGGACCATGAACATGATCGGCGTGAAGTGGTTCGCCGAGATGGAGTTCTGGTTCGCGCTGGTGAAGGTGTTGGCCATCGTGATCTTCCTGGTGGTCGGTACCGTATTCCTCGGCACCGGTAAACCGCTGGACGGCAACGCGACCGGCTTCCACCTGATAACTGATAACGGCGGTTTCTTCCCGCACGGCCTGCTGCCAGCCCTGGTTCTGGTGCAGGGTGTGGTGTTCGCCTTTGCCTCCATTGAGCTGGTCGGTACGGCGGCAGGTGAATGCAAAGATCCGCAGACGATGGTGCCAAAAGCGATCAACAGCGTAATCTGGCGTATCGGCCTGTTCTACGTTGGCTCCGTGGTGCTGCTTGTACTGCTGCTGCCGTGGAACGCGTACCAGGCGGGTCAAAGTCCGTTTGTGACCTTCTTCTCTAAGCTGGGCGTGCCGTATGTGGGCAGCATCATGAACATCGTGGTATTGACCGCTGCGCTCTCCAGCCTGAACTCCGGCCTCTATTCAACAGGCCGTATTCTGCGCTCTATGTCGATGGGCGGATCTGCGCCGAAGTTTATGTCGAAGATGAGCAAGCAGCAGGTGCCTTACGCGGGTATTCTGGCCACGCTGGTGGTGTACGTCTTCGGCGTGTTCCTCAACTATCTGGTTCCGTCTCAGGTGTTTGAGATTGTACTGAACGTCGCCGCGCTGGGCATCATCGCCTCATGGGCCTTTATCGTGGTGTGTCAGATGCGCCTGCGTAAGGCGATCAAAGAAGGGAAAGCGGCTGACGTCAGCTTCAAGCTGCCGGGCGCGCCGGTGACCTCCTGGCTTACCCTGCTGTTCCTGCTGAGCGTGCTGGTGCTGATGGCGTTCGACTACCCGAACGGTACTTACACCATCGCGACGATCCCGCTGCTGGCGGTGTTGCTGATTGCCGGCTGGTTTGGCGTGCGTAAACGCGTGAACGAAATTCACAGTACCGCACCGGTTCATCCCGAAGAGGGCAAACAGGACGGTCCGCTGGTGGAAGAGACGTCGCGTTAATAAAAAAGCCGGGTGGCGGCTTCGCCATACCCGGCCTACATTTCCTGGTTTTTCAGGCCCGGTAAGCGCAGCGCCACCGGGCAATTCCCACATCAGAGTGCAATACGAATCACATCGTCAGGCTGGGTTGCTTCCTGCTGACGGGTAGACTTCTGTTTCACCGTCACGTACAGCGTCTTGCCATCCGCTGACAGCGCCAGGCTGTTCGGGTAAACCGGCGTATCGTAGGTTTTGGTCACTTTGTACGTCTTAGCGTCAATCACGCTCACCTTACCTGCCTCGCGATGCGTCACGTAGGCTTCATTGCGTGCCGGGTTAAACAGTATGGCCAGCGATTCTGGCGCAGCGATTTTCTGCATCACGCTGCCATCTTTCAGGCTCACCACCAGCACTTCTGGCTGTTTAGAATCCGTCAGGAACGCGCGCTGACCGGCAGTGTCCAGGCTCAGGTTCAGGTAGAAGTGCTCTTTTCCGTCGTCCTGCACCTTCTTACGGCTGAGGATTTTGTTGGTCGCGGTATCAATGGTGACCAGCTCGCCGTCCGCATTGGTGGTGTACAGACGTTTTGCCTGTGCATCCAGCGCCAGGCCGGTGCTGAACGTGCCGGTGTTCATGATGGTGTCTTTCAGCTTCAGCGTTGCGCCGTCCACCACCCAAATCACGCTTTCTTTACCGATACCGGTAATGTACACCGTATTGGTCGCGTCATCGGCCACCAGCTGGCGCGGCTGAAGAGGCTTCACCGTGTCGCTACGCTTGCGATCGTCCAGCACCAGGCGCCCTTTCACCTCGCCCGTTTTGGCGTCAATGGCCGTCACGGCGCTGTTGACGGTGTTTCCGAACCACAGGGTCTGGGTGGCTTTATCGATCGTGGCGCCAAACGGCTTGAGATCGTTATGAATCGCCTGCGTCACTTCCAGCGTGACCGGATCCAGGCGATAAACCACGCCGCCTTTATCGGTTTTGCGGCTTTGAGTCGTCGCAACCCACAGCGCGTTTTCCTGTTGGCTGACGGCCATTTCATACGCGCCCTTGCCTACCGCTTTGCGCAGCATCTCTTCAGCAGCATGAGCCTGGAACGTGCCGGCGATCAGTAAAGAACCCAACAGCAGAGATCCACGCAGGCGCGGCGAGCACAGATGACGTAAAGACATAACAATTCCTTTTTAAATGAGGAGATATACCGCTGACATCGCTTCCGGGGGGCAAAGTCATCGCTTTGCCGCTATTTTAATGAGAATAGTAATCATTAATGAGTTGAATGTGGAGTATTTCTTTCCCTCATTCCATTACATTCACGAAATGTGCGGTTATAGTTTTCATAAGATTTACAAAGGATTTAACATATATACACAGGTTCCAGTTGATTTGGTTCGAATTTTTTTTAAACGGTTTATTCCATGAAAATCATTTCTGCCCGCAGGGCATCGCTACCACTGCTGTTCGTCCCCGTCGCTTTTGGCCCGCTGAGTGCGTTGGCCGCAGAAGAACAAACCCTGATTGTGAGCGCTACGCCGCAAACCGTCTCCGAGCTGGATACGCCAGCCGCAGTCAGCGTGGTACAGGGTGAAGACATGCGCCATGCCGCCCCGCGCATCAATCTCTCTGAATCTCTGGGGAGCGTCCCTGGCCTGCAAATCCAGAATCGCCAGAACTATGCCCAGGATCTGCAACTTTCAGTCCGCGGATTTGGCGCGCGCTCAACCTTTGGCGTACGTGGGATCCGCATGTACGTGGACGGCATTCCGGCGACCATGCCCGACGGCCAGGGGCAAACGTCAAACATCGATCTCAGCAGCGTAGAGAGCATCGACGTGCTGCGCGGCCCCTTCTCCGCCCTGTACGGCAATGCCTCCGGCGGCGTGATCAACATTAATACCCAGACCGGACAGCAGCCGGCCACCGTTGAGGCCAGCAGCTATTACGGCAGCTACGGCACCTGGCGTTACGGCTTGAAGGCCACCGGCGCGGTGGGCGACGGTACGCAGGCGGGAGACGTGGACTACGCCGTATCCACCACCCGTTTCACCACCCATGGCTATCGCGATCACAGCGGTGCACGAAAAAACCTCGCCAACGCGAAACTGGGTGTCCGCATTGATGACGTCAGCAAGCTGACGCTGATTTTTAACAGCGTGGACATGAAAGCCAACGATCCGGGTGGACTGAGCTATCAGGAGTGGCAGAACAACCCGCGTCAGTCACCCCGCGGCGATCAGTACAACACGCGGAAGACCATTAAGCAGACCCAGGCCGGGCTCCGCTACGACCGTCAGCTGAGCGAGCAGGACGACCTCAGCGTGATGATGTATGCCGGTGAACGTGAAATGACCCAGTACCAGTCCATTCCTGCTACCACGCAGACAGCAAACCCTGCGCATGCGGGCGGCGTGATTGATATGCAGCGTCACTATCAGGGTATTGATACGCGCTGGACACACAGGGGCGAGCTGCTGGTGCCGGTGACCTTTACTACCGGCCTGAACTACGAAAACATGAGTGAAAATCGTCGCGGGTATGAAAACTTCGTGATGAACAACGGCGTGCCGGAGCTTGGCGTGAAGGGTAACAAACGCCGGGCCGAACGTAACCTGATGTGGAACCTGGATCCTTACCTGCAAACCCAGTGGCAGCTAACGCAAAAACTGTCCGTTGAGGCGGGCGTGCGGTACAGCTCCGTCTGGTTTGACTCCAACGATCGTTACATTACGCCGCAAAACGGCGATGACAGCGGCGACGCCAGCTACCATAAATGGCTTCCGGCAGGTGCAGTGAAATACGCCGTGACCGACGCATGGAACCTGTATGCCGCAGCGGGACGCGGATTTGAGACCCCAACCATCAACGAACTCTCCTATCGCTCTGATGGGAAAGGTGGCCTCAATATCAACCTGCAACCGTCAACCAACAATACCTATGAGATCGGCAGCAAAACCCGCATCGGCAATGGCATCCTGACGGCAGCGCTGTTCCGTACGGACACCGACAATGAAATCGTAGTCGACGAAAGCAAAGATGGCCGCACCACCTACAAAAATGCGGGAAAAACGCGCCGACAGGGTGTGGAAATTGCGCTCGATCAGCAGTTTGCTGAGAACTGGAAGCTGAAAATGGCGTGGACCTATCTTGATGCCACCTACCGTACTAACGTCTGTAACAATGCAGACTGTAGCGGCAACCGAATGCCGGGTATTGCCCGTAACATGGGGTATGCATCGTTTGGCTGGGAGCCGGAGGAAGGCTGGTACGCGGGTGCAGATGCACGCTACATGAGCGACGTTATGGCAAACGATACTAATACCGCCAAAGCGCCCTCTTATACCGTGGTCGGTCTGAATACCGGGTATAAGCTCAATTACGGCAAATGGGGAATGGACATCTTTGGTCGCGTCGATAACCTGTTCGATAAAGAGTACGCCGGTTCAGAGATTGTTAACGCTGGCTACAACCGGTATTACGAACCTGCCCCTGGTCGTAACTATGGCGTGGGCCTGTCGGTCTCATATCGTTTTGAATAAAACAGTCTCCGGCAGCGCGCGTTGCCGGTAAAAATTAAAAAAATAACATTATTCCCGGTTGCCTGATGCGCCGGGAATTCATTCAGGAAATGTTAAACAGGTATAAACAGATAAGTCTGCCAGAAAGCGCCTTAACTGTAGTACTGTCGTTGCAGAAGAATATTGGCTTCGTCGATGGCTTTATCGATCGCTTCCCGGCTGGCCGCCACATCCCTTTTCTCAAGCGCAGAAAGCAGATCGTCATAATGATAGGTCTCTGCGGGCACGTCACTCAGCTCTTCATGCAGGTAGTTGATACACGGCCCTATCCGTACCCACAGCTGCTCAATCAGCGAGTTCAGGGTCGGCATCTCGGCATATTGATAGAGGGTAAACCGGAACACGCGGTTGGCCTGAATCGCTTTCTGCACATCGCCCTGATGCATGGCGGTGCTGAAATTATCAGCCAGCGCACGTAGTGCATCCAGTTTGGTGTCGGTCATATTCTGGCACGCCGCCGCAACGGCCATCGGCTCAAGCTGCTTTCTGATGGCGTTAATTTCGTTATACCGTTCCAGCGTGACTTCCGGGACCAAAAACGCCTGCGCAGGCGTGGCCTGTAAGGCGCCCGCCGACACCAGGCGCAGCAGGGCCTCGCGCACCGGCGTGATGCTGGTGCCTAATTTATCCGCAATCTCTTTGGTGATGAGTCGAGCCCCAGGTTTTAATGAGCCCGTAATTAACGCTCCCTTTAAACTGTTCTCAACTTGCATAGTCAGACTGATTCTTTGTGCTTTTTCCAAATTATCCAAATCAAGCATGTCAAATTCCCGTAGCCAAAACAAAATGCCATTTTCGGCGACTGTTTAAAAAAACATCGCCGGTTCGATATAATCCTGTATCGTCATGCCTGGTAAGTTGGGCGCGCGTTAAAATAAAAAATCGTTCAAATAATAGTGCGTTTACCACTTATGGCTCAGCTGGGCCGAAGGCGCGCAAAGCTTATGGGTTAATTAAAGACAATATATCGTATCTGCACAAATAATTATGGCGGACCCCGTCCGCCATAACCGATGCCCTGATTAGTCTGCCGCCACGCGGATCACGACTTTGCCGAAGTTTTTCCCTTCAAGCAGCCCAATCAGCGCGTCAGGGGCCGCTTCCAGCCCTTCCGTAACCTGCTCGCGATAGTGAATTTTGCCTTCCTGCACCCAGCGGCCCATTTCTTGCTGGAACTCGTCAATACGATGACCATAGTCCTGAGCGATAATAAAGCCCTGCATGCGGATGCGTTTTTTCAGGATGGTTCCCATCAGCAGCGGTAACCGGTCCGGACCCTCCGGCAGGTTGGTCGCGTTGTAGCCGCTGACCAGTCCACAAACCGGTACGCGCGCGGAGGTATTCAGTAGCGGAAGCACGGCGTCGAAGACTTTACCGCCGACGTTTTCGTAATAAACGTCAATGCCCTGCGGGCAGGCTTTCGCCAGTTGTTCAGCAAAATCGTCCGCACGGTGATCCAGACAGGCGTCGAAACCGAGCACATCAACCGCATGACGGCATTTTTCCTCACCGCCGGCCACGCCGATGACCCGGCACCCTTTGATTTTACCGATCTGCCCCACCGTTGCGCCTACCGGCCCCGTGGCTGCGGCCACGACAAGCGTTTCCCCCGCCTGAGGCTGGCCGATATCAAGCAGCCCCATATACGCGGTGAAGCCCGGCATCCCCAGCACGCCGAGTGACCAAGAAGGGCGCGACGGGTTTTCGCCCAGTTTCACCAGCCCCTTCCCGTCCGACAGTTCATAGTCCTGCCAGCCGCTGTAACCCAGAACCCATTCACCTTCTTTATAATCAGGATGGCGGGACGTCTCGACGCGGCTTACCGTACCGCCCACCATCACGGCACCAATCTCGACCGGAGGTGAATAGGATGGCGCATCGCTCATGCGGCCTCGCATATACGGATCCAGCGAGAGCCATACGGTGCGTAACAATACCTGGCCCTCTGCGGGCGTGGGGATAGGCTGTTCTTCTAAGCGGAAGTTATCGGCGACCGGCGCGCCGTGCGGACGGGAGGCCAGTACCCAGCGTCGGTTTTTCGTAGTAGATTGACTCATTCATCTCTCCTTACTGCTGAAAATGTCATTCAAGCCTGGCACGTTATGCTGCGGATCGCTTTTGCATTATGAGCCGGACTGATTAAGCCGCACGACCAGATAAAGGCACGGTTCATCCGTTTCGTTGATAAACCGGCAGTCGTTCGGCGGCCCGAGTTCCAGACAATCTCCGGCCTTCATTTCATGGCGGGAGTCCCCCTCCAGAAAGACCAGTTCACCGGACTGCAACCAGATCAGCTGTCGCGCCAGCGCATAGGAGGAGGCAGGCATTGGCACATCGCTGCCCGCGGGCAGTTCGACCTGGACGAGATCGATAGGCAGATCGGTGCGCGGCGACACGTGGCGACGCACATAGTGGGTTTGCGGATCGCGCCACACGGGCTGGTTCGCCAGACGTAACAGCTTGCCCTCTTGCATTTCCGCGCGCGCGATGAGCGTTGACATGCTGATACCAAAGGCACCGGAAAGACGGGCAAGCAGCGTCGCCGTTGGGCTACTGTCGCCCCGCTCAATCTTGTGGATCATGGCGCGCGAAATCCCCGCCCGTTCGGCCAGTTCGCTTATAGACCAGCCCCGAGACTCGCGTTCCAGGCGGATACGGGCGCTAATCCGTTGATTCATATTGTCTGTTATTGTGTTCATGACGTCATACTATAGTGTATGGATGCTCTCTCTGGGCGGTCTGGCGGTAAAAAAATAGGGATTTTGTCGTAGCGGTGCAATACAAGAACTGTGTAATATTGTGAGTAGATCGTACTACTATAGCGAACAACACAGCCAGAGGTTAACCATGATCGTTCGTCATGCCTGCAAAGAAGATTGTGCCGCTATCGCTGAAATTTATAACCATGCGGTTCTGCACACCGCCGCCATCTGGAACGATAAAACCGTCGACACCGATAACCGTATCGCATGGTTTGAGGCGCGTACGATGGTGGGTTATCCGGTACTGGTCAGTGAAGAAAATGGTGTAGTGACGGGATACGCCTCATTCGGCGACTGGCGGGCATTCGACGGTTTTCGCCATACGGTGGAGCACTCGGTGTACGTTCACCCGGATCATCAGGGCAAAGGCATTGGTCGGCTGCTGATGAAGGAATTAATTAATGAAGCCCGCCTGATCGGTAAGCATGTGATGGTTGCCGGGATTGAGGCCCAGAACCAGGCGTCCATTCATCTGCACACAACTCTGGGCTTTATTACTACCGGAAATATGCCGCAGGTGGGAACCAAATTTGGCCGCTGGCTGGATTTAACCTTTATGCAGCTCCAGCTTGATCAGCGCAGCGATCCGGATGCTCTGCCATGAATCAATCGTTGACGTTAGCGTTTCTGGTAGCCGCCGGGATTGGGCTGGTGGTGCAGAACACCCTGATGGTGCGCATTACGCAATCCTCCTCCACCATTCTTATCGCCATGCTGCTCAATTCGCTGGTGGGGATCGTGCTGTTTGTCAGCATCCTGCTGGTGAAAAATGGCCTGGCGGGGGTTAGCGAACTGGCGTCAACGGTGCGCTGGTGGACGTTGATCCCCGGGCTGCTGGGCTCGTTTTTTGTCTTTGCCAGTATTAGCGGGTATCAGAACGTGGGCGCGGCGACGACGATTGCCGTACTGGTGGCAAGCCAGCTGATTGGCGGCCTGGTGATGGACATCCTCAAAAGCCACGGCGTCCCGCTGCGCGCGCTGGTTGGCCCGGTCTGCGGCGCAGTGTTGCTGGTGGTCGGCGCCTGGCTGGTGGCGCGGCGCCAGTTTTAACCCTACAGAATAGTCCCGCCCTGCGTAAGGTGGGCATGGCGCGCCTCCGCTTCTTCTTTATGTTGCTTACAATGATGTGAAATCGCGGTGCGCAGGCGCTGCTGCTGGGTATAGCGATCTTCACGGCTCAGCTCTGCATCATCGCTTAATGCGATCAGCAGTTCATTCATGTGGGTAATAACGCTCTCTTCGATGGCGGCATCAACGCGGGCGATAACATCGTTTAAATGTGACATTGTCACTCCTTTTAACGTACCCGGTGGCGCCAGGCGTACCGGGCCTACGGGTGCTGAGTGTAGACCGGGTAAGCCTGGCGCCACCCGGCAATAATACGATCAGTTCAGCTTCGCTTTCGAAAAATCACTGCCCATCAGACTCACGCTGTAACCCGTCACGTTGCTGCGGGTCGCGTAGAACGTTTTGCCGTTAGCTAACGCAATCCACGGCGCCTGCTGGTAGAAAATCTCCTGCGCCTGGCCGTACAGCTTCGCGCGTTCTTCCGGGGTGCTGGTCAGCTTAGCCTTTTGCACAAGCTCATCATACCCCTTATCACACCAGCGCGCGGCGTTGGATCCGGTTTTAATGCTGTTACAACCCAGCAGTACGTCGGCGAAATTATCCGGATCGCCGTTGTCGGACATCCAGCCGAACAGCGCGGAATCATGCTCGCCTTTACGCATGCCGGAGAGGTACTCGCCCCACTCGTAAGACACAATTTTTGCCTTCACGCCCACTTTCGCCCAGTCGGCCTGGATCATCTCCGCTATACGCCGTGAGTTCGGGTTGTACGGACGCTGAACCGGCATCGACCAGAGCGTGACCTTCGCGCCCTTCTCCAGACCCGCCTGCTTCAGCAGGGCTTTTGCTTTTTCCGGATCGTAGTCGTAATCCTTCAGGTCTTTATTAAAGCCGAGCATGTTCGGCGGGATCGGCGATTTGGCTACCGTGCCAGATCCCATGAAGACCGCGTTCACGATGGCCTTTTTGTCCGTCGCATAGTTCAGGGCCTGGCGTACCAGCACGTTATCAAACGGTTTTTTCTCTGTGTTAAACGCCAGATACCCCACGTTCAGCGCGTCCACCGCGTGCAGCGTCAGGTCTTTGTTTTTCTTAATCACTTCAAACTGCACCGGCGACGGCGCAGGAACAATCTGGCACTCGTTGGTTTGCAGCTTCGCCAGACGGGTTTCCACGTTTGGCGTGATGGAGAAGATCAGGTGTTTGGTCGGGACTTCACCGTCCCAGTAGTTTGGGTTGGCGACGTAGCGGATCAGCGAGTCCACCTTGTACTGCTGAAGCACATAGGGCCCGGTGCCGATTGGCCAGGTGTCCACATTTTCAGGCGTGCCTTTTTTCAGCATCGCATCCGCGTATTCGGCGGAGAGGATTGAGGCAAAGTCCATTCCCCAGTCGGCCAGAAATGCCGCGTTGGGTTCACTCAGCGTGAACTGAACGTGGTGATCGTCGATCTTTTTCACATCCTGAATGAGCTTGTCGAGGCCCACGTCATTAAAGTATTCGTAATTACCCTGGGAAACGTTGTGATACGGATGCTTAGGGTCTTTCTGACGCATGACCGAGAAAATAACGTCATCGGCATTGAATTCGCGCGTCGGTTTAAAGAATTTGTTGCTGTTGAACTTCACCCCTTTTCGCAGGGTAAAAGTATAGGTTTTGCCATCGGGTGAAATGGTCCACGACTCGGCGAGCGAAGGCACGGGGGTATTCTTCACCGGATCGAAGTTAATCAGACGGTTATACAGCGTTTGCGAACTGGCGACAAACGAGGGTCCAGAACTGGCGATTTGCGGGTTAAACGACTCCGGTGACGCTTCGGAGCAGTAGATAATGGTGTCTTTATTTACCGCCCATGCGGCACTTGCCGGTAGCAGCGCGCTCAGCGCGATGGCGAGCACGGTTTTCCCTGTAGTCATGGTTATTACCCTTTCGGTTTTATTATAGTGGACAGTAATAACAGCACAGGCGATATAACCTGACAAATAACGAATCACTATCAGGTTATTCTAAAGCCGCACTTTTCGCTGGTTTAAGCACCAGCCCACGAAAAACGA
Organism: Enterobacter cloacae complex sp. P15RS; assembly: GCF_014895905.1. Lineage (NCBI taxonomy): Bacteria > Pseudomonadati > Pseudomonadota > Gammaproteobacteria > Enterobacterales > Enterobacteriaceae > Enterobacter > Enterobacter cloacae complex sp. P15RS. The sequence continues at coordinate 19,924 of NZ_JADBQL010000029.1, read as the reverse complement.
TTTGCCTTAAGGTGCGTTAGTCGTCAAGCACAACCGTCCCGATCAATGCCGCAAGAAATCGTCCCTTTTGCCGTCTCCTCAGCCGTTTGTTTGCAATCGCGTTTAGCTAAAGTAACGGCGTGAAAAAGTCTACAGGACCAAATCGTGGCAAAAACACTTTTACGCAGCGGCAATCTGGATGATTTTCAGGCCGTTGGCGGCGGCGGACAGGCCGTTTTTGAATCAGCCCTGCAAATTCGGGAAGCGCTTCGGTTGCGCAAACAGCAGGCTATCGTCGATTGTCTGGCCATTCCTCAGGTCAATGACGGCGCCGACCGCGTTGACTGGTACTCCCCGGTTGAGGGCACGGTCTCCAGCTGGAAGGCGGCGGACGAAGACGATCGCTTTCGTGCCCTGCGCTATCTGGAAAACACGCTCGCCAGCGTGGAGTCGCTGAGTAAAAAATGCCTCCAGTCACCGAAAACGGCGCAACAGCTGTTTGGCTCTCTGCTTTCAAAAGCCTTCCAGTTTCCCGGGGAAAACTTTGTCTATCTCGTCGATGGCAAGCCGGTAATCTGCTTCTGGGGTTTCGTCAATCTTAACGAGAATGCGCGCGATGACGTGCTGGACTGCCTGCGCGAATCGTTGATCCCTGAGCCTGAGCCAGAGGTGATTGTCGAACCTGAACCGGAGCCAGAACCCGCCCCGGCGGTGACTTTTGAGCAGGCCGATGCGCCGCTTATCACGCCTGCGGCTACCGTCCGTATCACCGAAGATGAACTCTATACGCCAGAGCCGGTGCGCATGAACGTCGAGCCGCCAGAGCCCGCACCGACGGTCGTGCAGAAAAAGCGTCGCTCCCCTCTGTGGCTACTGCCGGTTGCCGCGGTCATCGTTGCGGCCATTGCCACCCCGCTGCTGTGGCCAAAACAGGCTGCCACCGCAGCGCCGGCCGCCACGCCTGCCCCCGCCCCCGTGGCGATTGCGCCGGTCCCGGTTAAGACGGTGGAGCCGCTTGAGTTAAAACTCCCGCTGCACCAGGCCGAAGTGGTAGAGCCGAAGATAAAAGCGCCTGCTCCGGCGGCCGAGCCTGTGGTCATTACCGCGATACCGAAAGATGCAATGGTAATGGAGGCAAACCAGGTCAAGGCCGGGTTAACGCGCTTCCTGAACGGTACCTGGCGCGCGTTTCTCGATGTGCAGGACCCGCTCACCGGCAAACCGCCATCGCTGCGCTATCAGATCCAGAACAACAAAGGTTTCGCCAGGGTCGTGCATGGCGACAATATTGTCTGCCGCGTGGACGTCTTCTCCGGATTACACAGCAACGGCGAGCTTTTGATCAAAACGCGCGGCAACGCACGTTGCACCGACGGCTCACGGTATCCGATGCCGGAAGTGACCTGTAAGGCGGGTGCCAGCGATGTGGCGGAATGCACCGCACGTTACGATGCCAACACCGTCGTTCCTTTGACGTTCAAGAAAGCAGGTGTCTGATCCTATGCTGGTTAATCTTTGCGACTATAAACAGAGCGTTACGCTGATTGCTAACAGCGGCGTACAGTTCCTCGATTTTGGCCTGACGCCGCAGGACAACGCGAGCAACGGGCGTTTCGTGCGTAAAACGGCAAATGGCCCGCTGCTGCGTCTGGATTTTGATCTGGTTAACGGCCGGTACACGCTGCCTGCCGCCGATGGCGGGCAGCCGGAAGTGGTAAAGCCTGAAAGCACAATTCCACTGCACGACTCATTGACCGTGCTGGACGGCGTCTGGCTGCCGCTTCCTTTCCTGCGCTTTAATCCGCCGCGGACGTTTGTTGATGGCCCGGACAACTGGGCCCGCGTCCAGGTGCGAAAGCTTTCCACACCCGACGCGGCTGGCAACACGCACCGCGTCACCATCGCCCTCGACAGCCAGATTGCGGAGCATGCAACGTCCGCGCTGTCGCCGATTGAAAACGATATCCTGAACGGGACGCGTTTCGCACTCGCCTGGCGCGACAATGAAGTTGAGAGTTTTCTCGACCAGACCTGGATTGACGGCTGGCTGCGCGAAGCCTTCACGCAGTTTGCCGACGGGGTTGAAAAACGATCTGAACGCGAGCTGCATCAGGCCATGCGCAGCTTTGAGTATCAGGCGCACTGGCTCAACCTGCTCTCTATGCTCGGTGAACAACTGACCGTGCCGGAAGTGAAGTTTGTTACCCACACCCTGAGCACCCCTGCTATTCCTGTCGATTTGATCCTTGACGTAGGCAACACCCACACCTGTGGCGTGATTATTGAAGATCATGGTGATGCCAATGACGGCCTGCGCCAGACGGCTGAACTCCAGGTGCGCTCTCTGAGCGAGCCGCAGTTCCTGAATGAGCCGCTGTTTACCAGCCGTCTCGAATTTTCCGAAGCGCGCTTTGGCAAGCAACACTTCTCGGTGGAAAGCGGCCGTGAGGATGCGTTCGTCTGGCCATCTATTGTCCGCGTAGGTGATGAAGCGCGTAAGCTGGCGATGCAGCGTCTGGGCACTGAAGGCAACAGCGGGATCTCCAGCCCGCGTCGCTACCTGTGGGACGAAACGCCGGTCGTGCAGGACTGGCGCTTCAGCCAGATGAACGGCAAGACGCAACGCGAACCGCTGGCGACCGCGTTTCCGCTGATGAACCTCATGAACGACGATGGGGAACCGCTCTTCACGCTGCCGCAGGATGAGCGCCTGCCGGTCTTCTCTCCGCAGTACAGCCGCAGCACCCTGATGACGCACATGCTCTGTGAGCTGCTGGCGCAGGCGCTTGGCCAGATTAATAGCGTTGCCACCCGCCTGCGGCTCGGCTTCCCGGCCTCTCCACGCCAGCTGCGTACGCTGATCCTCACCCTGCCCTCGGCGATGCCGAAACAGGAGCGCGAGATCTTCCGTCGCCGCATGTTCGAAGCCATTGCCATCGTCTGGAAAGCGATGGGCTGGCATCCGCAGGATGAAGATTTTGCCAGCCGGAAGCAGCAGGAAAAAAGCGTGGTTCCGGTTCCTGAGATCCAGATGGAGTGGGACGAAGCCAGCTGCGGCCAGCTGGTGTGGCTGTATAACGAAGCCATTTCCCACTTCGGCGGCCAGACCGAAGCGTTTTTCGCCTCCCTCGCCCGTCCGGATCGCGCGCCTGAGCCGGGCGTCGAGCCGGGGCGTGCGCTGCGCGTTGCCTCTATCGATATCGGCGGCGGCACGACGGATATGGCCATCACGCACTATCAGCTCGATGATGGCTCCGGTAATAACGTCAAAATTACCCCGCAGCTGCTGTTCCGCGAAGGGTTCAAGGTAGCCGGCGATGATACGCTGCTGGATGTGATCCAGCGCTACGTACTGCCCGCGCTGCAAACCCAGCTTCAGAAATCCGGCATAGCCGATGCCTCCCTGCTGATGGCATCCCTGTTCGGCGACTCCGGGCGGATTGATACCCAGGCAGTATTGCGCCAGCAAACGGCGCTTCAGCTGTTTATGCCGATCGGTCACGCGATCCTGGCGGCGTGGGAATCGAGCGATATTGACGATCCGCTGGCCGGGCTGCACGCCACCTTTGGCGACCTGCTGACCCAAAAACCAACGCGTAACGTGATGAATTATCTCCAGCAGGCGATCGACCATGCGTTGCCTGCTGGCTCAGAGCACTTTGATCTGTTCAGCGTGCCGCTGCACGTCAATTTCCGGGAGATGCAGGACGCCATGCTGGCGGGGCAGTTCACGCTCGCCGCCCCGCTTCATGCGGTATGCGAAGCAATCTCTCATTACAGCTGCGATATTCTGCTGATCACGGGGCGACCGGGCTGCCTGCCGGGCGTTCAGGCCCTGATTCGCCACCTGCAACCGGTGCCCGTCAATCGTATCGTCTGGCTGGATAAATACCAGGTTCATGAATGGTATCCGTTCAGCCAGCAGGGACGGATCGGCAACCCGAAATCCACCGCCGCCGTGGGTGCGATGCTCTGTAGCCTGGCGCTGGATCTTCGTCTGCCGCGCTTCAACTTCAAAGCGGCCGATATTGGAGCTTACTCTACGGTGCGTTATCTGGGGGTGCTGGATAACACGATCAATACCCTGCGGGACGAGAACGTCTGGTATCACGACATCGACCTCGATAAACCCGGCGCGAAACTGGACGCCCGGCTGCACTTCCCGCTGCGCGGTAACGTCACGCTCGGCTTCCGGCAGCTGGCCAATGCCCGCTGGCCCGCCACGCCGCTTTACACCCTAAGCATCAACTCTGCCGAGCTGGCGAAAGCCATCGCGGGCGACGGCGTGCTGAACGTGCGCCTGAAGCTGCGTGGCGGCAACAGGCAGGAAGGCCCGGAATCGTTCGAGCTGAGCGACGCCTGGCTCCAGGACGGCACGCCCGTGCCGCCGGATGCCCTGACGTTTAAACTGAATACTCTGGCCGATCGCCGACACAGCGGCAGCCATTACTGGATCGACAGCGGGAGCGTATACCTCAAATGACCGGGACGACTGCCACCACCCAGGCCTTAATCGGGTGGATCAACGAGACGCGACAGCACGCCCCGATGCTGGATAACGACGCCGACGCCCTGCTTGCCCGCCTTAACGCAGCCCGCGCGCGCGAAGAGGCGCTCGATCGCGCCCTTGTCAGCCGGAGCAGCATTGGCTTATACGGCCACTCGCAGACGGCGAAAGCACACCTGCTGGCCTCTCTGTGCGGCAGCGGCGACGAACGGCTGAACGTCACGCCGGGTCAACGCACGTTCGATTATTTCTCGCATATCAATCCGGGACATGCGCCAACCAACATGGCCGTTCGTTTCAGCAGGTCGTCCGGCGAGATTGCCGATGAGGCGTTTCCGCTGCGCCTGCGCCTGGTAACGGAGGCCGAGCTGGTGCAGCTGTTTATCGCGCGCACCACGTTGGATCCGCAGATCCGCGCGGTGGATAAGTCCGTGATTGAAGCCCGACTTGAAAAATGGCGTGCGCTGCGTCAACCGCAGAGCGTGCCGGGAATGACCAAACAGGAAGTGGCGACTATTGCCCGTTTCTGGCAGAGCAGGGTCCCGGCTGCTAAGCAGCAGATTGACGATGCCCTGTGGCATCAGTTTGCCCTGCTGATACCGTCGCTGGATCTCAGCACGCGCGCCAGCGTCTGGTCCCTGCTATGGGGTGAGCAACAGGAGTTAACCCAGCAGTGGCTTAAACTCGCCCATGTGCTGCATCAAACCGGCCATGCCAGCGCGCTTGCCGCGCCGTTAAGTCTTCTGGTGGACAGCTTTGGACTGCCGTGTGAAGGTTTCCTGACTCATGGGGCATTTACCGTACCAGAAGCGCAGGAAACCCTGCTTCACCCGATCAATAACGGCGAGCTGCTTAATGCCATTAGCCTGCCCGTCGATGTACTGGCATGTCTGACACGCGAACTGTCACTGCCCGTTGAGAGTTGCGCCCTCGATAACGTCGATATTATTGATATTCCGGCCATTACTGAGGAAAACACGCCGCTGATGACGCAGGCAAAATGCCAGTGGCTGCTTGAGCATTATCGTCAGCAAATTCAGCCGGATGTGCTCGTTATCTGCAACGCAACAGCGCACCACCAGCAGGCGGCAAAAACGGCCACGCTCCTGCAAAACTGGGTCAAAGAGACGCAGCCGGTAGAAGAGTCCGCATTGCCGGGGCTGGTCTGGGCCATTACCCCTCATGATGCGCGGTTCACCACGAAACAGAACCTTGACGAAGCGGTGCAGCAGTTGCTGGGCCAGCCGGGTCTGCGCTGGGGCACGCTCCAGGCGCTTGATTCCCACAGCATGCAGCGGGTGATCGAATGGCTGTCGCAGGCTACCCTGCCGGCCCAGCGCCAGAAGCGTCTTCATACCCTGAAAAGCGTGTTGCAACAGTCGCTGTCGGCACTGATGCGCCCGTATATCGGCCCTCTTACCCGCGACCCAATAGCTGAACGGGCTCAGGCCGAAAAAATGGTTCGAACGCTGCAAGGCAGCGCCGCTCGTCACGGTGAACTGCTTGAAGGGCTTCTGCCGCCGTTAAAAGCGTTTGAGACGCTGCTGACGGTTCACCAGCCTCGTGAGGAACAGGTCAACGGCCTGTTTAACGACGCTATCGATCTGTTTGCGGAAGAGGCGCAGGAAAATCCTGGCGTGTTGCAGACCAAGGACAAGGCGCGAATGGCCCATAGCGTATGGGTTAACCATCTTCGTCAGTGGAGTCGCAACGACGCGGCGGCTGCCCGGCTGGGCCTGGACGCAGGCGTATTACAGCAGATTGCCGATGTGCTGATCGTCACCAGCTACCGGCTGAACCTGCCGCTGCAACTGCAACGCATTGTAGAAACAGATAAAAGCAGTGGCGCACAGCTGCATGCCGCGATAGGCAATTTCATTGGCTGGCTTGGATATGAACTGACTCCCGTCGCTGAACGGCCTGCAAGCCGGATCCGCAAAGGTCAGGCCATTTTTGTGACGCCGGTGGTGAGCAGCGCCTCACCCCGCCTCACCCGGTTGGGTGAGCAGCCTGTTCATGCGGCGACAGCTTACGTTTATGACTGGCTGGTTGCGCTCTACACCCGCGCCATTGAAAACGTGGATTATCAGTGTCCATATGACGTTCAGCCTGCCGCGCGCAAAGCACTGTCTGCCCTTTTGTCTTAATCATTGCAGCCCGCTTAAGTGCGGGCTGCACATTCATGCTCCGCTCAGAAAGTCAGACAAAGCCTGAGCCAACGCGGAGGGATTTTCCCAGGACATTGAATGGCCCGCATCGGGGATAATTTTTACCGGAACGCCTTTTTGTTGCAGGCGATTAAAATCTTCATCAGGCAGAGACCTCTCACCAAAAATTAACCTTATCGGGCAGTTCAATGACAAGAACAGGTGTTCCCAGTCAGGTTTAATGCCCTCGACGAGGCTCGTTGCGCCGCGCCAGACGGCCCAGGGGGCATTGCTTTGAAGGCTTCCCGCCCACGCCGACGTTTCCGCCCGCAGCAAGTCATCATATCCCTGCTCCAGAAAATCTTGTTCGGTTTGGGCCGCAATAGATCGGCTGAACATCCCGCCACCTGCACGAAAATTGGGTTCAGACACGATCAGGCCCTTCACGCGCGACTTCAATAGCGTTGCCGTTTCGATCGCGATACTCCCGCCCATGCTATGACCATAGAGCCAGAGCCTATCCAGACCGAGATGGTTTAACAGTTCAACCACCACCTGCGCCTGTTCGCTTGTGCGATAACGGTAGTTGCCAGGTTTGTCACTGTAACCGCTACCGGGAAGATCGATCAGAATGGCTCTGCGCCCGCCGAAACGGGTATCACAGACAATACGAGGATATTCATACGACGATGCACAGCCCAACCCGTGGATAAACACAACCGGGTCACCGAATCCGGGAAGATCTTGCCAGCGAACGGTACAGCCTGCTTGCTGTGAATAGAAACTGTTCATAAGCACTCCATGTATGATGACTGTATATTTATACAGGCTCAATCTATGGAATGCTATGTCTGGATGACAATTCTGGAAGCGTGCTTCAGAAAAGGGAGATCAACAGGGCAACAGGAAAGCTCATCGGCCAGGTGGAGCCCACCAGGAATGCGCTCAACAGGCGAATACGTTTTCGATCTTTAGACAGGAACCAGGTGATTAAGGCACAGACAGAGGCCATGATTGCGTAAAACACCAACATCTTTTGATACAACGTCATTCTGTTTACCTGAGCCAAAAAATAACCGCACGCAATATGCGTCATATGTTGACACAGATCAAGTTTTTTCATTACATCATAACCACTTAAATACTAAGGATAATAACAACTGAGTATCTTGTGTAACAACGCCGGGTAAAACAAAACGGTTATTATTGATAAGATGCATATATAATGCACTTTTTGATAAATTCATTTCCTCAGAAAGCAGTCTAATAAGAGCAGGCTTTCAAGGGAGGAAACATGCTACGCATTCCACAGAGTTGCATTCACACCCGTTCCACGCCTTTCTGGAACAAAGAAACGGCCCCCGCCGGCATTTTTAAACGCCACCTTGATACGGGTACGCGTCCGGGCGTTTACCCGCGCCTGTCGGTGATGCGCGGCGCAGTGCGTTATCTGGGCTATGCTGATGAATTTACGCCCGAGCCTGACAGCGAACTCGTCATTGAGGCGGGTCATTTCGGCGTTTTCCCGCCAGAGAGATGGCATCACATTGAGCTGATGTCCGACGACACCCTGTTCAATATTGAATTCTTTGTTGAACCTGAGGTGCTTAAGTCCCTTTAAGCGCCCGATATCATGAAGGAAACTATTATGTTACGTATTCCTGAAAACTTTGTTCACACCCGCTCTACCCCGTTCTGGAATAAAGAGACCGCCCCAAAAGCGCTTTTTACCCATCACAACACCAAAGCTGGCGTGTACGGGCGTTTGTCCGTTATGCAGGGTGCGGTGCGTTACTTTGGCTTTGCCGATGGCGATGCCAACGAACCCGATCTGGAAGTGGTGATTGAGGCCGGTTCCTTTGGTATCTCCCCTCCGCAAAAATGGCACCGCATTGAGCTATTGACCGACGATACTTACTTTAATATCGACTTTTTCGCGGATCCTGCCGTCACGCTCAGCGGGGCGGGTATCGGTAAAGTGGTCAACACGCATAAGGAGTAAGTTATGGGTAAGGCAACCTATACCGTGACCGTCACCAACAACAGCAACGGCGTGTCGGTAGATTATGAGACAGAGGCGCCTATGGAGCTGTTGATCCCGGATGTCGCGGCAGATGTCGTGAAGGATCTGGTGAATACCGTTCGCGCCTACGATACGGAAAATGAACACGACGTGTGTGGCTGGTAAGCACAAACGCCCGGCACTGCGCCGGGCATAAGGGTTTAGTGTTTGATCATGACATGTCGCACAACCGTGTAATCTTCAAGGCCGTAAACCGACATATCTTTGCCGTAACCGGATAACTTCATCCCGCCGTGAGGCATTTCACTCACCAGCATAAAATGGGTATTCACCCAGGTGCAGCCATACTGCAACCGTGCGCTGAGCCGATGTGCGCGCCCGACGTCTTTTGTCCAGACGGACGAGGCCAGGCCGTATTGCGATTCGTTGGCCCAGGCCAGCACCTGCGCTTCATCCTCAAACGCCGTCACGCTAACTACCGGACCAAACACTTCTCGCTGGACGATCGCATCTTCCTGCTTTGCCCCGGCCAGCAGCGTTGGCTGGAAGTAATATCCGCCCCCCTCTGCTTTACTGCCGCCGGTGACGACGCGGATATGTCCGAGGGCTTTGGCTTCATCCACGGCAGCACAAACGCGGGAAAGATGCGCTGCGGAGCTGAGCGGACCAAGCTCCGTTGATGCATCGTCCGGTGCGCCCATTTTCAGGCTGGCAACGGCTGCGCCCAGCTTTTCAACCAGGGCGGGATAAATTCCCTGCTGGGCATAGATTCGACAGGCTGCGGTACAATCCTGACCGGCATTGTAGAAGCCAAACGTACGCACCCCCTCAACCACGGCATCCAAATCTGCATCGTCAAAGACAATGACCGGCGCTTTTCCACCCAACTCCATATGGGTACGTTTGATAGAGGATGCGGTATGACCAATGATATGCTCCCCGGTGGCGATAGAGCCGGTGAGGGAAACCATGCGCACTTTTTCGTGACCGGTCAGCGGATCCCCTACGGTCTTGCCGCGACCAAACAGCACGTTCAGCACGCCTGCCGGGAAGATATCTTTCGCCAGTTCTGCCAGCTTCAGCGCCGTCAACGGGGTGATTTCTGATGGTTTGATGACGACACAGTTTCCCGCTGCCAGCGCGGGGGCTAGCTTCCACGCCGCCATCATCAGAGGATAGTTCCAGGGCGCGATAGAGGCGACAACGCCAACCGGATCGCGGCGAATCATCGAGGTATGTCCTTCCAGATATTCTCCGGCAGCCAGCCCATTCAGGCAGCGGGCGGCCCCGGCAAAGAAGCGAAACACATCAACCACGGCAGGAATTTCATCTCCCAGAGCACAATGGAGCGGCTTTCCGCAGTTAAGGGATTCCAGCTGCGCGAACGCATCGGCGTTGGCTTCAATCACGTCAGCCAGCTTTAACAGACAGTCGGCGCGCGTTTTCGGCGTCGTTTGCCCCCACTCTGTGAACGCGCGATCGGCAGCCTGGACGGCGGCGTCCACCTGTGCAGCCGATGCTTCAGCAATCTCAAGCAGCACCTCACCCGTGGCAGGATTATAAACCGCCTGCTTCGCACCTTCGCCAGCCACCAGTTCACCATTAATCAGCAATTGATTTTGCATAGCACCGTCCTGTTAAAGTCGACATTATTTTCGCTGTCAGCACACGTTTTGTCGGATCAACACGTGACAACGTCACGCTTGTAAGCCGTGCTCCCTTATTAAAGGTAGACCGCGCGCCCTGCCGCTTCAGGAATTTTCATCAAGGTGTGACTGGCGGCAGCATCATCTCGCGAATTAGCGCCGCCAGCTGGACGACCGCCTGTTCCTCCCGCTCGCTCCAGCCCCAGGAGGTATTGAAACGGAAAAACGGCGTCCAGATATCGGAGGTGGAAAACATCTTGCCGGGGGCAATGCTGATTTGATGGGTTAATGCCTTTTCACTCAACTGCCCCGCATCCAGCTGTTCAGGCAGCTCCAGCCATAAAAAGTAGCCGCTGTCGTTATGATGGATTTTGACGCCGGCAGGCATATGGCGCAGAAGCGATTGCCAGGCCTGCTGTTTACGTTCAGCAAGCGTACGCCGCAGGCGACGGAGGTGGGCGTCGTAACGTTTGGTCGCCAGATAATCCACCAGCGCCAGCTGCATGGGAGAGCTGGTCGATAACGTACTCATTAGCTGCAACTGCTGAATACGGCGCGCATGCTTTCCCGCCGCCACCCAGCCAATGCGAAAACCGGCCACCAGACACTTGGAAAATGAGGAGCAGTGCAACGTCATGTCCTGCTTATCCCAGGCTTTTGCCGGAAGCGGCTTTTCGCGGCCAAAATAGAGTTCGCTGTAAACATCGTCTTCGATCAGCGTGACGTTGTGCCGGGTTAACAAGGCCACCAGCTGGGCTTTCTTCTCTGCGCTCAGCGTAAAGCCGAGCGGGTTCTGACTGTTGGTCATCAGCCAGCAGGCTTTCACCGGGTAGTCGTTTAACGCCTGCTCAAGGGCATTAAGATCGATACCTTCCCGGACGTCAGTGGCAATCGACAGCGCTTTCAGCTTCAGACGTTCCAGCGCCTGGAGTGCGCCATAAAAACAGGGGTTTTCAACAATAACCCAGTCACCAGGTTCCGTGACTGCCTGTAAGCTGAGGTTGAGCGCCTCAAGCGCGCCCGCGGTGATCACAATTTCATCCGGGGAGATATTCATCCCCTGCTGGGCGTAGCGGCGGGCAATGGCATGACGTAAGTCGACGTTACCCGGCGGCAGGTTTTCAATCACGCTCATGGCCGTGGCCGTTTTACTGACGTTAGCCAGCGAGCGGTTGAGTTGCTGAAGCGGAAAGAGGCGTGGATCGGGAAATGCTGAGGCAAAAGGGACAACGGAGGGGTCGCGGCTGGCCTGTAACACGTCGAAGATATAGGTGTTGATGTCTACCACTTCGTCGCGCATCACCTGCGCGGGTGGTGCAGGCTGGTGCGTGGTCGGGCGCGCGGCAACGTAGTAGCCCGACTGCGGTCTGGCAACAATGCGCCCCTGACTTTCCAGCATCTGATACGCGTGGCCCACGGTCATGAAGCTCATGCCGCTGCTTGCCACTTGCTCACGCAGGGAAGGCAGCTTATCGCCCGGCAACCATACGCCAAGCTCAATCTGCGAGATTATTTGTTGCGCCAGACGCTGGTATTTTTTCATCAGATTCTCCTTATTGCTGACAGTGTATATCAGCAGGAGAAAAAGAGAAGATTTTGCTAACTGTTATGGGAAATGCGGTGGCTTACTTGCGGTATTCGGTAACGTGATTCTGAGCAGAATGCGCAGCGGCCAGGTGGTCGAGCGTGATCATCGGCGATTTGCAGAAAATGCATTTCGCGCCGAACGGGTTTTTATCAGACACGTCAAAAGCTGAGGTGCGGTACTGCGAGCCATGACAGCATGGGCAGCGGAAATGGATATAAGAAGTCATAGGATTCTCCTGTAAACGTAAAAACGTAAATTACTCATGAGCCGATCAGGCATAAATGGTTCGATACAAAACGAATCGGAATGTAGATAAAGACCCAAGAGAGGCTGCGGAGAGGCACAACGTGATGAGAACTGCTTTATAAAACTACGTCAGATATTTATTTGGATTCAAAACCAGAAATCCATTAACGCATGTTGCTGGTGACAAAGCAAGCTGTTTAATGCGTAAAAATCATAAAAAGAATTTTTTTATTCTTCCTGGTTAAGTATATCAGCCAGATAAAGTTAGCCATTTTCCTCAACTGTTATAGATAAAATATAGCTTTCTGCTTCTGATATCACATCTGGCCGCTCTTTATCATAACAGCACACCGTTTAACATTGAGGCAATGCATGTTTGGTCTAGATGCGTTTCATCTTGCGCGAATACAGTTCGCCTTTACCGTATCCTTTCATATTATATTTCCAGCAATCACCATCGGCCTGGCGAGCTATCTCGCCGTGCTGGAAGGGCTGTGGCTAAAAACCAAAAATCCCGTCTGGCGTTCGCTGTACCATTTCTGGTCGAAGATCTTCGCCGTCAACTTTGGTATGGGCGTGGTCTCCGGCCTGGTGATGGCTTATCAGTTTGGCACCAACTGGAGCGGGTTTTCGCAGTTCGCGGGCAGTATTACCGGCCCCCTGCTGACCTATGAAGTGCTCACCGCGTTCTTCCTGGAGGCAGGTTTCCTCGGGGTGATGTTATTTGGCTGGAATAAGGTCGGGCCGGGGCTGCACTTCTTTTCAACCTGCATGGTCGCGTTGGGAACCATCATTTCTACGTTCTGGATCCTCTCGTCAAACAGCTGGATGCAGACACCGCAAGGGTATGAAATCGTAAACGGTCAGGTGGTTCCTGTGGACTGGTTTGCCGTGGTGTTTAACCCCTCCTTTCCTTATCGCCTTCTGCACATGTCGATAGCGGCTTTCCTCAGCAGCGCGCTGTTTGTCGGTGCCTCTGCGGCGTGGCATTTGCTGCGCGGCAACAACACGCCCGCCATTCGCACCATGTTCTCCATGGCGTTGTGGATGACGTTGATCGTCGCCCCTGTCCAGGCGCTGGTGGGCGATATGCACGGGCTGAACACCTTAAAACACCAGCCCGCGAAAATAGCCGCTATAGAAGGCCACTGGGAGAACCCGCCGGGTGAGCCTACGCCGCTGCTGCTGTTTGGCTGGCCGGATATGGAGCAGGAACGGACCCGTTTTGGACTGGCGATACCCGCGTTGGGCAGCCTGATCTTGACCCACAGCCTTGATAAACAGGTTCCGGCATTGAAGGCGTTCCCGAAAGAAGATCGTCCGAACGCCACGATTGTTTTCTGGTCTTTCCGCATTATGGCCGGTTTAGGAATGTTGATGCTACTTTTGGGCGTGGCGGCACTGTGGCTGCGTTACAAACACCGCCTCTATACCTCGCGTCCCTTCCTGTGGTTTGCCCTGCTGATGGGGCCGTCCGGGCTGATCGCCATCCTCGCCGGATGGGTAACTACGGAGGTTGGCCGCCAGCCCTGGGTCGTCTATGGGCTACAGCGCACAAAAGATGCGGTTTCCGCGCATGGCGATCTGCACATGAGCATCAGCTTGCTGGCTTTCTTCGTGGTTTATACCGCGGTGTTTGGCGTGGGCTACAGCTATATGGTGCGTCTGATTAAAAAAGGGCCGCAGCCCCATGGATCCTTCGCGACCGAATCCAACGGCCGCCCTGCTCGTCCGCTTTCTGCCGTCACCACTGAATGTAAGGAGTAACCGTAATGGGTATCGATCTTTCCATTATCTGGTTCGTTATTATCGTTTTCGCCACCCTGATGTATATCGTAATGGATGGTTTTGACCTGGGGATAGGTATCCTGTTTCCGGCAACGCCGGATGCAGACGATCGCGATGTGATGGTCAACAGCGTTGCCCCGGTCTGGGACGGAAACGAAACCTGGCTGGTGCTTGGCGGTGCGGCTCTGTTTGGTGCCTTTCCTCTTGCCTATGCGGTCATCATCGACGCGCTCACCATCCCCCTAACCATAATGCTGATCGGGCTTATATTTCGCGGAGTTGCCTTTGAATTTCGCTTCAAGGCGACTCCGACGCACCGCCCGTTCTGGGATAAGGCCTTTATTGGCGGGTCGATTGTGGCGACGTTCAGCCAGGGCATTACCGTCGGCGCGGTGATCCATGGATTCAGCGTCACCGGTCGCGCTTACAGCGGCGCTCTATTTGACTGGTTTACCGCATTTACTCTTTTTTGCGGTGCGGCCCTGGTGGTGGCTTACGCGCTGTTAGGATCAACGTGGCTGGTCATGAAAAGCGAAAATGCCCTGCAACGGCGGATGCGTCAGATATCGAAGATGCTCCTGCTCCTCCTTCTGGGGTGCATTGCAGCAATCAGTATCTGGACGCCTCTGGCGCAACCGGCCATTGCCGCACGCTGGTTTACGCTGCCGAACCTGTTTTACCTGCTGCCCGTCCCTGCGCTGGTTGTGATCCTGAGCCTGTGTCAGTGGCGCTGCCTGAATAATCCGGCGAGCCATACCCTGCCGTTTATCATGACCTTAGGACTGGTATTCCTTGGTTTTAGCGGGCTTGGGATCAGCATCTGGCCACACATCATCCCACCGGACATTACCCTCTGGGAGGCCGCCGCCCCACCCCAAAGCCAGGGCTTTATGTTGGTGGGTGCACTGTTGATCATTCCCGTCATTCTGGTCTACACCTTCTGGAGTTATTACGTTTTTCGCGGAAAAGTACAGCATGGGGAGGGTTATCACTGATGCAACAACCTGTATGGAAACGTTTGATGTGGCTTGCCATCATCTGGGGCGGCAGCGTACTGGCGCTGGCCTGCGTCAGTATGCTCTTCAAAATGCTGATGGCAGCGGCTGGATTTAAATCTCATTAAGTATCTCACCGGGTGCGCCGCCGCCCGGTCCTTTCTCGCACTTTCAGATAAACCCCATTAACACCCAGGAGGGTATCGTTACACTGAAAAAATATTTACAGCATTGATAGTTTGAGAAGAAAAATGAAAAAGCTCGCGGCAGTAAGTTTAATCAGCCTCGCACTGGCTGGATGCGTTAACCCTGGCAAAGCCTCCGTTCAGACCGAACAGCTAGAGAATCACCGCTTCGTGCTGGAAAACGTTGATGGCAAAGCGGTGAAAGTCGGTAAAACCCAGCCTGAAATTCGCTTCAGTGCGCAGCCTAATATCAGCCTGATTAACAACATTGTCGTCTCCGGCACGATGTGCAACGGCTTCAACGGACAGGGGAAGTTGTCCGAAGGAGAATTGACCGTCAAAACGCTGGCTTTGACGCGGAAACTCTGCACCGAGCCGCAGCTTAATGCACTTGATCAGACCATCGCCGATATGCTAAGCAAAGGCGCACAGGTGGACCTGACCGAAGACCAGTTAACGCTGGCGACAGCCGATAAGTCATTGATGTTTAAGCGAGTAGAATAACTCAGTAGCTTCCGCACGACCCTACGGCAAGCGACTGCTCACTACAGCGTTTGCCGTTAGGCAATGCGCACATGCCGATGGCGGAGCCGTCGAGCTGGCGGGCAACGGAAAGTGACCCTCCGATCATTGCGCAGTTAGCTTGTCCAGAGCTGGACATAGCCGCTCTCATACCTGGCGTAACGTGTGCTGCTGTCGCCTGCTGTACAGGTTCATTGCTGCATGCCGATAACAGTAACGCGGCACATCCTACCCAAAATGCTGAACGCATACCTTTCTCCCCATAATTAAAGCGAAACCTAAGCATAATAGGCATCACGCGCCGCATCGTCGAGAGCGGATGTGCGTATTTATGCGCCCTGGTAACAATTTCTCGCAATTTTTTAACGCAACTAGCCATCGAGTCATTGATACAGCGCATACCGAGGACACAAAAGCGAAAATCGCAAACCCTGAGCTTTGCTAAAATACACAGATAATATTCAGGGTCTGTCGTCGTTTTACAGGCCCCTCTTTTTGCGCAATGTAAGGGTGTTGTCCTATGCAAACTATTGACGGCAATGGTGCAGTCGCGTCGGTTGCGTTTCGTACCAGCGAAGTTATCGCCATCTACCCAATTACTCCAAGCTCAACAATGGCTGAACAGGCAGACGCCTGGGCCGGGAATGGCCTAAAAAACGTCTGGGGCGACGTCCCGCGCGTCGTTGAGATGCAGTCCGAAGCCGGCGCCATTGCCACCGTGCACGGTGCGTTGCAGACCGGTGCCCTGTCGACTTCGTTTACGTCGTCACAGGGTCTTCTGCTGATGATCCCCACGCTTTACAAGCTGGCAGGACAGTTAACGCCGTTTGTCCTGCACGTTGCCGCGCGCACCGTGGCCACTCACGCGCTCTCTATTTTTGGCGATCACTCGGACGTGATGGCCGTGCGTCAGACCGGCTGCGCCATGCTCTGCGCCGGTAGCGTGCAGGAGGCACAGGACTTCGCGCTGATATCGCATATTGCCACGCTGAAAAGCCGCGTGCCGTTTATTCATTTCTTCGATGGTTTCCGCACGTCACACGAGATCAATAAAATCGTTCCGCTGCCGGACGATACTATTCTGAACCTGCTGCCGCAGGCTGACATTGATGCTCATCGCGCGCGTGCCCTCAATCCGGAACACCCGGTGATTAGGGGAACGTCGGCAAACCCGGACACCTATTTCCAGTCCCGCGAGGCGACAAACCCGTGGTACAACGCGGTATACGATCATGTCGAACAGGCGATGGACGATTTTGCCGCTGCGACGGGTCGCGCGTATAAGCCGTTTGAATATTACGGCCATCCGCAGGCCGAGCGCGTGATCGTCCTGATGGGTTCAGCCATCGGCACCTGTGAAGAAGTGGTCGATGAATTGCTGACGCGTGGGGAAAAAGTGGGCGTCCTCAAAGTGCGCCTCTATCGTCCATTCTCCGCGAAACACCTGCTCGCAGCCCTGCCGGAAAGCGCGCGTGCCGTGGCGGTACTTGACCGCACCAAAGAGCCTGGCGCACAGGCTGAACCGCTCTATCTTGATGTGATGACGGCGCTGGCTGAGGCGTTCAATGCTGGCGAACGCGAAACGCTGCCGCGCGTCATTGGCGGGCGTTATGGTTTATCCTCCAAAGAGTTCGGGCCAGAATGCGTCCTGGCCGTATTCACTGAATTGCGGGAGGCAAAACCGAAACCGCGCTTTACGGTCGGCATTTATGATGACGTGACTAACCTTTCTCTCCCGCTGCCGGAAAACACCCTGCCCTCGAATGCGAAACTGGAAGCGCTGTTCTACGGCCTGGGCAGCGACGGCAGCGTCTCGGCGACCAAAAACAACATCAAAATTATCGGTAACTCCACGCCGTGGTATGCGCAAGGGTATTTCGTCTATGACTCCAAAAAAGCGGGCGGATTGACCGTCTCCCACCTGCGCGTTAGCGAACACCCAATCCGCTCGGCGTACCTTATTTCGCAGGCAGATTTTGTTGGCTGTCACCAGCTCCAGTTCATTGATAAATACCAGATGGCCGAGCGCCTGAAGCCCGGCGGTATTTTCCTGATCAACACCCCGTACAGCGCCGATGAGGTCTGGGCGCGCCTGCCCCAGGAAGTCCAGGCGGTGCTGAACCAGAAACAGGCGCGCCTGTATGTCATTAACGCCGCGAAGATTGCCCGCGAGTGCGGCCTGGCAGCGCGTATCAATACGGTCATGCAGATGGCGTTCTTCCACCTGACCAACATTCTGCCGGGCGACAGCGCACTGATGGAACTTCAGGGGGCGATTGCCAAAAGCTACAGCAGCAAAGGTCAGGAGCTGGTTGAACGCAACTGGCAGGCGCTGGCGCTGGCCCGCGAGTCGCTGTTCGAAGTGCCGTTGCAGCCGGTCAATGCCGGCAGCCCGAACCGACCGCCAGTGGTGTCTGACGCCGCACCGGATTTCGTCAAAACCGTAACGGCGGCGATGCTTGCCGGACTGGGCGACACCCTGCCCGTCTCTGCGCTTCCGCCTGACGGCACCTGGCCGATGGGCACGACCCGCTGGGAAAAACGCAATATTGCCGAAGCGATCCCCATCTGGAAAGAAGAGCTGTGCACCCAGTGCAACCACTGCGTGGCGGCCTGTCCGCACTCGGCCATTCGCGCCAAGGTGGTATCGCCGGAAGCGA
This sequence comes from Enterobacter cloacae complex sp. P15RS, assembly GCF_014895905.1. NCBI lineage: Bacteria > Pseudomonadati > Pseudomonadota > Gammaproteobacteria > Enterobacterales > Enterobacteriaceae > Enterobacter > Enterobacter cloacae complex sp. P15RS. The sequence goes on along the minus strand of NZ_JADBQL010000029.1, from coordinate 1,638 downwards.
TGGCTGACGCGCCGGAGAGCCTGCACTCGCTGGATGTAAAATCCCGCGATATGCGTGGCCAGAAATATGTTCTTCAGGTGGCGCCAGAAGACTGCACCGGCTGTAACCTGTGCGTTGAGGTGTGCCCGGCGAAAGATCGTCAGGATCCGACAATCAAAGCCATCAATATGATGTCGCGTCTGGACCATGTTGAAGAAGAGAAAGTGAATTATGATTTCTTCCTCGACCTGCCTGAAATCGACCGCAACAAGCTGGAACGCATTGACATTCGTACCTCACAGCTCATTACGCCGCTTTTCGAGTACTCCGGGGCGTGTTCTGGCTGCGGTGAAACGCCATACATTAAACTGCTTACCCAGCTTTACGGTGACCGAATGCTGATTGCCAACGCGACTGGCTGCTCGTCAATCTATGGCGGTAACCTGCCGTCCACGCCGTATACCACCGACGCGAACGGCCGCGGTCCGGCGTGGGCAAACTCGCTTTTCGAGGATAACGCAGAATTTGGACTGGGCTTCCGTCTGACGGTCGACCAGCACCGTGCCCGCGTAATGCGTCTGCTGGAAGAGTTTGCCGATAAAATCCCGGCAGAGCTGAATGACGCGCTGCATGCGGAGGCCACGCCTGACGTTCGTCGCGCGCAGGTTGCTGAACTGCGCAATGCGCTTCGGGGTATTAAAGGGGCTGAACAACTGCTGACCGATGCCGACGCGCTGGTAGAAAAATCGATCTGGCTCATCGGCGGTGACGGATGGGCCTACGATATTGGATTCGGTGGACTCGATCACGTGCTGAGCCTGACCGAAAACGTCAACATTCTGGTTCTTGATACCCAGTGCTATTCCAACACCGGTGGACAGGCCTCGAAAGCGACGCCGTTAGGGGCGGTCACGAAATTTGGTGAGCATGGCAAACGCAAGGCGCGTAAGGATCTCGGCGTCAGCATGATGATGTATGGCCATGTCTACGTCGCGCAGATTTCGCTGGGTGCACAGCTCAACCAGACGGTGAAAGCCATTCAGGAAGCGGAAGCTTATCCTGGCCCGTCGCTGATCATCGCCTACAGCCCGTGCGAGGAACATGGCTACGATCTGGCGCTTAGCCACGACCAGATGCGTCAGCTTACCGCAACCGGATTCTGGCCGCTGTACCGCTTCGATCCGCGCCGTGCCGATGAAGGGAAATTGCCGCTGGCGCTGGATTCGCGTCCACCGTCAGACGCCCTTGCCGAAACCCTGCTTCAGGAGCAACGTTTCCGCAGGCTGAACGCTCAGCAGCCAGAAGTAGCAGAGCAGCTCTGGAAGGATGCGGCAGCGGATCTTCAGAAGCGGTATGACTTCCTGGCACAACTGGCGGGGAAAGCGGAAAAATCCACCAGCGAATAACCTTTATGCCCGGCTTGTCCGGGCATTTTTTTGCCATAAAAAAAGCCCGATGCATGCGCACCAGGCGAATCCAAAGATCGGTGAAAATTGCCTCAATCTTCTGAACAATATTCACGGTAATTATGGATGAAAAAATCTTAAAGGCATATAACGCCGGGAAGATTACCTTGTTTACTCCGCAAATAATAATTTTTATTTTGTATCTGTCACTGTAATTTATTCACGGCATCAATCATCATTTCAGCCGCAATAT